>NZ_JBIUBL010000005.1:0-370876 GCF_044548015.1 Streptomyces sp. NPDC052236 | reverse complement strand
CCTCGTACTGGACGTACTTGGGTGATTCCGACAACGCAGCGAGTGTGCGTGCCGGGCGTCGCGGGCCAGGCGGGACTTTCGCAACACGCCCTAGGTCCGCCGTTCCGTGCTGACGATCAGGAACACGCCCGCCACCACGACCGCGCCGCCCACAGCGATCGGCCAGGACAGCTGCTCGTTCAGGATCAGCCAGCCGAGCAGGACCGCGACGACCGGATTGACGTACGCGTACGTCGCGACCAGCGAGAGGGGCGCGGTCTGCAGCAGCCAGGCGTACGCCGTGAACGCGATGAGCGAGCCGAAGACGACGAGATAGGCCAGAGCGATCCAGGAGCGGGCCGAGAACGCGCCGAGGTCGAGGCCGCTCTGCTCGCCGCGGATCAGTCCGACCAGCAGACAGCCGAGACCGCCCGCGATCATCTCGTACGCGCTCGCCGCGAAGGGGTTCTTCGGCATGGGGATCTTCGACGAGGAGAAGGAACCCACCGACCACAGCAAGGCCGCCACGACCACGGTCAGCACCCCGCCGATGCGCACATCGCCGCTGAGGCCTGGCAGCGTCAGCACGGCCAGCCCGGCGAAGCCCAGCAGAACGCCCGCGTACGCGCCCAGGCCCGGCCGCTCACCGAAGCCGGTGCGCAGCAGGACCACCCACGCGGGGACGACGGCGATCAGCAGCGCGGCGAGACCGGAGGGGATGGAGGTCTCGGCCAGTACGACGAGGCCGTTGCCGCCGAGGACCAGGAGCAGGCCGACGAGCGCCGCGGCGGCGAGCTGGGCGCGGGTGACCTTCAGTGCCGCCGTGCCCTGCCGCCAGGCGACGATCCCGGCGAGAAGCAGCCCGGCGAGTACGAACCTGACGCCCGCGGAGAGGAAGGCCGGCATGGTCTCGACCACGATCCGGATGCCGAGGTAGGTGGAGCCCCACACCACGTAGACGATGGCGAGGGCGGCCCAGACGGGACCGGATATGCGGCGGGCGGGCGGCGAGGACCGGAGGATGGCCGCGGACTGTTGGCCGGTGGTTCTTGTCATGCCCCGGAGGCTAGGCATTCAGCCGGTGGATTTCCAGTGAATTTGCCCGACTTCGGGCAGGAATAGGCGAGTTGATGCATCACTCTGCCGAGGTGGGCGCCGATGAGGTCTTCAGCGCCAGCCACAGTTCCATCCGGACGTCCGGATCGTCCAGCGAGCGGCCCAGTATCTCCTCGACCCTGCGCATCCGGTAACGCAAGGTGTGGCGGTGCACGCCCAGGTCGGCCGCCGCCGCGTCCCACTGGCCGTGGCGCGAGAGCCAGGCCCGCAGCGAGGCGACGAGATCGCCGCGTCCGGTCGCGTCGTGTTCGTACAGCGCGCGCAGCATCCCGTCGGCGAAGGCCCGTACCGCGTCGTCCGCGAGCAGCGGAAGGATCGATCCTGCGGCCAGTTCCTCGTGCTCGACCAGGGCGCGGCCACGCCGCCGGGCGACCGAGAGCGCCTGCTCGGCCTGTTTGTACGCGCCCGCCGCCGCGATCGGCCCGGTCGGCGCGGACAGTCCGACGACCGCCTCGGCGTCCTCGGCCTCCTGGCGCGCGTACGCGCTCGTGCAGGCGGCGACGACCGCGCCGCCGTCGGCGGCCAGCACCACCAGCCGCCGCTCGTCGATGTCGGGGACGGCGAGCACCGGCTCACCGGCCCGGGACGCCGCCGACTCCAGGAACTCGGCGAACGCCTGGAGCGGATGGCCTGTTGCTGGATCAGGCTCTTCGGTCCCGGTCCCGGTCCCGGTCCCGGTCCCGGACCCGGACCCGGCCGGCTCGGCGATCATCAGCCGGAAGGGCGCGTCCAGCAGTCCCCCGTACAGATCGCCCGCGACCGCCCTGGCGTGGTCCTGCCGGCCCGACAGCAGCATCCGCAGTACGGCCGAGCCCAGCCGCTGTTCGGCCGCCTGGAGCGCGCGTGAGCGCTCGGTGGTGAGGGTCAGCAGCGCGACGGCGGAGTGCACGGCGTACCGCTCGGCGGTGCCCAGCGGCGCGCCCGTGCCGACCGCCAGCGCGCCGCGCGCCCGCCGTCCGCTGCCCAGCGACTGGAGCTCGACGCGGTCCTCGTCCGTATCGCCGAGCACCACGCTCGCGGGCGCGGACCGCTCGCTCAGCCGCGTGACGTCGCCGGTGAGCCGGGCCGCCCGGCGCGCGGCCCAGTCGGGCGCGGCGGCGACGACCGCGCCGGACGCTTCGTACAGCGCGGCCCAGCCGTCGACGTACGTGGCGAGGCGGGCGACGACGGCGGCCGGGCCATCGGCGAGGGCGGCGCGAGTCAGTTCCCGCTGCGCGTCGAAACCGGCCGTGACCGCGCGGTACTGCTCGGCCGAGATCGCCGCGGAGACCGCCTTGCTGATGGCGATGAAGGGCGTGCGGCGCGGTACGGCGAGGAGCGGGAGCCCTTCCTCCTTCGCCGCCTCTTCGAGCGCCTCCGGGATGTCGTCGTAGTGCACGCCGACCGCGAAGCCGAGCCCGACGACGCCCGCGCCCACCAGCCTGCGCACATAGCGGCGCATGGCCTCGCGGTCCTCGACCTCCAGGGTCAGCGCCGTGATGAGCAGCAGCTCGCCGCCCTCCATGTACGGCACGGGGTCGGCGAGCTCGCTGACATGCGCCCAGCGCACGGGCGTGTCCAGCCGGTCCTCGCCGGCGCGCACGGTCAGTTTGAGCGCCGAGTGCTGGACGAGCGAGGCGAGCGTGGGGGGCATGGGCACCGGGGCCCTTCAAGGGAGAGAGAGGCGGTAAGGATTTCGCCGTCATGTATGAACGGCATGCCTCAATTCTGCCAGTACGTAGCACGCCCGGTCGCGGTCACATCCGCAGGTCCACCAGCAGGGGCGGCGCGTGTTCGCCGCGTACGGTCGTCAGCGAGAGCACCGCGTGCCCGGCGGGCACGGCGTGCGCGAGGTCGGACGCCGACCAGCGCGCCCGCTCGACCTCCCGGACCGTGACCGCCTCGGCGGTGGTCGCCTTGCCGGTGACCAGGCGGCGCATCAGGTGCAGCGCCTTGGTCAGGGGCTCGTCGGTGACGATCTCCCGGTTGGTGACGTCCCTGGTCTGCACCCATTCGGTGCCCCAGGCCTCGGCGAACCGGCCGCCGTCCCAGGGCGCGAGCCCGGCGAACGCCACCCGGCAGCCGACCGCGCCGAGCAGCGGCCCGCGCAGCGGCTCCGGCACGTCCTCCAGGGTGCGCAGCGCGAACACCACACCGGCGTTGGCGGAGCGCAGCCGCTGCACCGCCCGTACCGCGTCGGGGGTCACGGCGTACGTCGCGTCGTCCAGGACCAGGCAGGCGAACAGCGACCGGTCCGAGCGGGTCAGCGCGGCCTCGTTGAACTGGGCAAGCACCAGCCGCGCGACGATCCGCGAGGCCTCGGCGTGGCCGCGTTCGGGCAGGTCGATGCGGACCCGCAGCGGGTGTTCGATGGCGCGCAGCGAGAACTGCCGGCCGCCGCCGTCCGTACGGAAGAAGTCCGCGAACGCCGGCCGGTCCAGGAAGGCGATCCGCTCGGCGAGCAGCACGCCGATGTCGTCGGCGCGTGCCGACTGCCGCTCGCGTGCGTCCAGCTCCCGCAGCTGAGCGGCGGCCCCGGGGCCGTCCGCCGCCGCCAGCGCGGTGCGCAGCGCGCCGACCGCTCCGGGCGCGCCGCCGAGCAGTTCACGCAGGTCCGGTACGGAGGGAAAGCGGCCGTGGACGCACTGGTACGGGCCGATCAGCTGGGCCAGCGCGGTGCCGGCGCGCCGGCTGTCGCCGCCGGGGACGGTGGCGGCGAGATCGCCGACGAGCGCCTCGGCGAGGACCCTGGCCGCCTCGTCGGGGTCCTCGGTGCCGCCGTAGAGGTCGAGGTCGTGGGTGGAGTCGGGGCGGCCGACGGCGATGACGAGGTCGAAGGCGTCGTCGGGGGCGAGGCCGCTGCCGTAGGCGGTGACGGTGACGACGGCGGCGCGGTTGGCGAGCGCGAGCAGACACATCGACTCGACCACGGGCCGCACCAGGCGCACGCTCTTGCCGGAGCCGGAGGGCCCGACGGCGAGCAGCGAGGTCCCGAGCAGGGCGGGTTCGAGGGCGACGCCGGTGGTGCGGCGCGCGTAGGGGTTGCGGGCGTCGTCGACGGCGGTGCCGATCTTGACCTGCGAGGTGGCCAGGTCGTGGGTGGCGGTACGGCGGGGCAGGTCCCGAAGTCCGGAGGGGTGGGCGCAGGCGGCGGCGCCCCGCAGGCGCACGGCCTCGGTGAAGGCGGCGAGCCGGTCCGGCCTGGCGTGCACGCCCTGCCAGGCGCGGCGGATCCTGGCGTAGTCGACATCCCCGAGGGTCCCGGCGCGGGTGGCTTCGGCGAGGCTTCTCGCGGCCTCGGCCAGTCCCGCGGCGCGCAGCTCGGGCCAGTCGGCGGGGTCGGCCTCGGGGGCGGGCGCGGGCGGGTCTGCCGGGGGCCCCGAGCCGAAGCGTCCGCGTACGACCGGCCAGGTGCCGACGCGTCCGACGACGGCGACGACCGCCGCCGCGAGCAGCACGTAGGTCAGGTTCGACACCCACATGAGCCAGGTGACGGTCCGCGGCATCTCTCGCCATACGCCCGGCAGCATCACGAACAGCGGCCACAGGGGCACTCCGTACCGCTGCCAGACCTCGCTCCAGTTGCCGACCCGGCCGAAGCCGACGGCGAGCAGGCTCAGGACGAGGGCGTAGTAGAGGTAGCCGGCGGCGACGTAGAGCTCGACATGGGGACTGGCGGCCGACCGCCAGTCGTCGGGCACCAGCCACAGCATGGGCAGCAGCCACCAGTCGTTGATGAAGATCCACCACCCCTCCAGATAGCCGTTCCAGAGCAGTGACCAGAGCAGCCAGCCGCAGAGGTAGGCGATGAAGGCGCCGCTGAACAGCTGACGCGCGGGGACGAGATCCGGCTCCTCCTGCGGTCGCTCACGGTGGCCGAGCCGCCAGATGCCCGGGGCTGCCGCGGGGCGCGAGGCGCGCAGCCATTCCGCGACCGCGGGGCGGGTGACCGGCGCGTGGGCCGGGCGCGCGGGGGTTCCGGGTGGCACGGACGGTGGCTCCGCCGGTGGCCCGGCGGGACGTGGCACGGGATTGGCACGTGTGCCGCGTGCGTCGAATGTGCCTTCGGAATCCATCTAACCGCTGCCCCCTGACCAGCCAGGTCCGCTCGTGTGCACCGTCAATCTAGTGCCCTTGGCGGGGGAGTTCACCGACCAGGGCCGGTGTGTGACGGACTGTGGCGGTCGCCGACCCCGCCCCGGACGGTGCACGGCCGGCGCCTGGACCGGGGCGCCCGGTGCGTATGGCCGACCGCGTATGGCCGACAAGGACAACGGCATGGGGTCAACACTCCCGAACGGCGCATGCCCGCGCCCCTCCCCCGCGCCTAGCCTGCGAAGAGAAGACCAGCATCCGGACACCCCCCAGGAGCCCCGCATGACCGCAATCCCGCAGGAGCGCCGCCTCGTCACCGCCGTACCCGGCCCGAAGTCGATCGAGCTGCAGGCCCGCCGTACCGCCGCGGTCGCCGGTGGGGTGGGGTCCGTGATGCCCGTCTTCGCCGCGCGCGCCGGCGGCGGCATCGTCGAGGACGTCGACGGCAACCGCTTCATCGACTTCGGATCCGGCATCGCCGTGACGTCCGTCGGGTCCTCCGCCGAGGCCGTCGTACGCCGTGCCACCGCGCAGCTCGCCGACTTCACCCACACCTGTTTCATGGTCACGCCGTACGAGGGGTACGTCGAGGTCGCCGAGGCGCTCGCCGAGCTGACCCCCGGCGACCACGCCAAGAAGTCCGCGCTGTTCAACTCGGGCGCAGAGGCCGTCGAGAACGCCGTCAAGATCGCTCGTGCCTACACCAAGCGCCAGGCGGTCGTGGTGTTCGACCACGGCTACCACGGCCGCACCAACCTGACGATGGCGCTGACCGCCAAGAACATGCCGTACAAGCACGGCTTCGGGCCGTTCGCGCCCGAGGTGTACCGCGTCCCCGTGGCGTACGGCTACCGCTGGCCGACCGGGGCTGAGAACGCCGGGGCCGAGGCGTCCGCCCAGGCCATCGACATGATCAACAAGCAGGTCGGCGCCGAGAACGTCGCCGCGATCATCATCGAGCCGGTTCTCGGCGAGGGGGGCTTCATCGAGCCCGCCAAGGGCTTCCTGCCCGCCCTCGCGCGGTTCGCGAAGGACAACGGGATCGTCTTCGTCGCGGACGAGATCCAGTCCGGGTTCTGCCGGACCGGGCAGTGGTTCGCGTGTGAGGACGAGGGCGTCGTCCCGGACCTGATCACCACAGCCAAGGGCATCGCGGGCGGCCTGCCGCTCGCCGCCGTGACGGGCCGCGCCGAGATGATGGACGCCCCGCACGCGGGCGGCCTCGGCGGCACGTACGGCGGAAACCCGGTGGCCTGCGCCGCCGCCCTCGGCGCCATCGAGACGATGAAGGAGCTCGACCTCAACGGCAGGGCGCAGCGCATCGAGCAGATCATGAAGGGCCGCCTCACGGCGATGCGCGAGAAGTTCGACGCCATTGGTGACATCCGCGGACGCGGCGCGATGATCGCGATCGAACTCGTCAAGGACCCGGCCACCAAGGAGCCGGACCCGGCCACGACCGCCGCGCTGGCCAAGGCGTGCCACGCCGCGGGTCTGCTGGTGCTGACCTGCGGCACGTACGGCAATGTGCTGCGCTTCCTGCCGCCGCTGGTGATCGGCGAGGACCTCATCAACGAGGGCCTCGACATCCTGGAGCAGGCATTTTCCGCCGTCTGACCCCCGTCCGACCCTGTCTGGCCCGCGTATGGCCGCTTCTGACCCCAGGAAAGGTCAGGCGCTGTGAAGAAGGTGTGCGGGGGCGATGGCGGGATGGACATCCGCCTGTCGGAGCCCCCGGCACGTGACGTACGGTTTCGGCAGATGAGAGAAACACCCCGCTCGCAGGAGACTGCGAGCGACTCCAAGGCGGAGCTTCCCCAGCGCCGTTTTGGTTGTGCCATCGCGCACACTGGAGCCTCCGGCTCCGGAACTCCTCACGGATCGGATGGCTGCCCGTCCCAAACCCCCCGGGGCGCGCGGCACACCGGTCCAGTCGGCCACTTCGGAACCACCCCCCCTGTTCCGAGGTGGCCGACTTTTCCTTTTCTGGCGCTGTGCGCCACTCTCGCTCTTCTGTTCTTGCTGATCACCTGGCAGGTCGCTGCCGACGGGCCGCTGCGCGCGCTGGACGAGCGCGCGGGCCGCGCGGTGGTGGGCGACGGGCCGCGCGCCCTTACGGAACTTCTCGCCGATCTCGGCAATATGACCGTCGCCCTGCCCATCCTGGCGGCGGCCCTCGCGTACGCCGTGTGGCGCGGCCGGCGACGTGACGCCCTGTCCGTCGCGCTCGCCATGGCGCTCGTACCGGCGCTGGTCGCACCCCTGAAGGTCCTCGTCGACCGGGTGGGGCCGCTGACCCCAGAGACGGGCTACTTCCCCTCGGGGCACGCGGCGACCGCGATGGTCGCGTACTGCGGTGCGGCCCTGCTCGTCTCCGTACGGCTGGTGCCCGCCGCCGTCCTGCTGACGGTGGCGACGGGCCTCGGACTCGTCCTGCGCGGCTACCACTGGCCGCTCGATGTGCTGGGCAGTTGGTGCCTGTGCGGGCTGCTACTGCTACCGCTGATACCGACCAGGCGCTAGCTGTCGAAGCCGAGGCCGAGCCTGTCCATGGCCCGCAGCCACGCGTTGCGCCGCCCGCCGTTCGCGTCCGCCCTGGCCAGCGCCCATTTGGTGAGGCCGATGCCCGCCCAGGCGACCGGTTCCGGCGGAAACGGCAGCGGCTTCCTGCGTACCATCTCCAGCTCCGTACGCTCGGTCCGCTCGCCGGAGAGCAGGTCGAGCATGACGTCCCCGCCGAAGCGCGTCGCGCCGACGCCCAGGCCCGTATAACCGGCCGCGTAGGCGACCTTGCCGCCGTGCGCCGTGCCGAAGAAGGCGGAGAAGCGCGAGCAGGTGTCGATCGCGCCGCCCCAGGCATGGCTGAAGCGGACCCCCTCCAGCTGCGGGAAGCAGTCGAAGAAGTGGGCGGCGAGCTTCAGATAGGTCTCGGGACGGTGGTCCATCTCGGCGCTGACCCTGCCGCCGTACGGATAGATCGCGTCGTAGCCGCCCCACAGGATGCGGTCGTCGGCGGTGATCCGGAAGTAGTGGAACTGATGCGCGCTGTCGCCGAGCCCCTGCCGCCGCTTCCAGCCGACGGCGGCGAGCTGACCGGCGGAGAGCGGTTCGGTCATCAGCGCGTAGTCGTAAACGGGGACGGTGTACGGGCGCACCCGGCGGACCAGCGAGGGGAAGACATTCGTGCCGAGCGCGACCCGGCGGGCGAAGACCCGGCCGTACGGGGTACGCACCGCCATGCCCGCGCCCGCCCGCGCGAGCTCCAGGCCCCGGGTGTTCTCGTAGACGCGTACCCCCAGGTCCAGGCAGGCCCGCTTCAGGCCCCAGGCGAGCTTCGCCGGGTGCAGCATGGCGACGCCGCGCCGGTCCCACACCCCGCCGAGGAAGGTCGGGGAGCTCACCTCGGCGCGCACCGCGTCCCGGTCGAGCAGTTCAAGACCGGTGAAGCCGAGCCGCGTCGCCTGCTCGTACATCTCGTGGAGCTCTTGGAGCTGATACGGCTCGGTGGCGACGTCGATCTCGCCGGTGCGCTCGAAGTCGCAGTCGATGGCGTAGGCGGCGACCGCGGTCTCGATGGCGTCGAGATTGCGGTCGCCGAGGTCCGTCAGCTTCGCCAGTTCGCCGGGCCAGCGGGCGAGTCCGTTGGCCAGGCCATGGGTGAGGGAGGCGGCGCAGAAGCCGCCGTTGCGGCCCGAGGCGGCCCAGCCCACCTCGTGCCCTTCGATCAGTACGACATCCCAGGTGGGGTCGCGCTCCTTGGCGAGCAGCGCGGTCCACAGTCCGCTGTAGCCGCCGCCGACGACGACGAGGTCGCAGCGTTCGTCGCCGGTGAGGGCGGGCAGCGCGGCGGGCTTGGCGGGGTCGTCCAGCCAGTACGGGACCGGTTGGGCGTCAGCGAGTGATGAGGCAACGGTCATGGCTGCTGGGGCCATGGATTCCACTCCTTCGCGTGGCTACTTGGGGAGTGCGGTCTTCTTCCGGCGGCTGCCGATGAGCTGGGCGGCGACCACGATCAGTACGGCGACGGCGAACATGGCCGTGCCGATGACGTTGATCTGGACGGGCGTACCGCGCTGCGCCGAGCCCCACACGAACATGGGGAAGGTGACCGTCGAGCCGGAGTTGAAGTTGGTGATGATGAAGTCGTCGAACGAGAGCGCGAACGCGAGCAGCGCCCCGGCGGCGATGCCGGGAGCGGCGATCGGCAGGGTCACCCGTAGGAACGTCTGGACCGGTCCCGCGTACAGATCGCGCGCCGCCTCTTCCAGCCGCGGGTCCATCGACAGCACCCGCGCTTTCACCGCGACCACGACGAAGCTCAGGCAGAACATGGTGTGCGCGATGAGGATGGTCCAGAAGCCCAGCTGCGCGCCCATGTTGAGGAAGAGGGTGAGCAGCGAGGCCGCCATGACCACTTCGGGCATGGCCATCGGCAGGAAGATCAGCGAGTTGATCGTGGAGCGCGCCCGGAAGCGGTAGCGGACGAGCGCGAAGGCGATCATCGAGCCGAGGACCGTGGCGGCGATCGTCGCCCAGAGGGCGATCTGGAGGGAGAGCGTGAGCGAGCCGCACAGGTCGGGGACCGAGCAGGGGTTCTGCCAGGCGTCCGTGGAGAACTCCCGCCAGGAGTAGTTGAACCGGCCGGCGGGCTTGTTGAACGAGAACACCATCACGACGAGGTTCGGCAGGATCAGGTAGGCGAGTGTGAGCAGTCCCGCGATGACGACGAGGTTGCGCCGTATCCAGTGCGTTGAATGTCGCAGCATCAGACGAGATCCTCCGTACCGGCCCGGCGGATGTAGACGGTGACCGTGATCAGCACGACCGCCATGAGGATGAACGAGAGCGCGGCTGCCGTCGGGTAGTCGAGCACCCGCAGGAACTGCGACTGGATGACGTTGCCGACCATCTTGGTGTCGGTGGAGCCGAGCAGTTCGGCGTTGACGTAGTCACCGCTCGCCGGGATGAAGGTAAGCAGCGTCCCGGAGACGACACCGGGCATGGACAGCGGGAAGGTCACCTTGCGGAAGGTGGTGGACGGCTTCGCGTACAGGTCTTCCGCCGCCTCGTGGAGCCGGGGGTCGATCCGTTCCAGCGAGGTGTAGAGCGGAAGGATCATGAACGGCAGGAAGTTGTACGTGAGACCGCAGATGACCGCGAGCGGGGTGGCCAGCAGCCGGTTGCCGTCGGTCATCCCGAGCCAGCCGGTGACGTCCAGGAAGCCGACGCTGCCCAGGACGTCCACCACCGGGCCGCCGTCCGCGAGGATCGTCTTCCAGGCGAGCGTACGGATCAGGAAGCTGGTGAAGAACGGCGCGATGACCAGGACCAGCAGCAGATTGCGCCAGCGGCCCGCCTTGAACGCGATCAGATACGCGAGCGGGTAGCCGAACAGCAGACACAGGACGGTGGCGCTGCCCGCGTACAGCACCGAGCGCAGGAACTGCGGGTAGTACTCGGCGAGCGCGTCCCAGTAGGTCTGGAAGTGCCAGGTGACGGTGAATCCCTCTTCGAGAGAGCCCGTCTGCACGGAGGTCGATGCCTGGTAGACGAGCGGCAGCGCGAAGAAGACGAGCAGCCACAGGATGCCGGGCAGGAGCAGCCAGTACGGGATGAGTCTGCGGCGGACGGACTGTTTGTGGACGAGTGGCTCGACCGGATCGGGGGCGGGTGGCGCTTCCGTGAGGGGTGTCGTCGTGGTCATGCGCTCTCCTCGACCGACTCCACACCGGCGTCAATGTCCTGCGCGGCGTCGAGGCCGAAGGTGTGTTCCGGGTTCCAGTGCAGGACGACCTCGGCGCCGGGGACCAGCCGCGTGTCGCGCTCGATGTTCTGCGCGTACACCTCAAGCTGCGGGCAGACCGGGCTGTCGATGACGTACTGCGTGGAGACGCCGATGAAGCTGGAGTCGGCGATCGTGCCGGTGAAGCGGTTGCGGCCGTCCGCGATGGTGCCCGCGTCGTGGCCGTGACGACGATTTCGCCGCCGCTGTTCTGGGCGACTTCGGCCTCTATGAGGTTGGAGGTGCCCAGGAAGTTGGCGACGAAGGTGGTCTGCGGGTTCTCGTAGAGATCGGCGGGCGCGCCGAGTTGTTCGACGCGTCCGGCGTTCATCACCGCGACCGTGTCGGCCATGGTCATGGCCTCCTCCTGGTCGTGGGTGACATGGACGAAGGTGATGCCGACCTCGGTCTGGATGCGCTTGAGCTCAAGCTGCATCTGGCGGCGCAGCTTGAGGTCGAGCGCGCCAAGCGGCTCGTCGAGGAGCAGCACCTGGGGGTGGTTGATGAGCGCGCGGGCGACGGCGACGCGCTGCTGCTGGCCGCCGGAGAGCTGGTGCGGCTTGCGCTGGGCGAAGTCGCCCAGTTCTACGAGGTCGAGCATGTCGCCGACCCGCTTCTTCACCGACTTGATGCCGCGGCGGCGCAGCCCGAAGGCGACGTTCTCGTAGATGTCGAGGTGCGGGAAGAGCGCGTAGCTCTGGAAGACGGTGTTGACCGGGCGCTTGTACGGCGGCAGCGCGGTGACGTCCTGGTCGCCGAGGAAGACGCTGCCGGTGGTGGGGTCCTCCAGCCCGGCGATCATCCGCAGGGTGGTGGTCTTCCCGCAGCCGGAGGCGCCGAGGAGGGCGAAGAAGGAGCCTCGGGGGACGGTCAGGTCGAGCGGGTGGACGGCGGTGAATGTGCCGTAGGCCTTGCTGATCCCGGAGAGGCGGACATCGCCGCCTTCTGCCGTCTTGCCGGTCTTGTCAGTCATGGGTCGCGATCCCAGGGGTGTCGGGGGCAGGGGAGGAGGTCAGGCGCCGATGAGCTTGGCGAACTTCTCTTCGTACGCCGTCTCTTCCTTGCTGCTCAGCGAGCGGAAGGCGTGGGACTTGGCGGCCATGGCCCGGTCCGGGATGATCAGCGCGTTCGAGGCCAGTTCCGGGTCGATCTTGGCGAGCTCTCCGGCGACGCCCTCGACCGGGCATACGTAGTTGATGTACGCGGCGAGCTGGGCGGCGACGGGCAGCTCGTAGTAGTAGTCGATCAGCCGGGTGGCGTTGATCCGGTGCCTGGCCTGCGCCGGGACCAGCAGATTGTCGCTGGAGGTGAGATAACCGGCGGCCGGGATCGCGTACCTGATGTCCGGGTTGGCCGCCTGGAGCTGGATGACGTCGCCGGCCCAGGCCAGACAGGCGGCGAGGTCGCCCTTGTCCAGGTCCGAGGTGTAGTCGTTGCCGGTGAAGCGCCGGATCTGCTTCTTGTCGACGCCCTTCTGGAGTCGCGCGACGGCGGTGTCGTAGTCGGCGTCGGTGAACTTCGCCGGGTCCTTGCCCATGTCGAGCATGGTCATGCCGACGGAGTCGCGCATCTCGGTGAGGAAGCCGACCCGGCCCTTGAGCTGGGGGTCGTCCAGCAGCTGGGTCACGGAGTCGACCTTGCGTCCGCCGGTCGCTCTGGAGTTGTACGCGATGACCGTCGAGATGCCGGTCCAGGGGTAGGAGTGGGCGCGCCCGGGGTCCCAGTCGGGGCTGCGGAACTGGGCGGAGAGGTTGGCGTACGCGTGCGGCAGCAGCGACGGGTCGAGCTTCTGCGCCCAGCCGAGCCGGATCATCCGGGCGGCCAGCCAGTCGGTGACGCAGATCAGGTCGCGGCCGGTGTTCTGGCCCGCGGCGAGCTGCGGCTGGATCTTGCCGAAGAACTCGACGTTGTCGTTGATGTCCTCGGTGTACTTGACCTTGATCCCGGTGCGTTGAGTGAACGCCTCCAGGGTCGGCCTGCCCTTGTCCTTCTTGCCGACGTCCATGTACTCCGTCCAGTTGGAGAAGCTGAGCTGCT
Source organism: Streptomyces sp. NPDC052236 (assembly GCF_044548015.1). NCBI lineage: Bacteria > Bacillati > Actinomycetota > Actinomycetes > Kitasatosporales > Streptomycetaceae > Streptomyces > Streptomyces sp. NPDC052236. Next base: position 357,888 of record NZ_JBIUBL010000005.1, on the reverse strand, counting down.
TCTCCTTCGCGGAGTGGTCGTCCGAGTCCGCTGCCTGGCCCTCGCGCTTCGCGGGCGGGATGCCGCAGGCGCTCAGCGTCGTGAGGCCGCCGAGGGCGAGCGCGCCGACACCGGAGGCGCGCAGCAGCGAGCGGCGGGTGAGGGAGGCCCTGCCGCTGCTCAGGCTGCGCCGCATGGCGGCCAGCTGGGCCGGGGACAGGCGTTCGGGCTCGTACTGCTCCATGCGCGTATGCCCTTTCGGGATGGTTCGCCGTTGGTCGTACGGCTGTGGTTATCGGTCCCCGAAGCTCTCGCGGTGCATGTCCCTCTCCGTTGTTCCGGCCGAGGTTGACTGCCGATCCTGGCAGAGCAGGTGCAGCTCAACAAGGGATTCCGTTGTTGCCTTTTGGTTAAGCGACGGAATCGGTCGACGGTGATCATCAAAGGCCGGTCGCGTTGTCAGTGGTGGCTGCCAGACTCGCGTACATGGGGACCAAAAGGATCAAGTACCTCCATTTCTGGGGGCACGCGCCACGCAAGGACGGGACCATCGGAGCGAGCTGTCTCAGCCAGTGGTGGCCTTCGCCATTCATGGTCGACGGCGTGCGGTACGCCACGGCCGAGCACTGGATGATGGCCGGCAAGGCGCGGCTCTTCGCTGACGCGGAGGCGGAGCGCAAGGCGCTGGAGGCGCGCAGCCCGGCGGCGGCCAAGGAGGCGGGGCGGCTGGTGCGCGGCTTCGACGAGGCGATATGGGAGCGCGAGCGATTCGCCATCGTGCGGGCGGGCTGTCTGCACAAATTCGGGCAGAACGCCGATCTGCGCGAGTTTCTGCTGACCACGGGTGACCGGGTGCTGGTCGAGGCCAGCCCGCTGGACCGGATTTGGGGCATCGGGCTGGCCGCGGACGACGAACGGGCGCAGGATCCCGCGCAGTGGCGGGGGCTCAATCTGCTGGGGTTCGCGCTGATGGAGGCGCGTGAGGAGTTGCGGGCGGAATCGCGGACGGCTGGGGCTGAGGCGGTCAGCCTCTGACGCCGTCGACCGCCGGCGGTGCGTTGTCGATCAGCAGGGAGTTGGAGTAGTCGTCCTCGTAGTCGTAGTCGTTGTCGTCGTTGATCGCCTCGGTGAGCCCCCAGGCGAGCAGGGCGACGACGACCAGGCCGATGGCGAGGCCGATGGAGCCGAGGATGATCCCGGCCAGCGCCATGCCGCCGTTGGTGGCCTCGCCGCGCTGGGCGCGCTTCCTGCCGAGGATGCCGAAGATCAGGGCGAGCACGCCCAGGATGATCCCGACCACTCCGTACAGACAGAAGAGGCAGACGGAGAGGATGCCGAGCACCATGGCGGTGATGCCCATGCCGTTGGCGGGGGCGGGCTGCCAGGCGGGCTGGCCGTAGCTCTGATACCCGGGGTAGCCGGGGTATCCGGATCCGGGGCTTCCGGGAGGGCCGCCGTACGGATCGCCCATGCCCTGGCCGGGTTGCGGAGCGCTCGGCGCGGCGGGGTAGCCGTAGAGACCGGCGGGCTGGGCCGGTCCGCCGGGGGCTGTCGGGGGAGGCGGTACCGCGCCGGGGACGGGGCCGCCGGCGGGTCCCGCGCCGCCGGTCATCGGCATGCCGGGCATGCCGCCCGGTATCCCGCCGCCCTGCATGCTGCCCGGCACGCCGCCCGGCATGCCGATGACGGTCGGCTGCTCGTGCACGCCCGGCGGTATGGGGGGCGGCGTCGAGGAGGCGGCGGGCTTGTCCAGCGCCACCCTGTCCTGCGGCGCGGGGGGCTGTGCCGGGCTGGAGCTGTCCGGCGGGGCCCACGGGTCACGATCACGCGGCGCGGGCCCACCGGGCGGCTGGACCGGATTGTCTGACATGGTTCTCCCCCATCGTGGTTCGCGGTCATGCTACGGCCATCGCCCTGTCCTGGACCGGGCCACCTACGATGATCCCTGACCCCCAACGGCCCCCTGCACGCGGAGGACCCCGATGACCCGACTGCACCCCTTCATCGCGGGGCTTCCCAAGGCTGAGCTGCACGTTCACCACGTCGGCTCGGCCTCCCCCCGTATCGTCGCCGAGCTGGCCGCCCGCCATCCGGACTCCAGGGTCCCCACCGACCCCGAGGCGCTCGTCGACTACTTCACCTTCACCGACTTCGCGCACTTCGTCGAGGTCTATCTGTCGGTCGTGGACCTGATCCGCACCCCGGGGGACGTACGGCTGCTCACGTTCGAGGTTGCCCGCGACATGGCGCGGCAGAACATCCGCTACGCCGAGCTGACCGTCACGCCCTTCAGCTCGACCCGCCGCGGCATCGACGAGCAGGCCTTCATGACGGCGATCGAGGACGCCCGCAAGGAGGCCGAGGCCGAGCTCGGAGTCGTACTGCGCTGGTGCTTCGACATCCCCGGCGAGGCCGGACTCGAAGCCGCCGAGGAAACGACTCGCCTCGCCGTCGATCTGCGGCCCGAGGGCCTGGTCTCCTTCGGACTCGGCGGCCCGGAAATCGGGGTGCCCAGGCCGCAGTTCAAGCCGTACTTCGACCGGGCGATCGCCGCGGGCCTGCACTCCGTGCCGCACGCCGGTGAGACGACAGGACCGCAGACCATCTGGGACGCGCTGACCGAGCTGCGCGCCGAACGCATCGGCCACGGCACCAGCGCGACACAGGACCCTGCGCTGCTCGCGCACCTCGCCGAGCGGGGCATTCCGCTGGAGGTCTGCCCCACCTCGAACATCGCGACGCGCGCGGTCACCGACCTCGACCAGCACCCCATCAAGGAGATGGTCGCGGCCGGTGTGCAGGTGACGATCAACAGCGACGACCCGCCGATGTTCGGCAGCGACCTCAACAACGAGTACGCGGTCGCCGCCCGGCTGCTGGACCTGGACGAGCGCGGTGTCGCCGAACTGGCCAAGAACGCCGTGCGCGCGTCCTTCCTCGACGAGGCGGGCAAGGCGCGGATCACGGCCGAGATCGACGCGTACACAGCGGCATGGCCGACGCGCTGACCGGCGCGCTGACCGGTGCGACCGGTGCGACCGGCGGAGACAATGGCCCCATGCGCACCGTCAGCGTCGTGGGCCACCGCGGCGATCCATACCGCGCCCGGGAGAACACACTGCCCTCGCTCCGCTCGGCGATCGAGCGGGGCGCGGACTCGGTCGAGATCGATGTGCGCCTCACCCGTGACGGTGTGCCGGTGCTGCTGCACGACGCCTCGCTCAAGCGGCTGTGGGGTCTTGACCGGCCGCTCGCGCGACTCACCCACGCCGAGCTGCGGGAGCTGACCCTCGGCAGGGTGCCGACCCTGCGCGACGCGCTGCTCGCCGCCGACGGGCACCGGCTGATGATCGATCTGCCGGGGGCCTCGGAGCAGTCGGTACGGACGGTGGTCGCCGCCGTCCGCGAGTGCGGCGCGGCCGAGCGGACGTACTACTGCGCGGGCCCCGCCACCATGCTCGCGGTCCGCGCCGCCGATCCCGCGGCCGAGATCGCGATGACGTGGACGACGCTGGCCCCGCCGCGTCCGGTGCTGCTGAACGCGGTGCGGCCACGCTGGCTCAACTACCGGTTCGGGCTGCTCGGCACGGAACTGACCGACCGTATCCACCGGGACGGGCTGCTGGTCTCCGCCTGGACGGCGGACACGCGGCGCACCATGCGCCGACTGGTCGGGTTCGGCGTCGACTCGATCACCACGAACCGGGTCGAGGCGCTGCACCGCGTACTCGCCGCGCGCCACCCTTAATCCTCGGGAATCCTCGAATCCTTGGGCAAGGCCCCCTGCGCCGGGGTTCCGTGGCGATTCCGGCATGATGTGCCCCACGCAGCCGGCCGAGTGGCAAAGCGCGAGGAGCAGCAGTGACCGACAGGATCCGCACCGACATAGCCCACAACGCCCGCGTCTGGAACCACTGGCTGGGCGGCAAGGACAACTACGCGATCGACCGTGCCGTGGGCGAGCACGTCACCGGCATGTTCCCGAACATCGGCGAGGTAGCACGCGCGGACCGCGCCTTCCTCGGCCGCGCGGTGGCCCACCTCGCCGACGAGGCGGGCATACGGCAGTTCCTGGACATCGGCACCGGCCTGCCCACCGCCGAGAACACCCACGAAGTGGCCCAGCGGATCGCCCCCGACGCGCGGGTCGTCTATGTCGACAACGACCCGATCGTGCTGGCCCACGCGCGCGCTCTGCTCACTGGTTCCCCGCAGGGCGCGACCGAGTACATCGACGCGGACGCCCACCACCCGGAGCGGATCCTCGCCGCCGTCGAACCGACGCTGGATCTGAAGCGGCCGGTGGCGGTGATGATGCTCGGCATCCTGAACTTCATCCTGGACACCGACGAGGCGCGGTCGATCGTACGGACGCTGCTGGAAGCCGTACCGGCAGGCAGCTACTTGGTGCTCACCCACCCGACGCAGGAGCTGGGCGGCGAGGGCCAGGGCCCGGCCATGAAGTTCTGGAACGAGAACGCCACGCCGCCGGTCAGGACGCGCACGGGCGAGGAGATCGCCTCGTTCGTGGAGGGCCTGGAACTCCTGGAGCCGGGGCTCGTCTCCTGCGCCCAGTGGCGCGCGGAGGGCACGCAAGTAGCACAGTACGGCGTCGTCGGCCGTAAAACCTGAGGCTGCTGACACGTTGACCGGCACATTGACGCCGACAGGCCTGCGTATGCGTATCCGTACGCGTATCCGTACGCGGCTGCGCATACGCACCGCCAGTCCCTGGGTGACGGACATCGGCGTCGCCCTGCTGGTGCAGGGAGCGGTGACCATTCCCTGGGTCATCCCCCGGGGACCCGAACTGCCCGACGCCACCCTGGCGGCATATCTGCTGACCACGCTCACCGTGCTGCCGCTGGTGGGGCGCCGCCGGGCGCCCATCGCCGTACTCCTGGCCATCCTGGCGACGCAGTCGCTCTATGTACTGGCCGTCGACGGCCCCGGTCAGCCTCTTCCGTACGGCGGCCTTCTCGCGCTCTACAGCGTCGCGGCCCTGTCGCTCTCGCCCCATCGCCAGCTCATCGGCGGGCTGACGATCGCGAGCGTCTTCCCTGCGGTGGCGATGAACTCGGGCGAGGCGCGGGAGCTGCTCTTCTCGCTCTTCGTCTTCGCCGCCGCGTACGCGCTGGGCCGGCTGACGCACACCCGCCAGGCGTACACCCAGGCCGTGGAGGACCGCGCGGCGCAGTTGGAGCGGGCGAACCGGATCGAGGCGGAGCAGGCGGCCGAGCAGGCGACGGCCCGGGAGCGGGCCCGTATCGCACGGGAAATGCACGACATCCTGTCGCACGCCGTCAGCATCATGATCGTCCAGGCGGAGGCGGGCCCGGTCGCCGTCCGCACGGCTCCCGAGCGCGCCGAAGCCGCCTTCGAGGCCATCTCCGAGACCGGCCGGGACGCGATGGAGCAGTTGCGGCGGATGCTGGGCGTACTGCGGGAGGACGCGCCGCGGGCGGCCCCGCGCGAGCCGCAGCCCGCGCTGGCGGATCTGCCCGCGCTGGTGGAGCGGGTGAGCGGCAGCGGCCTGAAGGTCGGTTACGAAACGGCGGGCCGCGCCCGGCCGCTGCCGCTGGACACCGAGGCCACCGCCTTCCGCGTGGTCCAGGAGGCGCTGACGAATGTCGTCAAGCACGCGTCCGCGACCACCGTGTGCGTACAACTGGCGTACAGCGTGGACGAGCTGACGCTGACTGTCACCGACGACGGGTGCGGCCCCGCCACCACGACCACCGGCGGCCACGGTCTGATCGGCATCCGCGAGCGCACGGCCGCGCACGGCGGCACGGCCCGCATCGGCCCGGGTCCGGCCGGCACGGGCTTCCAGGTCCAGGTCCGGCTGCCCCTGCCCGCGCCCCAACCACTCGTAAACTCCCGGCTCAAGGTGGGCAATTGACAATCCGTGTGGTGGTGGCCGACGACCAGGAGCTGGTCCGCAGCGGCTTCGCGATGATCCTGGACGCCCAGCCGGACATCGAGGTGGTCGCGGAGGTCGGCGACGGCGCGCAGGCGGTGGACGCGGTGCGCCGGCTGGCCCCCGAAGTGGCGCTGCTGGACATCCGGATGCCCGGCATGGACGGCATCGAGGCCTGCCGCGCCATCTGCGCCACGACCGCCTGCCGGACGGTCATGCTGACGACCTTCGACTCCGACGAGTATGTGTACGAGGCGCTGCACGCGGGCGCGAGCGGCTTTCTGCTCAAGGACGTCCGCCGCGACGATCTGGTGCACGCGGTACGGGTGGTGGCGGCGGGCGACTCGCTGCTGGCGCCCTCGGTGGCGCGCCGCCTCATCGCCGACTACACGGCGCGCCCGGCCGCTGCCGCCCAGACTCAGGCTCAGGCTTCCGCCCGGCTGGAGAATCTGACCGCCCGCGAGCGCGAGACGCTGTTGCATCTGGCGCGCGGCCTGTCCAATGCGGAGATCGCGGCGGCGCTGGTCGTCAGCGAGCACACGGTGAAGACCCATGTGGGCAATGTGCTGGCCAAGCTGGGCCTGCGCGACCGTATCCAGGCGGTGATCTGCGCGTACGAGACGGGTCTGGTCACTCCCTCGGCGGAGGGAGAGGCCGCCCTGGCCTCCCCCGCGCAGGCGAGGAAACGGACGGGCGAGGACCGCTCGCTCCGGTGATCCGCCGGAGCGTCGTGATCACCAGGATGGAGTCCATCAGCGACAACGGATTCCACGCCACGGAGGCCCCACGATGAACGCCCGCCGCTGTACCCGAACCGTCCTCGCCGCCGCCGTGGTCCTCGGCGTCATGGCGGGACCGGCGGCCCCCGCCTTCGCCGCCGCTCCCACCTCTTGCTCGGCTTCCGTGACAACCGGTCAGGAGGCCATGGACCCCGAGGACGCCAAGGCCCTGTGCACGGCGATCGCCGGACTGCCGAACGCCGCCGCGACCGCCGCGCTCGTACGGGTCGGGGGCACCGAGGGCACCTGGCGCGGCAGCTCCGGCGTCCACGACCTCGTATCGGGCCGCGCTGCCGACCCGGACGCCCGCTTCCGGGCCGGTTCGGTGACGAAGGTCTTTACCGCGGCAACGGTCCTCCAGCTCGCCGCCGAGAAGGAGATCGACCTCGACCGCTCGGTCCGCGCCTATCTGCCGGAGCTGATCCCGGCGGCGTACGAGAAGGTCACGGTGCGCCAGTTGCTGAACCACACCAGCGGCCTGCCCTCCGCCGACTGGCCGGGGACGACCGTGGAGGAGGCGTACGCCAACCGCTTCCACATCTTCAAACCGCGCGAGGTGGTCGCATCGGCGACCGCCAAGGCCGAGCTGTACCCCGCGGGCACGCAGCAGAACTACAGCAACATCGGCTACACCGTGGCCGGGCTGCTGATCGAGCGGGTCACGGGCCACTCGTACGAGACAGAGGTCACCCGCCGCATACTCAAGCCGCTCGGCCTGCACGGCACGTCGTTCCCGGGCACCGACCCGCGGATCCACGGCCCGCACAACCGCGGCTACCAGTCCTTCGTACTGCTGGGGGTACCTCCCACGCCCCTGGGCGTAGGGGGAGGCACCACGGAGCTGCGCGATGTCAGCGTCTGGAGCAGTACGGACGGCTGGGCGGCGGGCGACATCATCTCCACCACCGCCGATCTGGAGCTGTTCACGCGGGCGCTGTTCAGCGGGAAGGTGGTGCGCGGGCCGCTGCTGAAGGAGATGTTCACGCTGCCCCGCCTGGAGAAGGGCACCGCGGCCTACAGCGTGGGCCTGACGTCCTGGAAGCTCGGGGGCCGTCAGGTCTGGGGCAAGACCGGCGGCCGGTGGGGCTACAACACGGGCATCGGCGGCACGCCTGATCTCTCCCGCACGCTCGTCTACAGCGTCAACTCCACCGACGCGAAGGGCCGGAACGAGAACCCGGTCGTGATGGGCCTCATCGTCGCGGCGTTCGGCGCGCCGACCCCGCCTGACCCTGCCTGATCTGCGGCCCCCAGCCTGATCCGGCGGCCCCCAGCCCCTTACCCTGCGGCGAATTCGAGGGGCGGGGCGATGGCCTGAGCGTCGACGCCCTCCCCCACCCACAGCCCGATCAGCAACGCCGCCGTGGCCTCCAGCAGCCCGGCCCGGCCGAGCCCGCCCCCGGAGACGGGCTCGCACCCGAGGTCCTTCACCAGACCCCGCACCACAGCGAGCGCGGATTCGTCGTCGCCGCACAGCGGCACCGCGAGCGCCCGTCCGCCGAACTCGGGCGGGGTGAGCCGCCATACGCCCTCGTGGCAGAGGTTGAAAGCTTTGACGACCCTCGCCTCTGCCCCACCGGCTGAGGCCGCAGCGGCGATGCCCTCGGCCGCCGACGGACCCCCGCCGCCCGCCAGTGTGAACCCCGGCCCGAGGTCATTGGTGCAGTCGATCAGGACACGCCCCCGCAAGGTCTCCCGCAACACCCCGGCCTGCTCCCGCGCGGCGGTGTACGGCAGCGCCAGCAGGACCGCGTCCCCGAACTCGGCCGCCTCCTCGAAACTCCCCGCCCGCGCGCCCCCGCCGATCCGCTCCGCGAGAGCGGCCGCCTTGTCCGCGTCCCGCCCGCCGACCATCACCTCGTGGCCCGCACCGGCCGCCCACCGCGTCCCCAACGCGTCCGCCATACCGCCCGCGCCCAGAATCCCTATCCGCACCGACGCACTCCTTCAATCTCTCTCTGGTTGGCTTGGTACGGACGACAGTAGGCAGCCCGACAGGCACCGATCGGTACCTCACAGCTGCGGTATGCACCGGAGGCGCACCGATGCCCACAGGCCCCACGACACGCGACGGCTTTCTCGCCGACTGCCGTGCCCGGATCACCTTCGACCTGCTCTCGAACACATGGAACGGGGTCACGCTCTGGGCGCTGCGGGACGGTCCGCGCCGCCACGGTGAGCTGCGCGAACGGATCGGCGGCATCAGCGCGAAGGTGCTCACCGAGACGCTGCGCCGCCTGGAGTACAACGGCCTGGTGGAGCGCAGCGCGTACGCCGAAGCGCCACCGCGCGTCGACTACGCGCTCACCGCGCTCGGCCGGACCCTGCTCGAACCGATTGAGGTGCTGGGCGCCTGGGGCTTCCTCCACGGCGACGAGGTGCTTCAGGCCCAGGACGAACGGCCTCAGTGACTTGACCGGCCTCAGCGACTCAGCGGGCGCGCCCCCGGCTTCCACAATCATGGACAGGTGTCTATAGTTACTGGACAGTCGTCCATGAAGTCGCGCGCGAAGCAAGCGAGCAGCGAGAGATGAGCCCCTCATGAATGCAACGGCCCACGTCCTGGTCGCCCTGGTGGCCGCGCTCCACGTGTACATCCTGGTTCTGGAGATGTTCCTGTGGCAGCGCGGACCGGGCCGCCGCCTCTCCGGATTCGACGCCGAGATGGCCCGCGCGACCGCCCCGCTCGCCGCGAACCAGGGCCTGTACAACGGCTTCCTCGCCGCCGGCCTGATCTGGGGGCTGATAGCCGCCGACCCGACGGGTTACCGGGTGCAGGTCTTCTTCCTCAGCTGCGTACTCGTGGCCGGGCTGTACGGCGGCGCCACCGCGAACCGCCGCATCCTGGTGGCCCAGGCGCTGCCGGGCGCCCTCGCCCTGGCGGCCGTACTGGTGGCCGGATGAGCGACCCGAGGGCAGAGCGCACCCGCGCCCGGCTGCGTCAGGCGCTGCTGGAGGAGTGCGCCGAGCACCCGCTCGAAGAGGTCAGCGTCGCCGCTCTGGTGCGGACGGCGGGGCTGAGCCGGGCGACGTTCTATCTGCACTACCCGGACCTGCGGGCCCTGGCGGTCGACGCCTGCGCCGAGGTGGTACGTGACGCGGTGGACGCCCTCCACGCCTGGCGCGGCCCGGCCCCGGCCGAGCCGCCGCCCGCGCTGACGGAATTCTTCACGAACCTTGTCCCGCACGCACCGCTGTACCGGACCCTGCTGCGTACGGGCGGCAGCGGTCCGCTGGGCGAGCTGCTCCACCGCGAACTGCGCGAATACAGCCGAAGAGAACGGATGCTGGCGGGCGCCCCTGCCGCCGATCTGATCGCCTCGGCGGTGGCGGGGACCTTCGCGGGCGTCCTGGCGGACTGGCTCCACGGGCTGATCGAGGCGGACCCGCCGACCATGGCACACCAGGTCTGGCGCCTGCTGGTGGCGCTCCACCGCACGCCTGTGGGCTGAAGCGCGCGAGCGACGGCCGGCCGAGACATTCCGGGCGCTGGTCCTGGGGACAGTCCGCGAGCCATGCCCAGGGGCAGGGCAGACTCAGACTGACCACCGACGCGGAGGCGTTCAGCCGTCCCTGCCGGACCGGGTGTCCGGTCCGGCAGGCGCGCAACGCACAGCTGTCAGCTCGTCAGCCGTCGAGCGACGTCATCACGTGCTTGATGCGCGTGTAGTCGTCGAACCCGTACGCCGACAGGTCCTTTCCGTAACCCGACTTCTTGAAGCCGCCGTGCGGCATCTCCGCCACCAGCGGGATGTGCGTGTTGATCCACACACAGCCGAAGTCCAGCGCCTTGGACATCCGCATGGCACGCGCGTGGTTCTTGGTCCACACCGACGACGCCAGCGCGAACTCCACGCCGTTCGCCCACTCCAGCGCCTGCGCCTCGTTCGTGAAGGACTGGACCGTGATCACCGGGCCGAAGACCTCGTGCTGAATGATCTCGTCGTCCTGCTTCAGCCCGGAGACGACCGTCGGGGCGTAGAAGAACCCCTTCTCGCCGACCCGGTGGCCGCCCGCCTCCACCTTGGCGTGCGCCGGAAGCCGCTCGATGAAGCCCGACACGTGCGCCAGCTGGTTCGCGTTGTTCAGCGGGCCGTACAGCACATCCGCCTCGTCCGGCGCGCCCGTCTTCGTCTCGGCGGCGGCCTTCGCCAGCGCCGTCACGAACTCGTCGTGGATCGACTCGTGGACCAGTACGCGCGTCGCCGCCGTGCAGTCCTGCCCGGCGTTGAAGTAGCCCGCCACCGAGATGTCCTCGACGGCCTTCGGGATGTCGGTGTCCTCGAACACGACGACCGGCGCCTTGCCGCCCAGCTCCAGATGCACGCGCTTGACGTCCTTGGCCGCGGAGGCGGCGACCTGCATGCCCGCCCGTACGGAACCGGTGATCGAGGCCATCGCCGGAATCGGGTGCTCCACCATCGCCCGGCCGGTCTCGCGGTCGCCGCACAGGACGTTGAACACGCCCTTCGGCACGATCGCGCCGATGATCTCGGCGATCAGCACCGTTGACGCGGGCGTCGTGTCGGACGGCTTGAGGACGACGGTGTTGCCCGCCGCCAGCGCCGGAGCGAACTTCCAGACGGCCATCATCATCGGGTAGTTCCACGGCGTGACCTGCGCGCAGACGCCGACCGGCTCGCGCCGGATCATGGAGGTGAAGCCCTCCATGTACTCGCCGGACGCTCGGCCCTCCAGCATGCGCGCCGCGCCCGCGAAGAAGCGGACCTGGTCCACCATCGGCGGGACCTCTTCGGTACGGGTGAGCTCCAGCGGCTTGCCCGTGTTCTCCGACTCCGCCGCGATCAGGTCCTCGGCCCGCTCCTCGAAGGCGTCCGCGATCTTCAGGAGCACCTTCTGACGTTCGGCCGGGGTGGTGTCGCGCCAGGCGGGGAACGCGGCCGCGGCAGCGTCCATGGCGGCGTCGACGTCTGCCTGCCCGGAGAGCGGCGACGTGGCGTAGGCGTCACCGGTGGCCGGGTTGACGACCTCGATGGTCCGCCCGTCGGCGGCGTCCCGGAACTCCCCGTTGATGTAGTTGCGCAGACGACGCAGCTCGGTGGTCACTGTTGCCACCCCTCCTGTTCAGAAGTCAGATCAGTCAGCTCAGTCGGAGCTCAGTCGGAGCTCAGTATGTCCGATGGGTGAGACACCCAGCCTAATCGCTCCGCTGACGCTTTCGACAGGCCTGACCCTCCGCAACTTCGGATTCAGTGAGATTGAGGTCGATCAACAACGGATTTCATCGCTACGGGGTTGCCAGACGGGCGAGTCGCAGTGCAAAGTGAGCCCGTGGCCAGCCCCAGCAGAGAACCCAGGAACACGATCGACGCGGTCTCCCTCGCGATCATCGAACAGCTCCAGGAGGACGGCCGGCGCCCGTATGCCGCGATCGGCAAGGCTGTGGGCCTGTCCGAGGCGGCCGTGCGCCAGCGCGTCCAGAAGCTGCTCGACCAGGGTGTGATGCAGATCGTCGCGGTCACCGACCCGCTCACCGTGGGCCTGCTGCGCCAGGCGATGGTGGGCATCAAGGTCGAGGGCGACGTCGACCCGGTGGCCGACGCGCTCACCGCCATGGCCGAGTGCGAGTACGTGGTGATGACCGCGGGCTCCTTCGACCTCATGGTCGAGATCGTCTGCGAGGACGACGACCATCTGCTCGAAGTGATCAACAAGCGGATCCGCGCGCTCCCCGGCGTGCGCTCCACCGAAAGCTTCGTCTACCTCAAGCTCAAGAAGCAGACCTATATGTGGGGAACCCGATAGCCGTGAGCAAGGATCTCTCCCGGACCGCCTACGACCACCTGTGGATGCACTTCACCCGCATGTCGTCGTACGAGAACGCCCCCGTGCCGACCATCGTCCGCGGTGAGGGCAACTACATCTACGACGACAAGGGCAAGCGCTACCTCGACGGGCTCGCCGGTCTTTTCGTCGTCAACGCAGGTCACGGCCGCCACGAGCTCGCCGAGACCGCGTACAAGCAGGCACAGGAGCTCGCCTTCTTCCCGGTGTGGTCCTACGCCCACCCCAAGGCCGTCGAGCTGGCCGAGCGGCTCGCGCACTACGCCCCCGGCGACCTCAACAAGGTCTTCTTCACCACGGGCGGCGGCGAGGCCGTCGAGACCGCCTGGAAGCTGGCCAAGCAGTACTTCAAGCTGCGCGGCAAGCACACCAAGTACAAGGTCATCTCGCGCGCCGTCGCCTACCACGGCACCCCGCAGGGCGCCCTGTCCATCACCGGACTGCCCGCGCTGAAGGCGCCCTTCGAGCCGCTGGTCCCCGGCGCGCGCAAGGTGCCGAACACCAACATCTACCGCGCGCCGATTCACGGCGACGACCCGGAGGCCTTCGGCCGCTGGGCCGCCGACCAGATCGAGCAGCAGATCCTCTTCGAGGGCCCCGAGACGGTCGCGGCGGTCTTCCTGGAGCCGGTGCAGAACGCGGGCGGCTGCTTCCCGCCGCCGCCCGGGTACTTCCAGCGGGTGCGGGAGATCTGCGACCAGCACGACGTACTGCTCGTATCGGACGAGGTCATCTGCGCCTTCGGCCGCCTCGGCACCATGTTCGGCTGCGACAAGTTCGGCTACATACCGGACATGATCACCTGCGCCAAGGCCATGACCTCGGGCTACTCCCCGATCGGCGCGTGCATCATCTCCGACCGCATCGCCGAGCCGTTCTACCAGGGCGACAACACCTTCCTGCACGGCTACACCTTCGGCGGGCACCCGGTCTCCGCGGCCGTGGGCATCGCCAACCTCGACCTCTTCGAGCGCGAGGGGCTCAACCAGCACGTCCTGGACAACGAGGGCGCGTTCCGGGCGACGCTGGAGAAGCTGCACGACCTGCCGATCGTCGGCGACGTGCGCGGAAACGGCTTCTTCTACGGGATCGAGCTGGTGAAGGACAAGGTCACCAAGGAGTCGTTCACGGACGAGGAGACGGAGCGCGTGCTCTACGGCTACCTCTCCAAGGCGCTGTTCGAGAACGGGCTGTACTGCCGCGCCGACGACCGTGGCGACCCGGTCGTACAGCTGGCGCCGCCGCTGACCGCCGACCAGTCGACGTTCGACGAGATCGAGGGGATCCTGCGGACGGTACTGACGGAGGCCTGGACAAAGCTGTAGTCGTTTCCCGTTCCCGGTCCCGCTCCGGTCCCGGGGCGCGCCGTCCGACTCGGCCATCCGAGTGAGATGGGGCGCACCCGGGCCGTGTGCTTCCCGACACCCCGGTTCTGAATCCATAGCGTGCCAAGTGACCGATCGGCCCTGTCTTCGTTCCCCCGGACAGGGGAAATCTGATCAGAACCGAGGTGTACGCCATGGTGACCCCGCCGGACAACGATGTGCTCTGGGCGCGTTCCCTGCACCACTCCCACAGCGACTCGCCCGCGCTCGTCGGCGTATCGCTGGGTGTGCGGGAAGGCGAGATCCTCGCCGTGTGCGGACCGCGCGGCAGCGGCAAGACCACGCTGCTGCGCTGCCTGTCCGGCCAGCAGATCGCGGAGCAGGGCGAGGTGTGGTTCAACAGCGCCCCGGTGCACACGATGAGCCCGTCGGCGCGCGAGCGGCTGCGGCGGGACCGATTCGGGTGGATCGACCCCGAGGCCACACTCGTCCCGGAGCTGACGGCGTGGGAGAACGCCGCGCTGCCGCTGCTGCTGCGCGGCTCCTCGCACCGGGGCGCGAGAACCACCGCGATGGAGTGGCTGGAACGGCTCGACATCGGCATGTGCGCCCGTATGCGCCCGCGTGCCCTCTCGCAGGCGCAGCGGCAGCGGGTCGCCGTCGCGCGTGCGCTGGTCGGGACGCCGTTGGTGCTCTTCGCGGACGAGCCGACGGCGCCACTGCACCGCGCGGACGCGGCGCAGGTGCTGCGTACGCTCACGGCCGCGGCACGCTCGCACCGGATCACCGTCGTACTCGCCACGCACGACGAGCAGGTGGCGGCGCTCGCGGACCGTACGCTCACGCTGGTCGACGGGCGGCGCGTGAACTCCCTGGCGACGGCCGATCTGGAAGGCCGGGCCGAGTGCTCGCTCTCCGTCTAGCCCGCGGTACGCACCCGCTGGTCCTGCTGCGCCGGCTGCTGGTGGCGGTGGCGTCGGCGGGGGTGGGCTTTCTGCTGCTCTGCGCGCTGACGTACGGGCTGGCCCATCCCACCGACTCCTCGGCCGGACTGCGCCTGCTCTGGTGCCTGATTCCGCTGGCCGCGGCGGTGCACTTCGCGGTGGCGGTGGCGCGTACGGACCCGAGCACCCGGCCGAGGCGGGGCCTGTCGGCGGTCGGCCTGGGCCCGGTGCGCCTGGCCCTGCTGGCGGCGGTGTCCACCGCTGTCACCGGGACGCTGGGCAGCGTGCTCGCGCTGCTCGTCTTCCTCCATCTGCGGGGCGACCTGGGGTTGCCGCACGGGGGCGGGGCGGCAGAGCTACTCGCGGCGGGGCAGGGGCTGCCGCCCGCGGCGGTGCTGACGCTGCTCGCGCTGACGCCGATGGCGTCGACCGCGGCCGCGGCGGTGGCGCTGCGCCGGCGCGGGGATGCTGAGCCGCCGTCTGCCGGGCGCGAACAGACGTGGCTTCCGTGGGGAGTCGCGCTGACCGCCGCGGGCCTGGCGGTCGAGACGTACGCGAGCCGGGGCGGCCCCGGTGGCCCCCACTCGCCGCTCGCGGCACTGCCCCTCCCGGTCCGCTTCGAGGGCAGCCCGGCGGGCGTCCTCGCGGGCTGGACGGTCACGGCACTGGGCCTGGCGCTCGTCGGCCCGGGAATCACCCAACTGTGCGGCCGACTGCTTCAGTCGGCCCGCCCGGGGGCGACGCGACTGCTGGCGGGCCGCATCCTGATGGCGGAGTCCCACCGCATCGGCCGCCCGCTGGGCGTGGTCTGCGCGGTGGCCGCGGCGGCGACCACGGCCACGACGCTGTACGGCTCGGGCCCGAGCCCCTTCGGCCCGCTGACCGGCCTCGGCGCGACTCTGGTCGTGTCGTGCGCCATGGGGACGCTGCTCACCGCGGCCCTGGAGGCGAGGCAGTCCCGCGCCGACACGACGGCGGCCCTGCACCGCCTGGGCGCGCCGAAGGCGGCGCTCCGGGAGGCCGTGACACTGCGCGCGGCGGTCCTGCTGGCGGTGTTCGCGCCGCTGGGGTGGGTGGTGGGGGCGTTGGCGGCGCTGCCGTTGTCGGGGTGAGGGTTGTCGTCCCTTGTCGGGGGCGCTGCCCCCGAACCCCCGCGCCTCAATCGCCGGCGAGGCTCTTTAGAGCCCGTCCGGCGATTGAGGACTGGGGGTACCTCCCACGCCGCTAGGCGTAGGGGGAGGTCTGGGGCGGAGCCCCAGTTCGGGAAGGGGCGGGTAGGGGACAGCCCGCCGCAGGCGCCACCCGCACCACCGCACCCCGCACGCGACCGCGCCCCGCACCCACCCGCGCCCGCCCCGCCCCCACCCCCTATCGTGACCCCATGCCCCTCGGACAACACCGCCCCACCGACCGGGAGATCGAGTCCCTCGACGAGTTCGACGACGTCGTCTCCCGCGGCTCCCTCGTCGGGTACCGCGTACAGTCCGTCGACCTCACCCACCGGACCTTCGCGCTGCTCTCCGCCGACACCTCCACCGCCGTGTTCCTCGGCTGCCCCATGGAGCCCGGCGCCGCCGCCAAGGTCCGTGCCGACGGCGCGCTCGTCTTCCCGCCGGTGCCCGATGTGCCCTTCGACCCGTACCGCGGGCTGCTCTACTCCCCCGACGAGCTCTTCGACGGCCTCGCCGCCGACGGCTACGACGCCACCCCGGACGCCCTCGCCTACGCCTGGTTCCAGCGGACCAAGGCCGACGGCGACATATTCAGCTCGATGCTCCGCTCGATCCACGACGACGCGATCTCCGACGCCTTGGACGAACTCCTCGTCGGCGCCCGCGTCGTGGGCGTGATGGGCGGTCACGCGATGGCCCGCGGCACGGACGCGTACGCCGGTGCCGCCCGCCTCGGGCGGGCGCTCGGCCGGGCCGGGTTCACCGTCGCGACCGGCGGCGGGCCCGGCGCCATGGAGGCCGCAAACCTCGGGGCGTACGCCGGCCCGTACCCCGATGACATGCTGGACGAGGCGCTCGAACTCCTTGCCAAAACCCCGTCGTTCGTCCCCTCCGTATCGGACTGGGCAGCCGCCGCCTTCGACATACGGTCGCGCTGGCCCGGCGGCGGCGAATCCGTCGCCATCCCCACCTGGTTCTACGGCCACGAGCCGCCGAACGCCTTCGCGGGACACATAGCCAAGTACTTCGCCAACGCCGTCCGCGAGGACGGTCTACTGGCCCGCTGCCGCGCGGGAGTGATCTTCCTGCCCGGGGCCGCCGGCACCGTCCAGGAGATCTTCGACAACGCGACCCCGAACTACTACGAGTCCCGTGGCGAGCCGACCCCGATGGTCCTCGTCGACCGCGCGCACTGGACGGAGCGGCTCCCCGCCTGGCCGCTGCTGCAGTCCCTCGCGGCGGGCCGCCCGATGGAGTCCCGTATCGCGCTGGTCGACACGGTGGACGAGGCCCCCGACGCGCTGCGCCGGCTGTCCGGTCTCAACACGTAGCGACGTAATCCCTGCACACAGGCAACGCACAGGGCCGAACGCACGTCTGGCAGTCCGTCGGAACGACATCGCGAACTGACCCACGTGAACGGAGCCCCAGGTGCTGATCGGCCTACTGACCGCTGTCGCGGCCTCGATCTGTTACGGCACGGGGTCGGTGCTGCAAGCCGTGGGCTCCCGCAAGTCCGCCCGCCGGGAGGCAGCGGCGTCCGGTGTCACCCAGCACGGCGGGCCGAACCTGTCCTCGACCGCCAAAGCCGCGATGACGTGGGAGTTCATCGTCGGCACGATCCTGGACTTCGTCGGCTTCGGGCTCGGCGCCCTCGCCGCGCGCCTGCTGCCGCTGTTCCTCTCGCAGACCGTCATCAGCGCCAATCTGGTGATCACGGCGGTGCTCAGCGTCAGGCTGCTGGGGATCCGGCTGACCCGCGCCGAGTGGACGTCCATCGGCGTCGTCTGCTCCGCCCTGGTGCTGCTGGCCTCGGCGGCGGGCCCGGAGGGCAGCGGCCACACCCCGATCGCCACCCACTGGTGGCTGCTGGCGATCTCGCTGCTGCTGATGATCGGCGGCACCGTCGCCGTACGTCTGCTGGGCGCGCGCGCCGCGATCCTGGCCGGTCTGCTGTCCGGCCTCGGCTTCGGCGCGCTGGGTGTCGGCGTACGCGTACTGAACGGCGTCGACCCCTTCGACCTCGGCACGCTGCTCGCCGACCCGGCGCTGTACGCGATCCTGGTCGCGGGCATCGGCGGCATGTATCTGCACACCGTCGCCCTGCAGATCGGTTCGGTGAACGGGGCCACGGCGGCGCTGGTGGTCGGCGAGACCGTGCTGCCGGGCATGATCGGCGTGCTGTGGCTGGGCGACGCCTCGCGCTCCGGCCTCGCCTGGATGGCGGTGCTCGGTTTCGTACTGGCGGTGGCGGGAGCGGTCGCGGTGGCCTGGTTCGGCGCGTCGGAAAGCCACGACGACAAGGACCCGCACGACGACTCCCAACCGGCCGACGCCGTCACCCCCGAGGAACTCGCCCGACTCCCCTGAGTCGGTCAGTCGAGCACCACCACCTCCTCCGCGGCGAAGACCACGCCCACCTCCGCCCCCTCCTCCGGCGCGTCCCGCAGCGAACACTCCGCCTCCAGCGGCGGCCCGTCCAAAGGCCGCAGCCCTACGGCGACATGGCTGCCCCGGAAGGTCCGCGCCGCCACCGTGCAGCGCAGCCCCTCCGAGGCGTCCGCCAGCCGTACGCCCGCGGGCCTCACCAGCACCTTCCGCTCGCCCTGCGGCGAACCGTCAGGCACCGGCACCTTGCCCCACGGGGTGTCCGCCGCCGACCCGCTCACCGTCGCCGCCACCACATTGTCGAAGCCCAGGAAGCGCGCCACGAACTCCGACGCGGGCCGCTGCCAGACCGCCAGCGGCGTACCCACCTGCGCGATCCGACCCTCCCGCATGACCACCACACGGTCGGCGAGCGCGAAGGCCTCCCCCTGGTCATGGGTGACCGCGAGCACCGTCGTACCCAACCGCCCGAACAGTCCGCGCAGTTCGACCACGAGCCGCTCCCGCAGCCCCCGGTCCAGCTGGCCGAGCGGCTCGTCCAGCATCAGCAGCCGCGGCTCCGGCGCGAGCGCCCTGGCCAGTGCCACCCGCTGCTGCTCCCCACCGGACAGCGAGGCCACGGCCCGCCGCTGCGCCGCCGGAAGCCCGACCAGCTCCAGCAACTCGCCGACGCGGCGCGCCTGTTCCGCCCGCCCCTTGCCGTGCATCCGCAGCCCGAAGGCGACATTGCCGCCGACGTCGCGCTGCGGGAAGAGCTGCTGGTCCTGGAACATCAGGCCCACGCCGCGCCGGTGCACCGGCACCCCCGCCTGGTCGGCGCCGGACAGCAGCACCCGCCCGCCGTCCGCGTCCTGGAGC
Source organism: Streptomyces sp. NPDC052236 (assembly GCF_044548015.1). Lineage (NCBI taxonomy): Bacteria > Bacillati > Actinomycetota > Actinomycetes > Kitasatosporales > Streptomycetaceae > Streptomyces > Streptomyces sp. NPDC052236. The sequence continues at coordinate 338,718 of NZ_JBIUBL010000005.1, read as the reverse complement.
CCGGCGACGATCCGCAGCAGCGTGGACTTGCCGCTGCCGCTGGGCCCCAGCACGCACACGATCTCGTGCTCGGCGACCTCCAGATCCACCGCGTCGAGCGCCGCCCGCGCCCCGAACCGTACGGTCACGCCCTCAAGCCGCAGCAAAGCCGGTCGCAGCGAAGCAGCCATCAGAACTCCCCCGAGGATCGGTCCACACGTACGCGTTCAAGCAGGAGCAGCGCCACCGCGCACACCACCATCAGAATCGTGGACAGCGCCATCGCCTGCCCGTAGTTGAGCTCGCCGGGTCGCCCGAGCAGCCGTGCCACCGCCACCGGCAGCGTCGGATTGTCCGGCCTGGCGATGAAGACGGTCGCCCCGAACTCGCCCAGCGACACGGCGAAGGCGAACCCCGCCGCGATCAGCAGCGCCCGCCGCACCAGCGGCAGATCCACCTCCCGCCACACCCGCCACGGCGACGCGCCGAGCACCGCCGCCGCCTCGCGCAGCCGTTCGTCCACCGCGCGCAGGACCGGCAGCATCGTGCGTACGACGAAGGGAACGCCGACCAGCGCCTGCGCGAGCGGCACCAGAATCCACGACGCCCGCAGGTCCAGCGGCGGCTCGTCGAGGGTGATCAGAAACCCGAAGCCGACGGTCACGGCGGACACCCCGAGCGGCAGCATGAGCAGCGCGTCGAAGCCGCGCACCAGCCGCCCGGCGCGCCGCGTCAGCGCCGCCGCCGCGAGCCCGCCGACGGCCAGCGCGATGGCGGTCGCGGCCAGCGCGTACTGGAGGGAGTTCCACACGGCGTCGATCGGCGGTACGAGGAACACGCCGCCGCTCGGATCGCTGGTCATCAGCGCCCGGTAGTAGCCGAAGCCATGGCCGCCGGGCGTGTCGAGAGACCGCTCGACCAGTACGGCGAGGGGCGCCAGGATCAGCAGGACAATGGTGGCCAGCACCCCGCCGAGCAGCGCCCACTGCCCCGCGCCGCGCGGCCGGTGCGCGGTCCGCGCCGGGTCCACCAGCTTCAGCGCGGTCTCCCGCCGCCGTACCGTCGCCGCGTGCACGGCGAGGATCGCGCCCACCGCGGCGAACTGCACCAGCGTCAGTACGGCCGCCGTGGGCAGGTCCAGCAGCTGTGCCGTCTGACGGTAGATCTCCACCTCCAGCGTCGCGTAGGTGGGTCCGCCGAGGATCTGTACGACGCCGAAGGAGGTGAAGGTGAAGAGGAACACCATGAGCGCGGCGGCGGCCACGGCGGGCGTGAGGGCGGGCAGCGTCACCCGCCGCCATGCCGCGAACCGCCCGGCGCCCAGCACCCGGGCAGCCTCCTCCTGGCGCGGGTCGAGCTGCGCCCACAGGCCGCCCACCGTGCGTACGACCACGGCGTAGTTGAAGAAGACGTGCGCGAGCAGGATCGCCCACACGGTGGTGTCCAGCCGCACGCCCCACGCCTGGTCGAGCAGCCCGCCGCGCCCGAGCAGCGCCAGGAACGCCGTGCCGACGACGACGGTGGGCAGCACGAACGGAACCGTCACCGCCGCCCGCAGGAGCCGCTTCCCGGGAAAGGCGAAGCGGGCGAAGACGTACGCACCGGGCAGCGCGATCAGCAGCGTGAGCCCGGTGGAGGCGAGCGCCTGCCAGGTGGTGAACCACAGCACCCGCAGAATGTCGGCGCGCCCGAGCACCTCACCGATCCGGCCGAACTGCCACACTCCGTCGATCCGCAGGCCACGGCCGACAATCGCGGCGACGGGATAGGCGAAGAAGACCGCGAAGAACGCGACGGGCCCGGCCATCAGCGCGAGCCGCGCCGCATTCCCGCGCAGCGAGGTGGTTACTTCAGTACGAGCGAGGACCACGACTGGACCCACTGCTCACGGTTCTTGGCGATCTCATCAGGAGCGACGGTCTCGGGCTTGTCGACCACCACGCCGTGCTTGGTGAACAGCTCGGGCAGCTTCGCGTCCTTGACCACCGGGTTCACGAACATCTTCAGCGGCATGTCCTCCTGGAACTTCGTGGAGACCAGGAAGTCCAGCAGCGCCTTGCCGCCCGCCTCGTTCTTGGCGCCCTTGAGCAGGCCGGCGAACTCGGTCTGCCGGAAGCAGGTGCCGGTCGCGACACCCGTGGGCGCCTCGGCCGGCTGTGGCTCGGCGTAGAGCACCTCGACGGGCGGGCTCGACGCGTACGAGACGACCAGGGGCCGGTCCCCCTTGGTCTTCTTGCCGCCCGCGGAGCCGGAGAACTCCTCGTTGTACGCCTGCTCCCAGCCGTCCACGACCTTGACGCCGTTGCCCTTCAGCTGCTTCCAGTAGTCCTGCCAGCCGTCGTCGCCGTACTTGCCGACCGAGCCGAGCAGGAAGCCGAGGCCGGGCGAGGAGGTCGCGGCGTTCTCCGTCACCAGAAGGTTCTTGTACGCGGGCTTCACCAGGTCCTCGAAGGACTGCGGCGGAGCCAGCTTCCGGTCGGCGAAGTACTTCTTGTCGTAGTTGACGCAGATGTCACCGGTGTCGACGGGCGTGACCCGGTGCTTGTCCTTGTCGAGCTGCGCCGCGTCGGCGACCCGGTCCAGGCCCTTGGCCTCGTACGGCGTGAACAGGCCGTTGTCGAGCGCCCGCGAGAGCAGGGTGTTGTCGACGCCGAAGAAGACATCGCCCTGCGGGGCGCCCTTGGTGAGGATCTCCTTGTTGAGAGCCGCGCCCGCGTCGCCGCTCTTGAGCACCTGGACGGTGTAGCCGGTCTGCCGGGTGAACTCCTTCAGTACGGCGGCGGAGGCGGCGAAGGAGTCGTGACTGACGAGCGTCACGGTCTTGGACGTGGGCTTGGCCTTGGAACCGGTGTCGGCGGAGTCCTCGGACTCCCCGCCGCAGGCGGCGAGCGTGGATATGCCCAGCGCGGCGGCGACGGCGGTGACCGCCAGCTTCTTGGTGGTGCTCACTGAAATTCCTCCTGGAGTGACCAGGAAGAGACGCGGCCCCGCTCACAGGAAGTGAGCAGGGCGCAACAGCTTGAGTGGTGACCGAACTTCCTACCCAGAATGACCTGGGCAAGGTTCAGAGGGTCTGCGACGGGTGTCGCACTCTCAGCGCTGTGGCGCTCCCCTGTCGGATTACATACAGACTTTCGTGCTCAGACTACCGCTGCTCGGTCGCGGCGAGCTGGCCGCATGCGCCGTCGATCTCCTGGCCACGGGTGTCGCGGACGGTGACCGGCACGCCGTGCGCGGCGATGGCCTCCACGAAGGCCTTCTCGTCCTCGGGGCGCGAGGCCGTCCACTTCGATCCCGGCGTCGGGTTGAGCGGGATGAGGTTGACGTGGACCCGCTTGCCCTTGAGCAGGCGGCCCAGCAGATCGCCGCGCCACGCCTGGTCGTTGATGTCGCGGATGAGCGCGTACTCGATGGAGATCCGGCGGCCGGACTTCGCCTCGTACTCCCAGGCGGCGTCCAGCACCTCCCGTACCTTCCACCGCGTGTTGACGGGGACGAGGGTGTCGCGCAGCTCGTCGTCGGGCGCGTGCAGCGAGACGGCGAGGCGGCACTTGAAGCCCTCGTCGGCGAAGCGGTGCATCGCGGGCACCAGACCGACGGTGGAGACGGTGATCCCGCGCTGCGTGATGCCGAGGCCGTCCGGCTCGGGGTCGGTCAGGCGGTGGATGGAGCCGACGACCCGCTTGTAGTTGGCGAGCGGCTCGCCCATCCCCATGAAGACGATGTTGGACAGGCGGGCGGGTCCTCCCGGGACCTCGCCGTCGCGCAGGGCGCGCATGCCGTCCACTATCTGGTGCACGATCTCGGCGGTGGAGAGATTGCGGTCGAGGCCGGCCTGTCCCGTGGCGCAGAAGGGGCAGTTCATTCCGCAGCCCGCCTGCGAGGAGATGCACATCGTCACCCGGTCCGGGTAGCGCATCAGCACGGACTCGACCAGTGTGCCGTCGTGCAGCCGCCACAGGGTCTTACGGGTGGTGTCGTCGTCGCAGGAGATGTGCCGCACGACGGTCATCAGGTCCGGCAGCAGCTCCGCGGCGAGCTTCTCGCGCGCGGCGGCGGGGATGTCGGTCCACTGCGCGGGGTCGTGGGCGTACCGCGCGAAGTAGTGCTGGGAGAGCTGCTTGGCGCGGAACGGCTTCTCACCGATCGCGGCGACGGCGTCCCTGCGCTCGGCGGGGGTGAGGTCGGCGAGGTGCCGTGGGGGCATCTTGGCTCCCCGGGGGGCGGCGAAAATCAGTTCTCCCGGGGCGGGGGCCATCAGCGGTAACTCCTCAGAAGCGGCAGAGCGGCAATCGGCAAGCGGCAAAGTGGCAATGCCGAAGCCAGGAGACCTGTTGGGGTCACCCCAGCAGGCGCGAAGCAGAAAAGGCCCGTCGCTCAGCGGCGACGAGCCCTTCCAGGGTAACCGCCTCCGGTCAGCCGCTGCCCACGAAGATCACCAGCAACAGCCACACCACGGGAGCGGTCGGCAGCAGCGAATCCAGCCGGTCCATGATGCCGCCGTGCCCCGGCAGCAGCGTGCCCATGTCCTTGATGCCGAGGTCGCGCTTGATCATCGACTCGCCCAGGTCGCCGAGCGTCGCGGTGGTCGCGACCGCGAAGCCCAGGATGAGGCCCTGCCACCACACGCCGTCGTCGATGACGAACTGCATGAACAGCGCGCCCCCGGCCATGGCGAACGCCACCGCGCCCGCCAGGCCCTCGCGGGTCTTCCCGGGGCTGATGCGCGGCGCGAGCTTGTGCGTGCCCAGCCGCCAGCCGACGGCGTACGCGCCGGTGTCGCTGACCACGGTGAGTACCAGGAACATGAGCACCCGCAGCGCACCGTCGTCCGCGGTGAGCATCATCACGACGAACGTCGCCAGGAAGGGCACGTAGAAGGCCGCGAAGACGCCCGCCGTGACGTCCCTCAGGTAGCCCTCGGGCGGTTCGGTCATCCGCCAGGCGAGCACCGCCAGCGCCGTGAGCGCCATGGCGACGAACGCGCCGTCCGCACCGCTCACATAACCGGCCACGACCATCGCCGCGCCGCCGATGGCGAGCGGCACCAGCGGCGCCTTGATCTGCTTGCGTTCTTCGAGGCGCGAGGTGAGTTCCCACAGGCCGACCATCACGGCGACCGCGACGACGCCGACGAACACGGCCTCGACGATGAAGAGGGACACGGCCAGCATCGCGCCGAGTCCGAGACCCACCCCTATGGCCGCCCGCAGATCACGGCCGGCCCGCTTCTTCTTCGGCGGCTCGGGTGCCGCCGGCGGCGGGGTGGGCATGGGCTCCTGCGGCATCTCGTCGCGGAACAGGGGGCCGCTCAGCCGAGCAGCCCCCCGGTCTCGGTCGTCACCGTCGGCACGGCCGTCGGCCGCTCTGCCCGCGGCCTCGCCGCCGGCGCCGGGAAAACCCGGCGCGGCGCCCGGCACGACGGACATGGGCCGAGTGTGCTGTATGTCCTGCTCATCATATGCCGGACCCGCCGGGGTGGCCCGCTGATCGGGAGGCAGCTGTTCCCCGACGTAACCGGCTCGCGGCGGGGCACCCCAGGAAGAGTCGTTCATCAGACCTCGAGCAGCTCGGCTTCCTTGTGCTTGAGCAGCTCGTCCACCTGCGCGGCGTATTTCGCGGTGGTGTCGTCGAGCTCCTTCTCGCCGCGGCGGCCCTCGTCCTCGCCGACCTCGCCGTCCTTGATCATCTTGTCGATGCTCTCCTTGGCCTTGCGGCGCACGGCGCGGATCGAGATCTTGGAGTCCTCGGCCTTGGTCTTGGCGACCTTGATGTACTCCTTGCGGCGGTCCTGCGTGAGCTCCGGGAACACCACCCGGATGATATTGCCGTCATTGCTCGGGTTGACGCCGAGGTCGGAGTCGCGGATCGCCTGCTCGATATTGCGCAGAGCGCTCTTGTCGAACGGGGTCACCACGCACATCCGCGGCTCGGGAACCGAGAACGAGGCCAGCTGGTTGATCGGGGTCAGCGCACCGTAGTAGTCCGCGACGATCTTGTTGAACATCGCCGGGTGAGCACGTCCGGTACGAATCGCTGCGAAGTCATCCTTCGCGACCAGGACGGCCTTCTCCATCTTCTCCTCGGCCTCGAGGAGGGTCTCTTCGATCACCACTTGCTCCTGCGTGTCTTGAGTGGCCCGGCTGAAGCGGGGCCGGCGGAACCTGCGTCGCGTCTTTCCTGCACGGTGTCCGACCGGCAGGACTTTGTCCATCCCCGATTCAGGCCCGGGTGCCCTGGTCGCTCACAAGAGTGCCGATCTTCTCACCCCGGACGGCCCTGGCGATATTGCCTGCGTTGAGCAGTTCGAAGACGAGGATCGGGAGGTCGTTGTCGCGGCAGAGGGTGATGGCGGTGGCGTCGGCGACCTTGAGGTTGCGGGCGAGCACCTCGCTGTACTCCAGCGCGTCGAACTTCACCGCGTCGGGGTTGGTCTTGGGGTCGGAGTCGTACACCCCGTCGACGCCGTTCTTGCCCAGCAGCAGAGCCTCGGCGTCGATCTCCAGGGCACGCTGCGCGGCGGTGGTGTCGGTGGAGAAGTACGGCATGCCCATACCGGCGCCGAAGATGACGACGCGGCCCTTCTCCAGGTGGCGTACCGCACGCAGCGGAATGTACGGCTCCGCGACCTGCCCCATGGTGATGGCGGTCTGGACGCGTGAGTCGATGCCCTCCTTCTCCAGGAAGTCCTGGAGCGCGAGGCAGTTCATCACCGTGCCGAGCATGCCCATGTAGTCGGAGCGGGCCCGGTCCATCCCGCGCTGCTGAAGCTCGGCTCCGCGGAAGAAGTTGCCGCCGCCGATGACGACCGCGATCTCCGCGCCGTCCCGGACAACCGCGGCGATCTCCCGCGCGATGGCGTGTACGACGTCGGGGTCGACGCCGAGCGCCCCGCCGCCGGCGAAGGCCTCACCGGACAGCTTCAGCATGAAGCGGCCGGACTTCTTGTCGTCGTGGTCGTCGCTCTTGTCGTCGGCAGCCGTGCTGCCGTCCGCGCGCTTGTTCATGGAGATCTCCTCGTGCACATACGAGGAAGGCCATTGCCGTGGGTGCTGGTGTCCCTGTCGGCAATGGCCTCCTCGTCAGATCTGCGGTCGTCCGGCGCCTGCGCGGCCGATGACTGCGTGGGAAAACCCTATCGGGCTCCCGGGTCGAACGCGTACCGGCTCAGGCTCAGGCGCCGACGCGGATGCGCGCGAAGCGCTTCAGCGTGACACCGGCCTCGTCCAGAACCTTCTGGACGGACTTCTTGTTGTCCTTGGCGAATGCCTGCTCAAGAAGGGTGACCTCCTTGAAGAAGCCATTGACGCGCCCCTCCACGATCCTCGGCAGGGCGGCCTCGGGCTTGCCCTCCTCGCGGGAGGTGGCCTCGGCGACACGACGCTCGTTCTCGACGACATCGGCCGGGACCTCGTCGCGGCTGAGGTACTTCGGCGAGAAGGCGGCGATGTGCTGCGCGATGTCCTTGGCGACGACAGCGGCGCCGTCGGTCGCCTTGTCCAGCTCGACCAGGACGCCCACCTGCGGCGGAAGGTCGGGCATGGTGCGGTGCATGTAGACGCCCACGTAGCCGCCGGTGAACTGCGCGAAGCGGTCGAGGACGATCTTCTCGCCGAGGGTGGCGTTGGCCTCGTCCACGTACGCCTGGACGGTCTTGCCCGGCTCGATCTCGGAGGCGAGCAGCGCGTCGATGTCGGCCGGGGAGGTCTTGGCCACGTGCGCGGCGAGCGTGTTGGCGACCTTCTGGAACTTGTCGCCCTTGGCGACGAAGTCCGTCTCGCACTTCAGCTCAAGCAGAACGCCGGAGGTCTTGTCCTCGGAGATGAGGGAGACGACGGCGCCGTTCTCGGCACTGCGGCTCTCGCGCTTGGCGACGCCCTTCTGGCCCTTCACGCGGAGCAGTTCGACGGCCTTGTCGACATTGCCGTCGGCCTCGTCGATGGCCTTCTTGCAGTCCATCATGCCGGCGCCGGTGAGCTCGCGGAGCTTCTTTACGTCAGCGGCGGTGTAGTTCGCCATGTCCTTGATTCTCTCTCGAAAGTCGAAGATCTATGGGTGCGCGGCTCTATCGGTGAGCGGCTTTTACGGGTGAGCGGCGGGGGCCGGTGCGCCTGTGGCACCGTCCCCCGCCGTTCAACAACCGAACCTGAGAGGTCAGGCCTGCTCGGAGTCCGCGGCCGGCTTCTCGGCCTCGGTCTCGGCCGGGGCCTCAGCGGCGGCCGGAGCCTCGGCGGCGGGCGCCGGGGTCTCAGCCGTCTCAGCGGTCTCAACCGTCTCAACCGTCTCGGCGGCGGGCGCCTCGGCGGCAGCGGTCTCGGCTTCAGCGGCGGCGGGGGCCTCGGCCTCGTCGGCCTTCTTCTCGCCCTCGAGCAGGTCGCGCTCCCACTCGGCGAGCGGCTCGCCAACGGCCTTCTCGCCCGGCTTGGTGTCGCCGGTGGCGACGCCGGAACGGGCGATGAGGCCCTCGGCGACGGCGTCGGCGATCACGCGGGTGAGCAGGGTGACGGAGCGGATCGCGTCGTCGTTGCCCGGGATCTTGTAGTCGACCTCGTCGGGGTCGCAGTTGGTGTCGAGGATCGCGACGACCGGGATGTGGAGCTTGCGCGCCTCACCGACGGCGATGTGCTCCTTCTTGGTGTCGACGATCCAGACGGCGCTGGGCACCTTCTGCATTTCGCGGATACCACCGAGGGTCTTCTCCAGCTTGACCTTCTCGCGAGAGAGGACCAGGAGCTCCTTCTTCGTGAGGCCGGAGGCGGCCACATCGTCGAAGTCGATCTGCTCAAGCTCCTTCAGACGCTGAAGGCGCTTGTAGACGGTGGAGAAGTTGGTGAGCATGCCGCCCAGCCAGCGCTGGTTGACATAAGGCATGCCAACACGCGTCGCCTGCTCGGCGATGGCCTCCTGGGCCTGCTTCTTGGTGCCGACGAACATGATGGAGCCGCCGTGGGCGACGGTCTCCTTGACGAACTCGTAGGCGCGGTCGATGTACGACAGCGACTGGAGCAGGTCGATGATGTAGATGCCGTTGCGCTCCGTGAAGATGAATCGCTTCATCTTCGGGTTCCAACGACGGGTCTGGTGACCGAAGTGGACGCCGCTTTCCAGCAGCTCCCGCATCGTGACGACGGCCATGGCCGTATCTCCTTGGGTGCTCGGTTATGTCCTGACGCCCCGACGCGCCGTGCCACAAGGGACCGAGGAGCGCGGCCACCGACCGTTGAAGGTGAGGTGGCGGGGCGTGCGAAGTCGACCCGGTGACCCGGATCGCCAGAAGAAGTGTACGGGACCGGGACACGCTCGGGTGACGGCGCTGTCCACAACCCGTCAGTAGTCCACAGTTCCGGACCTTGATCAACGCGGGTATGGCGTTCCGCGGGACGGTTGTGCCATGTACCGCGCCCTGTTTCGCACCGTGTACCGCGTCGCATATCGCGTCGCGTATCGCGTCCCCCGCGGATTTGTCGTCTCCGCGCTGCTGGCCGCGCTCCTCCTTGTGGGCGCAGGGCACGCGGCCTCGGCCACCGGCTGGCCGGTGGGGCCGCCGCGTCCCGTGGTCGTACGGGGCTGGGAGCCGCCGTCCTCGGCGTACGGGCCGGGGCACCGCGGAGTGGATCTGGCCGCGCCGCCGGGCACCCCCGTGCGGGCCACGGGGCCCGGCCGGGTCTCGTTCGCGGCGGTGGTCGCGGGACGGGGGGTGCTCTCCCTGACCCTCGCCCGTACGGGCGAGCCGCCACTGCGGACGACGTACGAACCGGTCCGGCCGCTGCTCCCGGTGGGGGCGAAGGCCGTCGCGGGCCAGGTGGTGGCCACGGTCACCGCGGGGCCGTCCCACTGCGGTGCGGGCTGCCTGCACTGGGGTCTGCTGCGCGGCTCGGAGTATCTGGATCCGCTGTCCCTGCTACCGCCCCAGCTGCTGCGCCACGGCCCGTCCCGGCTGCTCCCCGTCATCGGCGTCCCGGCCCTCGCGACGGGGGCCGGGGCTCCGGTCGCCGCGCCGCTTCGCGCGGGGGCGGCCGGAGCCACACACGCCGCGCTGCTCCTGGTCACAGCCGCCGCGGCAGGCCGGCGGCTGCGGCGGGGCATGGGCGAGGGTGAGCGGATGCGCGGGTGCATGGGCGGGGGCGCCGGGCCGCCGGGGGTCAACCCGTCACGCCTCGCAGCGTGATCGACACCGCCGCGTCGGCGATGGCCGCCGGGTCCTCCGCCGCGCCGAGCTCGATACGGCGCACCGCGGCGTCCACGACACCCTGCAGCAGCATCGCCGCCAGCCGGGGCTGCTCCTGGCCCAGTTCCCCGAGCGCCTCTACGATCATCGCGATCAGGCCGCCGTGCGCGGCGCGGATCTTCTCTCGCGCCCCTGCGTCCAGTTCGCCGGCGGAGATAGCGACGACGGCCCGGTGGCGACGGTCCCCGACCAGCTCCAGCTGCTGGCGTACATACGCCTCGACCTTGTCCTCGGCCGTGTCCGCCCGCTGCATCGCGGCCTCGACCTCCGCCGCCCAGACGGGGAAGTCGACCGCGCACAGCTCCTCCACGACCGCGGCGCGCGAGCGGAAGTACTCATAGACGGAGGACCTGGCCAGGCCCGTACGCTCGGCGAGGGCGGGGAAGGTCAGCGCCTCCGTACCGCCTTCGGACAACAGGGAACGCGCGGCGTCCAGCAGGGCGTCGCGCTGCATCGTCCGGTGCTCGGCCACGGAGGCCGCTCGAATCCTGGGCACATGAACACTCTACGGATGAGGCAGGGACGATTCAGCGTCATCGTCCGACGTCGGCCAGCTTCGCGCGCAGCTGCAGCACCGACTTTGTGTGGATCTGACTGACCCGGCTCTCCGTGACGCCGAGGACATTGCCGATCTCGGCGAGAGTGAGGCCCTCGTAGTAGTAGAGGGTGACGACGGTCTTCTCTCGCTCGGGAAGAGTGTTGATAGCGCGGGCGAGCAGCCGCCTAAGCTCCCGGTCCTCGGCCACCTCGACGGGGTTGTCGGCGGCGGTGTCCTCCAGGGTGTCCATCAGGCTGAGCCGGTCGCCGCCTTCGCCGCCGACATGCAGCAACTCCTCCAGCGCGACGACGTTCGCCAGTGACAACTGGCTGAAAACCGCATGCAGTTCCTCGACGGCAATGCCCATCTCGGCGGCGACCTCACACTCGGACGGCGTACGCCTGAGCTGCGCCTCCAGCGTGGCGTAGGCGCGCTCGACGGCCCTGGCCTTCTGCCGCACGGAGCGCGGAATCCAGTCCAGGGCCCGCAGTTCGTCGATCATCGCGCCGCGGATGCGGGTGATCGCGTACGTCTCGAACTTGATGGACCGCTCGATGTCGAACTTCTCAATGGCGTCGATCAGCCCGAAGACCCCGGAGGAGACGAAGTCCGCCTGCTCGACATTGGACGGCAGCCCCACGCTCACCCGGCCCGCGACGTATTTCACCAGGGGTGAGTAGTGCAGGATCAACTGCTCTCGCAGCCGCTCGTCACCCGTGGCCTTGTACGACCGCCACAACTCGTCGAGCGACGAGGGAGCGGGGGGCCGCACGGTGCCACGGGCAGCGGGTGGCACTGCCGCGCGGTCAGACCCGGAGGTGTGCTGGGGCATGCGTTGCCTTGAGCCGTTCTGCTGTGAGGGGGAATATGAGGGCGATATGTGGGGGGTATCAGCGATATGACGAGAAACGCGAGAAGGGGCGGACGGGGAAACGAATGAAGGCCTGGGCCGGAACCTGGTGAGCGTAGCGTGACCAAACGGTCGCGGTGAGCGAGCGTCAAGGAACAAAGGTGTGCGGATATCCGCTGACGGCCACACCTTCGAACCGGGAGCGAGACCGCGCACGCCAACCCCTCAGGTGGGGCCGACAGGACTCCAAAGCTCATCAACGTCACCTTTTCACCCGAATGCGCCAGGTCAAGTACCGCCTCGCCGCGCGTTCGAGCGGCGGATCGCGTCGGTCGTCAACTGCCAGTTGTCTCCCTGCCGTTCGACGAAGCCCAGGGAGTGCAGTTCGTAGAGCCTGCCGAGCGTCTCGTCGGCGGTCGTCCCGGCACCGAGCGCCACTTGCTCTCCGGCAACCGCGCCACGGGCCGGCAGCGCCTCAAGAACGCGGGCGCTGACGGGATCCAGCAGATCCCGGGGCACCACGGGTCCCCTGCGGTCCGGGGCGAGGTCGCCGATGTCGCCGACCAGCTCGGCCACTTCGGCGGCGTCGGTGACCAGCACGCCCTCTCCCCGCAGAAGCTCATGCACACCGGCCGAGAGCCCGCTGGTGACGGGTCCGGGGACGCCCATCGTGAAGCGGCCCAGCTTCTGCGCGCTGCGCGCGGTGACCAGCGAACCGCTGCGGTACTCGGCCTCGACCACGACGGTGCCCCTGGTAAGCGCGGCGATCACTCGGTTGCGGAGGATGAACCTGCTGGGTGTGGGGTGGGCGCCGGGCGGCAACTCGCCGATGACCAGCCCCTGTTCGGCAATGCGTCCGATCAGCCCGGCATGGCCGCGCGGATAGACGACATCGACGCCGCAGGCGAGCACCGCGACAGTGGCCCCGCGGGCGGCCAGCGCCCCGCGATGCGCCGAGCCGTCGACTCCGAACGCGGCGCCGGACACCACGACCCACCCCCGCTCCGCGAGCCCCGAGCCGAGACTTGCCGCCATATGCGCCCCATACGGCGTGCAGGCCCTGGCGCCGACGACGGCGACGGACCGCAGGGCCCATATCCGCAGGTCGGCCCGCCCCCGCACCCAGAGTCCGATGGGCCGCCCGTCGCCGAGATCATCGAGCTGGGTGGGCCACTCCTGGTCTCCGGGACAGATGAAGCGGCCTCCGACCGCGGCGACCGCGGCCAGATCGCGGTGCGGCTCGGCCGCCGCCGCCCGTATCCGGTAGGCGGCCAGCCGCCGCGTCGTGGCTCCGGGCAGCGCCGCCTCCCCGGACTCCGGCGCGATGAGCCGGGCCATGAGCCCACAAGGCCCGAACGCGCGCAGCCACCGCCCGCCGCACTCGTCCCCCGGCTCGATCACCCGCGTCAACGCCGCCCGCGCGACCCGCTCCTCTTCCCCCGCTTCCGCTCCCGCTCCCGCTCCCGGGCCCGTGCTCGTCATCGCTGACCTCCTCCCCCGCCGACCGCCATGGACACGCCCCGCGAGATCCCCGTACGCAGCTCCAGTGCCAGATCGACGTCGTGCGCAAGCGGCCGGTCCCGTCCGGCGAGGTCCGCGATCGTCCACGCCACCCGCACCACCCGGTCCAGGCCACGGGCCGTGAGCAGACCGCGCTCCAGGTCCCGCTCGGCCGCCGCCAGCGCCCCCGCCGCCACGGGCCAGCGCGTACGCAGCTCATGGCCCGGCACCTCGCTGTTGACCCGCCACGGGGTGCCCTGGAGCCGCGCGGCGGTGCGCTCCCTGGCCTGCCGCACCCGGGCCGCCACCGCCTCCGTGGGCTCGCCGCGCCCGCCCTGGCCCAGCAGGTCGCCGCGGCTCACCGGCTCGACCTCCACCCGCAGGTCGACCCGGTCCAGCAACGGCCCGGACAGCCGCGCCTGATACCGGCGGATCACCGACGGCGGACACTCACACCCGGCCCCGTGCAAGGTGTGCCGGCCGCAGGGACAGGGGTTCGCCGCCAGGACCATCAGGAAACGGGCGGGCAGCCGCACCACTCCCGCGCTCCGCGCCACCACCACATGCCCCGATTCGAGCGGCTGCCGAAGAGCGTCCAGCGCCTTGCCCGAGAACTCGGGAGTCTCGTCCAGAAAAAGCACGCCCCGGTGTGCCAGCGACACGGCTCCCGGCCTCGGCAGTCCGTTTCCGCCGCCGACGAGCGACTGCATCGTCGCCGAGTGGTGCGGCGCGCAGTACGGCGGCGTACGCACCAGGGGTTCCCCGGGCGGCAGGATGCCCGCCACCGAGTGGACCGCGGTGACCTCCAGGGACTCCCGTCTGGTCAGCGGCGGCAGCACCCCGGTCAGCCGCTCGGCCAGCATGGTCTTGCCCGCGCCCGGCGGGCCGTGCAGGAGCAGATGGTGGCCGCCTGCGGCCGCGACCTCCAGCGCCGTGCGGGCCGCGCGCTGCCCGGCGACATCGGCCAGGTCGGATCCGTCCCCCGGGACCATCGCCAGCCCGGTCCCCACCCCGGCGCCGGACACCATCAGCCCCGCCAGCATGGTGTCCGGGCTGCCTTCAGGGGCCGGTTCCTCCTCGGGCACCGGCTCATTGGCCAGTACGGCGATGAGCTGCCGCAGACTCCGCACGCCCAGCACCGCGATCCCGGGCACCAGCGAGGCCTCCCCCGCAGTCTGTTCCGGGACGACCACCTGCCGGTAGCCCGCCTCGGCCGCGGCGAGGACGGCCGGCAGCACCCCGCGCACCGGCCGCACCCGGCCGTCCAGTCCCAGTTCCCCGATCAGCACCAGATCGGCGATGGCCCTGGGGTCGATCCGCTCCGCCGCCCCCAGGGTCGCCGCGGCAACGGCGAGATCAAAACCGCTTCCGCTCTTGGGTACGGACGCCGGGCTGAGCCCCACCGTGAGCTTCTTCTGCGGCCACTCCGCGCCGGAGTTCACCACCGCCGCCCTGACCCTGTCCCGGCTCTCCACCAGGCTCTTGTCCGGTAACCCCACCAGCGTGAACGCCGCCACGCCCGGCTCCAGGTCGGCCTGGACCTCGACCACCACACCCTCGACGCCCACCAGCGCCACCGAACACGCCCGCGCGAAGCCCATGTCAGGCCACCCCCCGCGCATGCTCGGCAAACGGCGCGCCGCGCCGGGGCAGCACCACCCCCACGAGATCGATCCGCACCCCGCCGGACGGCGGCCCGCCGTGCCGGTCGAGCCAGCACTCGGCGAGGCGTCTCAGCCGCTCCGCCTTCGTCGGCGTCACCGCGGCCATCGGATGCTCGAAGGGGCCCAAGGGGCCCGCTCTGCGGGTCTTGACCTCGCAGACGACCACCACATCGCCGTCCCGGGCGACGATGTCGATCTCGCCGACCCGCCCACAGCGCCAGTTCCGCGCCAGCACCGTCATACCGGCCTCGACCAGCAGCCGGGCCGCCAGATCCTCGCCGTACCGCCCCAGCGCACCCGTCGCGTTCACCGCGCCGGTCGGGCCCGGTGTGTTCCTCGCGTTCCTCGCGTTCGCCGCGTTCGTAGCGTCCATATCGGCACCACCTCCGGCACCGACTGTGACGCCTCAGCCCATCAAGTGTGGATCTTGGTGGACAACTCTCCCGTTGTGGATAACTCAGCCACCCGGAAGTTCGAGATCGCTCTTGTTCAGCTCCTCGATATTCACGTCCTTGAACGTGAGCACCCGCACCTGCTTGACGAACCTGGCCGGCCGGTACATGTCCCAGACCCAGGCGTCCGCCATCGACACTTCGAAAAAGACCTCGCCCTGGACCGAGTGCACCTGCATCTCGTAGTCATTGGTGAGGTAGAAACGACGCTCAGTCTCGATCACGTATTTGAACAGACCGACGACGTCTCGGTACTCCCGGTAGAGCTTCAGCTCCATCTCGGTCTCGTACTTCTCGAGGTCCTCGGCGCTCATGGCATGTTCCCCTTCAGCCTTCCGTCCCCCCATTGTGCGCCAGCCCTCGGCACCCCTTAAGCAATCTCGGGGGCCAGGACCACCGGCGCGCCCGGAGGGCCCTCGGCGAGCAGCGTACGCAGCAGCTCGGCGAGCCTGGTCGGATACACCGTCTCACGCGCCGCCGACAGTTCGGCGGAAGTCCACCACCTCAGCCCAGCGACACTGCGCCGCTCCAGCTCCGTCTGTCCGCGCGAGTCGGTCACGGTCTGCGCGGTACGGGCCAGGAAGTACCACTCGTCCTGTTCCCAGCGGCGTCCGTCGAACGGGAAGGAGCAGCTCCGCCGCCACAGCACCGGCCCCAGCTCCACCTCTGTAATCCCGGTCTCCTCGGCCAGCTCGCGCAGCGCGGCCTCCTCCCGGGTCTCCTCGCCCTCCAGACCGCCGCCCGGCGTGAACCACCAGTTGTCGGCCGGATCGTCCGGTTCATGCCCGTGCATCAGCAGAATGCGGTCCTCGGGGTCGAGGAGTACCACCCGTGCGACCCGCCGCGGCCTGCCCTCGCTGACCTCATCCGACACCGGCTGCCGCCTTCCCGCTCCCGCCGCCGGCCCCGCCCTTGCCAATGCCCGCACCGCCACCGCCTGTGCCGCGCCGCGACTTCGAGAGCACACGAGCCACCGGACCGTACGCCGCTCCGACGAAAATCAGCAGTGCCCCGGCCACCACCGAGCCGACCACCAGCTTCACCGGCCCCAGCCCCGAGACCCCGCCCGGCAGTGCCGCGAACCCCTCAGGCCGCTCCAGCAGACCGCCGTCCAGCGGCCAGGCCACGGCGTCCAGCCGCGCCGTCACCGCCGAGCGCGGCACGGACCCCTGTCCCGGGTCCTGAAGATGTACGCGCGAGTCCAGCGAACCGCTGCGCTCGTCACCGAGCAGGAACAGCTGCCCCTGGGGGACCGCCGCCGTAAAGCTGTTCGACGCGGCCCCTGTGGTGCGCAGATACGGTTCCGCGATCGCCTTGCCGTTGACGGTCAGCCGACCGCCCTCGCCGCAGCACGCGATCGTGTCGCCGCCCACGCCCACGACGCGCTTCACCATCGGCATATCGCCCCACTGCGCGTCCCGGAAGACCACGATGTCCCCGCGGCGTACCGCGTCACCGTCAATCCGCTCCGCCAGCACCCGGTCCCCGGCCGCGATGGTCGGGGACATCGAGTCGGTGGGCACGGTGTACGGCTGGTACACGACGGCGCCCCAGACGAACCCTCCGAGGAAGAGCACACAGCCGACGGCCACGACCAAGCCCGACAGCAGATTGCCGAGCCGGCCGCGGCCGTCATGCGTACGTCCCGTTTCGCCGGCTCCGCCAGTACCCGTACTGGCCGTGCCGCCTGTTCCGCCTGTACCGCCCATCCCAGCGCTCCCCACCTCGGAGATTCGGTCCCCGCGAGCCGAGCCCAGGAGATCCGCGATCCGGGACGGCACCCTACCCGGCGGTACGCCCGCCGGTCAGCCCCCGCCTGCGCCTGAGCCAGAGCACGACCGGCACCGCACCCACCAGGCCCATCGCCGCGGGCGCGGCCGGCAGAGCGGCGGCGACAGGGGCAGCAGCGGCGTTGATCCCGGACTGGTCGAAGGTGTCCGGCACCGGCAGCGTCGCCAGGCGGTCGAGCGGCCAGGCAACCACGACAGCACGTCCGACAACCTTGTCGACCGGCACGAACCCGCCGTTCTTGTCCGCCGTGTGGTACCGCGAGTCCTGGGAGTTCTGGCGATGGTCGCCCATCACCCAGATCCGGTCCTTGGGCACCTTCAGCGGCCCGAAGGGCATGTCGTCGCAGGCGGTGTCGCCGGGGAAGATATACGGCTCGTCGAGTGTCTTCCCGTTGACCGTGATCGGGCCGCCCTTCTTGCACGCCACCGTGTCACCGGCGACCGCGATCGTCCGCTTGATCAGGTCCTTCTCCTCCGCGGACGGCATCAGGCCGATGAAGCTGAGGAACTCCTGCACGGCGTTCGGGTCGGGGGTGGGCTCGCCGTCCAGCCAGCCGCCCGGGTCGTGGAAGACCACGACCTCGCCGCGCTCGGGCTCCGAGCCGAACCACGGCGTGAGCTTGTCCACCAGCACCCTGTCGCCGCGCTGCAGGGTGTCCTGCATCGAGTCCGAGGGGATCGAGAAGGCCTGCACCAGGAATGTCTTGATCAGGAGCGCCAGAAGCAGCGCGATACCGATCAGGAGCGGCAGTTCCTTCCAGAAGGATCGCTGCTTCTTCTGTCCCGTACCGCTGTTTTCCGAAGAGCCGTCCGCAACCGAACCCGAAGCCTCTTCCGGCCCTCCACCACTGGCCGAATCGTCCATCACGACAGAATCGTTGGTCCTATCCGAATCGTCCGTCACGGCCGCGGGTGACTCGACAAGCTTCCCGGGCCTCTCCTCGGGCTCGTCGTGTCCGGATCGTGCGCCGAGCGCCACATCCCCCACATCCACTCCTCACTCCGTGCGAACCGCCTGCGCCGAAACCGGAGCAGGCCCACCACTCCCATAACGAGCGGGAGTTCCGCAGGGCTCGGGAGCAGGATCATCCCGTTCAGATCCTGAAGGGACACACTATTCGACGGGCGGAGCGCAGCGGTCGCCCCGGCGCGCGCGTTCGGCACGGACGCGAACGTCTCCGGCTCGTCCAGCTGCCGCCAGTGCCCGACGGGCCAGACGATGCCCACCGCGCGCCCGACGACCTCGTCCACCGAAACCGTGCCACGGTCCTTCTCATTCAGGTGGAAACGCGAGTCGGCCGAATTCGACCGGTGGTCCCCCATCACGAAGATCCGCCCGACCGGCACCCGCACCTCGAACTTCAGCGTCGAGGGAACATTTCCGGGCTTCAGATACGGCTCGTTCAACGCTACGCCGTTGACGGTGACCCGCCCGTCCGCGCCGCAGCACTTCACGGTGTCCCCGCCGACCGCCACCACCCGTTTGATCAGATCCTGCTCACCGTCCGACGGCAGCAGCCCGATGAACGTCAGGGCCTGCTTGACCTGCTTGACGACGACCGGATCGTCCTTCGCCGGCGCCTTCTCGTCCTCGAGCCAGTTGCCGGGATCCTTGAAGACCACGACATCGCCACGCTGCGGCTTCGAGCCGAACCACGGCGTGAGCTTGTCCACCACCACCCGGTCCTGGATCCGTATCGTCTGCTCCATCGAGCCCGACGGGATCACAAAGGCCTGCACCAGGAACGTCTTGAGCACCAGCGCGATCATCAGCGCCACGGTGATCAGGATCGGTATCTCCTTCACCGCCGACCGGCGCCGCTTGCGCTTCACCTTCGACGCGAGCCTGCGCCGCTCCGCCCGGCCGGGCAGCGACCTGGCGCCGTTCGTCGGCCGGGTCCCCGTCGGCAGCCGGGTGTCGGACCGGTGGCTCGCAGAGCGCCCGCGGTTACCCATGGGCGCCGCCGGGCGTTCGTCCCGGCTCCGGCACTCCAGATTTCGGTACTCCGGAATCCGGCACTCCAGATTTCGGTACTCCGGAATCCGGCACTCCGGATTCCTGTGCTCCCGAATCCGGTACGTAGTCGTCCGGCACCCGGTCCGGTACGCGGGAGAACACGTCCGTCCCCTCCAGCCCGGTCCACCGGCCGACCGGCCAGCCGATCCAGTCCGCCCGTCCGATCACCTTGTCGACGGGCACCATGCCACCGCCGGGCTCCCCGAGATGATCCCGGGAGTCGCGCGAGTTGCTCCGGTGGTCTCCCATGACCCACAGAGTGCCCTGTGGCACGACGATATCGAAGGGGACCTCCGAGGGGACGTCGTCGGGATGGAGATAGCTCTCCTCGACCGGTACGCCGTTCACCTCGACCCTGCCTCCCCTGTCACAGCAGACCACGCGGTCACCGCCCACGCCCACCACGCGCTTCACGAAGTCGGTCTCGGCGGGCTCCGCCAGCCCCAGCGCCGCCAGCGCCCCGCGCGTCACCGCACTGACCGGATTCTCCGCCACACCCTCCCGTACGAAGGATCCCGTGCCGTCGAAGACGACCACGTCCCCGCGCTGCGGCCCGGAGCCGGACCCGTACGCCAGTTTGTTCACCAGCAGCCGGTCCCCGACCTGCAGGGTTGGCTCCATGGAGCTGCTGGGAATCTGGAAGGGCTGCACCACGAAATGGCTGAACAGCAGCACGAGAACCGTGCAGACAAGCCCGAGCGCCCCCGCTCTGCGCCAGGAGATCCCGGCCAGGCGCGCCCCGCGCAAGAGGCGCGACGCACGCACGGAGCGCGACCCCTCTTCCTCTTCCCCGGCGTCGGGGGAGGAAGAGCGGTCGCGCTCCGTGTGCTTCGCTTCGGTGTCCATCGGGCTCAGAGCCTATCCGGCCGTCCTATGAGCCCTGGGCGTGAGCGCGCGAGTGTGAGCCGAAGCTCAGTCGCGTCAATCGCGGCGCTCCCGCAGCGCTACTCAGTTGTAGCGCTTCTCCTTGATCTTGGCAGCCTTGCCGCGCAGCTCGCGCAGGTAGTACAGCTTGGCGCGACGCACGTCACCGCGGCTGACGAGCTCGATCTTCTCGAAGATCGGGCTGTGCACGGGGAAGGTGCGCTCGACACCGACGGAGAAGGAGACCTTGCGAACCGTGAAGGACTCACTGACGCCCGAGCCCTGACGGCGGATGACAACGCCCTTGAACTGCTGGATACGCGAGCGGTTTCCCTCGATGACACGCACGTGAACGTTCACGGTGTCGCCGGGCCGGAAGGCGGGGAGGTCGCTGCGCAGCGACGCGGAGTTGAGAGTGTCGAGCAGGCTGGCCATGAATGGTCTGCTTCCTCGCCGATGCCACAGGTCATCGGCGGATGATCGTAAGGAGAGAGTCTGGGTGCTGTTCGCGTCGGGCGGGCGTCGTTCCCCCTGTGGCAGGGGCGCCGACCGGATCTAGAGCAGCGGCCTATTCTTCCACGTCCTGCGGCTTGCGCCAAAATCGGCCGCCGGGCTCGGGTGACCAGCCCAGTATGGAGAGGATCTCGCGGTCCTTCTTGTCGAAGGCTGCCGGGTCGCAGCGCTCGATGAGATCGGGCCGGTTGAGTGCCGTACGCCGCAGCGCCTCGTCCCGCCGCCACCGCGCGATCTTCCCGTGGTGCCCGCTGAGCAGCACGTCCGGAATCGTCTGTCCGCGCCACTTCGGGGGCTTGGTGTAGACGGGGCCCTCCAGCAGATTGGCCATGGCACCTGGCGCGAAGGAGTCGTCCCGGTGCGATTCGACGTTGCCGAGTACGCCGGGCAGCAGCCGGGCCACCGCCTCCGTGATCACCAGTACGGCCGCCTCGCCGCCGGCCAGGACGTAGTCCCCGATGGACACCTCGTACACCGGCATCCGCGTCGCGTACTCATCAATGACGCGGCGGTCGATGCCCTCGTAGCGGGCCGGGGTGAAAATCAGCCACGGCCGCTCGGAAAGCTCGACGGCGAGCTCCTGGTTGAAGGGCCGGCCGCTGGGTGTGGGCACGACCAGCACGGGATGGTGCGCGCCCGCCTCGTAGCCGCTCGCGAGCGCGTCGTCGAGGGCGTCGCCCCAGGGCTCGGTCTTCATGACCATGCCCGGGCCGCCGCCGTAGGGGGTGTCGTCCACGGTGTTGTGCCGGTCGTATGTCCACTCCCGCAGGTCGTGGACATGGACGCCGAGTTGCCCACGCGCGCGTGCCTTGCCGACGAGCGAGACGTTCAGCGGTTCCAGGTACTCGGGGAAAATCGTGACGACGTCGAGCCGCATCAGTTCTCGTCCCGCGTCTTGCCCTGCGTGTCGTCCTGCGTGTCGTCCTGAGCCGTATCCTGCGTCGTCTCGTCCCGGGACGAGACGACCACCGCCTCATCGGCGTTGATCAGTCCGGGCGGAGGGGTGATCACGGCCCGCTGCTCCTCCAGGTCGATCTCGGACACGATCTCCTCCACGAAGGGGATCATCACCTCGCTGCCGTCCGGCCGCTCCACGATGAACAGGTCCTGTGAGGGCAGATGGCTGATCCCGGAGATCCGGCCGATCTCCGTGCCGTCCGCGAGCACCACATCGAGGTCCATCAGCTGGTGGTCGTAGAACTCCTCGGGGTCCTCGGGCGTCTCCTCCGGGTCCACCTCGGCGATCAGCAGCGTGTTGCGCAGGGCTTCGGCGCCCGTGCGGTCCCGTACGCCCTCGAAGCGCAGCAGCAGCCGGCCGCTGTGCACACGCCCGGTCTCGATGGTCAGCGGTCCGGTGGAGGCCGGTTCGGTGGCCAGTACGGCGCCGGGCGCGAGCCGCAGCTCAGGCTCGTCCGTACGCACCTCGACGGTGACCTCGCCCTTGATCCCATGGGCGCGGCCGATCCGCGCGACTACCAACTGCACGTGAGTACTCCTGTCGTGTGCCTACGGCTCAGGGGCCGCGTAGACGGCTACGGGCCGGGGACGGCCCGAAAGCCCTCCCCGGCCCGTGCCGGTGTTACGTACATCCGCGTACGTTCAGCTGCTCAGCGAACCTGGTCCACGTCAACGAGGTCGACGCGGATCCCACGGCCGCCGATGGCGCCCACGACGGTACGCAGGGCGCGTGCGGTGCGGCCATTGCGGCCGATCACCTTACCAAGGTCATCCGGGTGAACCCGGACCTCAAGCACCCGTCCGCGGCGCAGAGTGCGCGAGGCGACCTGCACATCGTCCGGGTTGTCGACAATGCCCTTCACGAGGTGCTCGAGAGCCTCCTCGAGCATGCTCAGGCCTCGGTCGACTCAGCGGCGGACGCCGACGAGGCAGCCTCGGCCTCGTCCGCCTTCTTGTCGGCCTTCTTCGCCTTCGGGGTGATGGCCTCACCCTTCGACTCGTCGGTCTCAAGGCCCTTGGCGAAAGCGTCGAACGCGGCGCGCTTGTCGGCCTTCGGCTCCGCGACCAGCAGCGGCGGCGGGGCCGGCAGGCCCTTGTGCTTCTGCCAGTCGCCGGTGAGCTTCAGAATCGCCATGACCGGCTCGGTCGGCTGCGCGCCGACGGACAGCCAGTACTGCGCGCGGTCCGAGTCGACCTCGATGCGCGACGGGTTCTGGACCGGGTGGTACAGGCCGATCTCCTCGATCGCCCGGCCATCACGGCGGGTACGGGAGTCGGCGACGACGATGCGGTAGTGAGGCGAACGGATCTTGCCGAGTCGCTTCAACTTGATCTTGACTGCCACGGAAGTGGTGTCTCCTGGTCTTGACGTGGTTGGGCACAACGAGATGCCACGTGGGGTTGCGGTACTCGGGGTGCCCGATGGACGCGTCAGCCGGAGGCGAGAGGGTTCCTATGCGGCTGTCGAGTACAGCAAGCCATTGTGCCACAGACCATGCGGTCAGCTCGCCATGCCCACTACCTCCGGGATACGGAAGGGCTTGCCGCAGCCGCCGCAGACAATCGGCGCCTGCGCGAGGACCGACGGCACGACCCGGACATTGCGCCCGCAGTCACAGACGGCCTTGACGCGCACGCCGCCGCCGGAGGAGCCATGGCGGGCGGCCGGACCCCGGAAGGTCCGTTTCGTATCGGCGGCCGTGGCGACCGAGTGTGCCTTGAGGGCACGCTGGAGTCTCTCCATCGTTGGACGGTAGCGGCGCTTCGCCTCGGGGCTGAGCACGACCAGGGAGAAACCGCTGCTGGGATGCGGCTCCTCGGCATGGTCAAGGCCCATCTCCTCGGCGATCGCCAGGAATCGACGGTTGTGGTAGCGGCCGGCGCGTGAGGTGTCGCGGACACCTCGGGCGGCGGCAATGCCATGGACTGCCTCATGGAGCAGTCGCTCGAAGGAGAGCTCGGCGCCGCAGGCGGACGAGGACTCTCCGATCAGGGACTCTGGCGCGGCTAGATCAGGCAACTCGGGGTGGTGCCGCTGAATATCGGCCCACGCCTGTGCCAGCTCTGCGGCGAGAACAGGTGGTGTCGTGCTCACGTCGTGATAACGAGCCGAAGTGCCCACGGGTTCCATTACGGGGCATCCCAAATAATTTGCACGTACCCGTCAGTTGCCATTGATGCGTCCTGACGAGGGCGGGTGCGCTGATCTGCGGAGAAAGCTTCACAGCTCGCACCAAGCTGGTACGTAGCGGCGCGTACGCCCCGGCGCGTAGAGACAGTCCGCGCGCCGGGCATTGCCGGAGGCATGGACGTAACTGATGGACGTAACTGATGAACGCGACCAATCACCGCGACCGATGGCGCGACCGATGGACGTGACCGATGGACGTGACCATCAGTAGGCGCGGCCCACGATCGCGACCGTACCGGGGGCGTCGTCGGTATCCGGCACCGACCCGTCCTCGGCCACCAGACACCGTACGGACACCGCCTGCTCCGCGAGCTTGGCCTCACCCTCCGGGCCCAGCGTCGACCAGGGGATACGCGCCCAGCCACCGGCGACCGCCGCCTCCGCGGCCGCCTCGACGGTCGTCACCTCGCTCGTACGCGACTCACGGCGCTCACGCGACTCCCGCAGCAACTGCGCCTGATCCTTCTCAAGGACCTCTGGCAACAGCCCGGCCAGCGCCTCGATCCGCACCGGCTCCTTGCCCCCCGGGATACGGCGGGCCAGCATCGCGGTGCCCGCCTCCAGATCGCGCGGGCCGATCTCGATCCGCACCGGAACGCCCTTGAGCTCCCAGTCGACCGCGCGGCGCCCGAACGGCGTATCGATACGGTCATCGACCTGCACACGCAGCCCGGCCGCCGTCAGCTGGTCGCCCAGTTCCCGGACCTTGGCCACCGCCTCGTCGCCCTTGATGGCCACGACGACGACCTGGACGGCCGCCAGCCGCGGCGGGACACGCAGCCCGTTGTCGTCGCCGTGCGACATGATCAGCCCGCCGACCATCCGGGTGGAGGACCCCCAGGACGTCTGCCAGGCCAGCTCCTGCTTGCCGTCCTTCGACAGATACGTGGTGTTGAAAGCCTTGGAGAAGTTGACGCCGAGCTCATGGCTCGTACCCATCTGGAGGGCCTTGCCGTCGCCCATCATCGCTTCGAGCGTGAGGGTGTTGATGGCCCCCGCGAACCGCTCCTTGGGCGTCTTACGGCCGAGCACCACATCGATGCCGAGGACCTTGACCATGAAGTCCGCGTAGACATCCCGGTGGATATGCGCGGCGTAGTCGCGGGCGTCCTCGTACGTGGCGTGGGCTGTGTGGCCCTCCTGCCAGAGGAATTCCGTCGTACGGAGGAAAACACGCGGGCGCATTTCCCAGCGGACCACGTTCGCCCACTGATTGATCAGCAGCGGCAGATCGCGGTAGCTCTGGATCCACTTCGAGAAGTACTCATTGACGATCGTCTCGGAGGTGGGGCGTACGACGACGGGCTCGTCCAGCTCCTTGCCGCCACCGTGCGTGACCACCGCCAGCTCCGGGGCGAAACCCTCGACATGCTGAGCTTCCCTCGTCAGGTAAGACTGAGGGATGAAGAGCGGGAAGTAGGCGTTCTGGGCACCCGCGTTCTTGATGCGGGCGTCCATTTCGTGCTGCATCCGCTCCCACAGGCCGTAGCCGTACGGCCGAATGACCATGGTGCCGCGCACCGGTCCGTTGTCCGCCAGTTCGGCCTTGGTGATCAGGTCCTGGTACCAGCGTGGAAAGTCTTCCGCCTGGGGCGTGAGAACGGGTGCCTTTGCCATGGCGGGCATGGTACGGCGACACGGCACCCGAGCGTAAATCGACCCTGAATCGGCGGCGTCACGGGGGCGCACGACCGGAGCATGCCGAGAGCACGCCCGGAGCACACAAGCAGCACACAAGCATTGCCCTACAAGCACTGGACTTGGGGACGCATGCGGAGTTCTCTGGCATACGGGGGGGGGAGCGCAAGCGTACGCACACGGGGGGCTGTCCTTCAGGGCTCGCTGACCTCTTGGCGGATTGGGGCGCTTCGATGACACCAACGCTCGTCCAGCACCGACACGACCGACCCAGCACAGAGCTGACGTCTCCGACGGAGGCGCACGCCCGCGCCCGCGACTGGGCCGAGATCCAGGAACGGATGCTGGTGCCGCTCTACGAATCGGTGTACGAGCGACTTGAGACCGACTCCGGGACAAAGCTCCTCGGCCTGGGCTGCGGCTCAGGCCTGGCCCTGCTGATCGCGGCTTCGCGGGGTGCGGGGGTGACCGGCGTCGACACGGACCGGGAGCGGCTGGCGCTGGCGCGCGACCGAATGGGGGCGGCTCGGGGCGGTGCGGGTGCCCGTGCCGAGCTGCTGGATGGCGATGCCTCGGCCGCGGAGGGGCCGGGCCGGCCGCCGTACAACCTGATCACCGCGTTCCAGCCGATCGGTGGCGCGGCGGGCGACACCGAGAACCTCGTACCGGCGCTGAAAACCTCCGTCGGACTCTCGGAACACGGCGCAGCCGTGGTGCTGACGAGCTGGGGGCCACCGGAGCGCTGTGCCACCTCGGGGGTGCTACGGGTGGCCTGCCGCCTCACCGACCGCTTGCGCACGAGCGGCGGCTACCGCCCGGCGCTGCGGGACGACCTGGAGGACGTCGCGCACCAGGCGGGCCTGAAGCCGGACGGTTCGGGGCGGGTGGCGTGCCCGTTCGGCTACGCCGACATGGACAGCGCGGTGCGCGGAATGCTGTCGACGGGCCTGTACACGGCGGCGATCCAGGCGACGGACCAGGCGCAGGTGGAGAAGGAGATAACGGAGGCGCTGCATCCGTACAAGCGGCGGGACGGCACGGTGTGGATGCCGAATGTGTTCCGGTACCTGATCGCGCGTACGCCCTGACACGTACGTACGCACCGAGCCCGCGTCCGCTTTCTGGCGGCGCGGGCTCGGGCTCGGGGACTCGTACCAGGTGTCAGCCCATGAACTTCTTGAACTCGTCCGGCAGCTCGAAGTTCTTGTCCTGCTCAGCCGCGGGAAGCCCAAAGGCCCCACCCTGCGCCGCCTGTTCGCGGCGTTCCGCGGCTGCCTGCTCCTCGGCCCTGCGCTTCATCGGGTTGCCGCTCTTGCGCTTGCCCTTGGCCTGCTTGATCTGCTTCTTCTGGCGGCCGGGGCCACCACCCATGCCCGGCATCCCGGGCATGCCGGGCATCCCGCCGCCCTGAGCCATCTTCGACATCATCTTGCGCGCCTCGAAGAACCGCTCCACCAGGTTCTTCACGGCGCTGACCTCAACACCTGAACCCTTGGCGATACGAGCACGGCGCGAACCGTTGATGATCGTCGGCTCGTGACGCTCACCAGGCGTCATCGACTTGATGATCGCGGCGGTGCGGTCCACTTCCCGCTCGTCGATGTTGTTGATCTGGTCCTTGATCTGCGCCATGCCGGGCAACATTCCGAGGAGCTTCGAGATGGAGCCCATTTTGCGGACCTGTTCCATCTGCGCCAGGAAGTCGTCGAGCGTGAAGTCCTTGCCCTTGCTGCTCGCCAGCTTGGAGGCCATTTGGGCGGCCTCTTCCTGGCTGAAGGTCTGCTCGGCCTTCTCGATCAGGCTGAGCATGTCGCCCATGCCGAGGATGCGGGACGCCATACGGTCCGGGTGGAACGTGTCGAAGTCGTCCAGCTTCTCGCCGTTGGAGGCGAACATGACCTGGCGGCCGGTGACGTGCGCGATGGAGAGCGCGGCACCACCGCGGGCGTCGCCGTCCAGCTTGGACAGGACCACACCGTCGAAGCCGACGCCGTCGCGGAAGGCCTCTGCGGTGTTGACCGCGTCCTGACCGATCATCGCGTCGACGACGAAGAGGATCTCGTCGGGGCTGACGGCGTCGCGGATGTCCGCGGCCTGCTGCATCATCTCGACGTCGATGCCCAGACGCCCGGCGGTGTCGACCACCACGACGTCGTACTGCCGGGTCTTCGCGTGCTCGATGGAGTCCTTGGCTACCTTGACCGGGTCGCCGACGCCATTGCCCGCCTCGGGCGCGAACACGGCGACACCCGCGCGCTCGGCGACGACGGCGAGCTGGTTCACGGCATTGGGGCGCTGGAGGTCACACGCGACGAGCAGGGGCGAGTGGCCCTGGCTCTTGAGCCAGAGGCCGAGCTTTCCGGCGAGGGTGGTCTTACCGGCGCCCTGGAGACCGGCGAGCATGATCACGGTCGGGGCCTGCTTGGCGAAACGAAGGCGGCGCGTCTCACCGCCGAGGATGCCGACCAACTCATCATTAACGATCTTGATGACCTGTTGCGACGGGTTGAGCGCCTTTGAGACCTCAGCGCCGAGCGACCTTTCCTTCACCTTCGCGATGAAGGCCCGAACGACGGGCAGTGCGACGTCTGCTTCCAGCAGCGCGATACGGATCTCACGTGCCGTGGCGTCGATGTCCTCAGGGCTCAACCGGCCTTTGCCCCGGAGGTTCTTGAAAGTCGCGGCGAGGCGATCAGAAAGGGTATCGAACACGGTGGTCGCGGATCCTCAGCGGTGTCGGGGACAGATGGCAGTCGGCCTCTAGGGTATCCGGCCCCGCAAGTACATCGCCCTCGCCCACCGGAATCGGCGGACGAGGGCGTATAAGCCCCGCAAGTGCGGGGAGCACTGTCCCCAACCTCGAGGATCTGCGACCATCGTGGGACCATCCCCGCACGCTCGGGGAGCACACCATGCTCAACGCCCCACCACGCCGCAGGTCACGCC
Organism: Streptomyces sp. NPDC052236; assembly: GCF_044548015.1. Lineage (NCBI taxonomy): Bacteria > Bacillati > Actinomycetota > Actinomycetes > Kitasatosporales > Streptomycetaceae > Streptomyces > Streptomyces sp. NPDC052236. Next base: position 310,591 of record NZ_JBIUBL010000005.1, on the reverse strand, counting down.
CTCCGCTACCGCAAGCTGTCTTCCAGCACCTTCGCCAGCGCCGACGCCTCCGTATCCGCCAGCAGCGAGCCATCCTCGCGGGTGATATAGACCGTATCCACCGCATTCGCCCCCAGCGTCGACACATGCGCGCTCCGCACCCGTACCGCCGCGTCCTCCAGCGCCCGCCCGATCCGGTGCAGCAGCCCCGGAGCGTCCTGCGCCCTGACCTCGATCACCGTGGCCAGTGCCGAGCCCGCCGCAGCCACCGTCACCCGGGGCGGCGGGGCCTTGACCCCGCGGCGGCGCGGATACGCGGCCTCCCGTTCGGCGAGCCTGGTCGGGATGTCGAGCGTGCCGTCCAGCGCCCGCAGGAGATCGGCACGGAGCCGGGTCGCCTGGGGCAGGGAGCCGTACTCGGCCGCCACCCGCCAGCTCAGCAGCAGTACGTCCGAGGAGCCCCCGAGTTCCGTGGGCAGCTCGATCGAGCGCAGGTCGGCGGCGCGGACCGTCAGGCGGTGCAGGGCCAGGACTCCCGCCGCCGCGGGCAGCACGCCCGGCTGGTCGGGCAGGGCGATCAGGAGCTCCACGCCGACCGGTTCGGGCAGAGCCTGTGCCGGGTCCGCGGAATCGTCCGGCGGCTCGGTGTGGGTGTGCAGCGCGAGTACCGGCTCGCCGGTGCGCAGCGCCTCTATGGCGAGCCGCTCCTGTTCGGCGCTCGGCGCGGCCGGTTCCGGTGCGGCGGGGGCGTCGCCCGCGAGGACCGCCGCGACCCGGCGTACGAGGTCGGCGACCAGCGAGCCGCGCCAGGTGGACCAGGCCGCGGGCCCGGTGGCGTACGCGTCGGCCTCGGTGAGGGCGTGCAGCAGCTCCAGCGTGCCCACCGTCCCGACGACCTCGGCGACGGCGGCGACCGTCGCCGGGTCGTCCAGGTCGCGCCGGGTCGCGGTGTCGATGAGCAGCAGGTGGTGGCGTACGAGCGTGGCGATCACGGCCACGTCCGCCCGGTCGAATCCGATCCGTGTGGCGACGTCCTTGGCGATGGTCTCGCCGGCCACGGAGTGGTCGCCGGGCCAGCCCTTGCCGATGTCGTGGAGGAGGGCCGCGACCAGCAGCAGGTCGGGGCGGCCCACCCGGCGGGTGAGTGCGGAGGCCTTGACCGCCGCTTCGACGAGGTGCCGGTCGACTGTCCAGGTGTGTACGGGGTTGCGCTGCGGCCTGCACCGTACGCGTTCCCAGTCGGGCAGCAGCCGGGTGATCAGGCCTTCGGCCTCCAGCGCCTCCCAGACGGCGATCGTCGGTTCGCCGGCGCCGAGCAGGGTGACGAACTCTTCACGGGCCTCGGCGGACCATGGCACGGGCAGTGGGTGGTTCGCGGCCGCGGCGCTGAGCCGGCGGACGGCGTGCAGGGAGATCGGCAGGCCGGACTGGGCCGCGGCGGCGGCGGCGCGCAGCGGGAGCACCGGGTCGCGGTCGGGTTTGGCGGCGCGGGCGAGTACGACCTCGCCGTCCTGTTCGACGACGCCTTCGGCGAGCGGGGTGCGTTCGGTCTGGGGGCCGCGGCCGCCGCCGAGCATGGCGCGCAGCCGGGGTCGTACGGACCGTGCCCGCAGTACGCGGTTCACTTCGCGCCAGGTGACGTCGGTGGCGTACGAGACGACGCGTGCGGCTTCGTAGACCTGGCGCAGCAGTGCGTCGGCGTCCAGCAGGCCGAGTTCGGCGGCGACCTGGTCCTGCTCCTGGAGGGCGAGCCGGTCGGTGGCGCGGCCGGTGGTCAGGTGCAGTGCGTCGCGGGCGTCCAGCAGCCGCCTGCGGGCGTCGGCGAGGCCTTCGCGGGGTGCGTCGGCGAGCCAGGAGGCGGCGACGGCGCGCAGTGCGGTGACGTCGCGCAGTCCGCCGCGGGCTTCTTTGAGGTCGGGTTCGAGGAGGAATTGCAGTTCGCCCTGGCGCTCGGCCCGCTCGCGGCAGAGTTCGTCCAGTTCGGGCAGGCGTTTGGGGGCCTGGTTGCGCCAGTCGGCGAGTACGGCGGTGCGCAGTCCGGCGACCAGTCCGAGGTCTCCGGCGACGGGGCGTGCGTCCAGGAGGCCCAGTTGCACTTTGAGGTCCTCGCCCGCGGTTTTGCGGGCTTCGGCGGGGTTGCGTACGGAGTGGTCGAGGGCCAGGCCCAGGTCCCACACCGGGTACCAGATGCGGTCCGCGAGGGCGGCGATGTCGCTCGCGTCGGCGTTCGAGTCGTGCAGCAGGAGCAGGTCGAGGTCGCTGCGTGGCGACAGTTCGCCGCGGCCGTAGCCGCCGACGGCGACGAGCGCCGCGCTCCGTACTCCGGCTTCCTTGGCCGCGGTGGTGAACAGCGCGGACAGCCAGTCGTCGGTCAGCTGGGCCAGGGCGGTACGGCGCGGCGGCCCCGGCTGGCCCTTCTCGGTGAGAAGGGCCAGCCGGGCCGCCGCATAGCCGCTGGGTCCCGAGTCTTCCGCTTCGGTGGTCACTTCGACACTCGTCACCCAGCAGCTCCCTTTACAGCCGTACAGCCTTGCAGTGCGTCGCTTTAGAGAGCGTCGGGTCCGCGCTCGCCGGTTCGTACGCGTACCGCCGTGTCGACCGGCACGCTCCAGACCTTGCCGTCGCCGATCTTGCCCGTGCGGGCCGCCTTGACGATGACCTCGATGAGCTGTTCGGCGTCGGCGTCCTCGACCAGTACCTCGATACGGATCTTGGGGACGAGGTCGACGGTGTACTCGGCGCCGCGGTAGACCTCGGTGTGGCCGCGCTGGCGGCCGTATCCGCTGGCCTCTGTGACCGTGAGCCCCTGGACGCCGAAGGCCTGGAGGGCCTCTTTGATCTCGTCCAGCCTGTGTGGCTTCACGACTGCGGTGATGAGCTTCATGCGTCCACCTTCTTGTTCTGTCCCGCGGCTGCCACGGAGTCACCCGGTGTGGTTGTGGTCTGCCGGGACCCTGCCCCGCCGCCCGCACCACTGAAGTCGTACGCGGTCTCGGCGTGCTCGACCTGGTCGATGCCGGCGACCTCGACGTCCTCGGGCACGCGCATGCCGATCGTCTTGTCGAGGACGAAGGCGAGGAGTGCCGATACCACCAGAGAGTAGGCCAGTACGGCGAAGACGCCGGTGGCCTGCTTGCCGAGCTGCTCGAAGCCGCCGCCGTAGAAGAGGCCCTCGACCTTGCTCTGGACGCCGCCGGTGGCGAAGAAGCCGACGAGCAGGGAGCCGACGACACCGCCGACGAGGTGGACGCCGACGACGTCGAGGGAGTCGTCGTAGCCGAACTTGAACTTGAGGCCGACGGCCATGGCGCAGAGCACACCGGCGATGACGCCGATGGCGATCGCGCCGAGCGGGGAGACGGCGCCGCCGGACGGGGTGATGGCGACCAGACCGGCGACGGCGCCGGAGGCTGCTCCGAGGGTGGTGAAGGCGCCGTGGCGGATCTTCTCGTATGCCAGCCAGGCGAGCATGGCGGCGGCGGTGGCGACCTGGGTGTTGACGAACATCACGGCGCCTACGCCGTCGTCGTTGCCCAGCCAGGAGCCGGCGTTGAAGCCGAACCAGCCGAACCACAGGAGGCCGGCGCCGAGCATGACCAGGGGCAGGCTGTGCGGGCGCATCGGGTCGCGCTTGAAGCCGACGCGCTTGCCGATGACGAGGATCACGCCGAGGGCGGCGGCGCCCGCGTTGATGTGGACCGCGGTACCACCGGCGAAGTCGATGACACCCATCTCGAAGAGCCAGCCGCCCGTGCCCCAGACCCAGTGGGCGACGGGGAAGTAGACGACGGTGACCCAGAGGGTGATGAACAGCGCCCAGGCGGTGAACTTCACGCGGTCGGCGAGCGCGCCGCTGATGAGCGCGGGCGTGATGATCGCGAACATCAGCTGGAAGACGGCGAAGACGTACACCGGGATGGTGTAGCCCGGCCACAGTTCGGTGATCCCTATGCCGCTGAGTCCGACGTAGTCCGAGGTCCAGCCGATGAAGCCGCCCTTGTCGGTGCCGAAGGCGGCGCTGAAGCCATAGAGCACCCAGAGGATGGTGACGATGCCGAGACTGATGAAGCTCATCATCAGCATGTTGAGGGTGCTCTTGACCCGGACCATGCCTCCGTAGAAGAAGGCCAGGGCCGGCGTCATGATCATCACCAGAGCGGAGCAGATGAGCATGAAGCCGGTGTTGGCGGCAGACAGTGTGGGTGCTGCGTCTGCTGCAAGCGTCGAGATGCCTGAAGGCATCGGCGTCTCCTCAGTCGGTAGGTGCGGCCGCGTGCGGGGGAGCCCGTGCGGAAGGGCGGGCCGGTTATGGGGCACGAGATTGGCGTAATGCGGTTTCCGTCGATGCCCCTCGATGTTTCGAGGCAGTGACGAAGACGTCCGCTGTGTTACGCCCCGATGAACTGCCGTTCCATGGTCCGCACCGCCGTTACCATGCCGCAACCTTGCCGGGGTGCCTTGCGCGTGGGCGGAGGCCCGGCCGCGACGATCATCCGGCGGTCCTGGCACGGGGGGAGCCGAGTCGGCTGTGGTGGGTGAGCGTCGCGGCCGGAGGCCCTGCGGCCCGACTGCTCAGACCGCCAAAAACCGCTCAGACCGCTTCCGCGGTCTCGGGCAGCTGGGAGGTGAGCTTGTCGGTGAGGTGGGCAACGTCGGGGACGTCGCCGAAGTCCCGGGCGGCCGTGTCCACGGTCTTGCGCAGTCGGGTGTTGACCCGCTCGGAGCGGATCTTTCCGGCGACCTTGAGCGCTTGCGCGGCCAGGGCTGTGGCCTGCTCGGGCTCTCGCTTCAGCAGGTGGACGGTGGCCATGCCGATCAGGTTGAGCGCGTGCGACCGCTGGTGTTCGGGGTCATCGCGGAACAGGTCGACGGCGCGCTCCATCACCGGCTCGGCGAGCGAGGCGTACGTAGGGCTGCGGCCTGCCACATAGGCGAGGTCGCGGTACGCGTGGCCGCTTTCGGCACTGAGCTCGGCCTCGGAGAAGAAGCGGATCCAGTCGGGCTCCGGCTCGCCGTCGAGACCGGCGTCGGAGAAGGTGTCCTCGGCCATCCGGACGGCCCGCCTGCACTTGCTCGGCTGGCCCATATTGGCGTACGCGCGCGCTTCCATCGCATACAGCATTGCCTGGGTGCGCGGGGACGCGCAGTCGCGGCTGCCGTACTGCGCGAGATGGACGAGTTCCAGGGCGTCGTCGGGCCGCCCGAGGTGGATCATCTGGCGGCTCATGGAGGAGAGGACGTACGAGCCGAGCGGTTTGTCGCCCGCCTCTTTGGCGGCGTGCAGCGCCAGTACGAAGTACTTCTGGGCGGTGGGCTGGAGGCCGACGTCGTAACTCATCCAGCCTGCCAGTTCGGCGAGTTCGGCGGCGCAGGCGAAGAGCCGCTGGGCGGTGGCAGGGGGCTGCGGCTCCTGGAGGAGGTCGGTGACCTCGTGGAGCTGGCCCACGACCGCTTTGCGCCGCAGTCCGCCGCCGCACTGCGCGTCCCACTGCCGGAACATCGCGGTGGTGGTCTCCAGCAGGTCGAGCTCGGGCTTGGAGAGCCGGGAGGCCCTGCGCAGCGCTGTCGGCTCCACCTGCCGCTTGGGTTCGCCCGGGGGGGTGGGCACGAGCCAGCGCTGCATGGGCTCTACGAGGGCGGGGCCGGCAGCCAGCGCGAGCGAGGTCCCGAGGAAGCCGCGTCGCGCCAGCATCAGGTCGCTGCGTGAGAACTCGCTGATCAGCGTGATGGTCTGGGGGCCCGCCCAGGGGAGGTCGACGCCGGACACGGAGGGTGACTGGTGCGCGGAGCGCAGTCCGAGGTCCTCGATGGCGATGGCGCTGCCGAACCGTTCGGAGAACAGCTCGGAGAGGATGCGCGGGATGGGCTCCCGCGGCTGCTCGCCGTCCAGCCAGCGGCGTACGCGTGAGGTGTCGGTGCTGATGTGGTGCGCGCCCAGCTGGCGGGCGCGGCGGTTCACCTGGCGGGCCAGCTCGCCCTTCGACCAGCCGCTGCGCGCGAACCAGGAACTCAACTGCGCGTTGGGGCGCTTGCCGGTGTCCGTGCCGGGCACGCCGCCCGCATCGCCCGTATCGCTTGCGCCGCCTGCGCCGCTCGCGCCGCTGCTGTCCACGGGAACGCCCCCATCCGATGAAGCCATGTCGCTCGAACCCCTACCAGAATGCCGTGAGTTGCAACGGCCTGAACGGAGGTAAGCGCCCCATCGAACAGGAGGCCGAGTTGCCACCGGCATACCCGCGGTTGCGCGAAACTCCAGGACTCGTGCACTGAACGTAACCCTACGATCACCGCTCCAGCGAGGGATATTCCATAAACGCCACCATTCGCCACCCCTTCGAATGAACTCCCCTACGGTCACCCACGGTTCACTTGGCACACGACAGTCCGGAGTCAGCGGAGCGTTGCGCCCACAGGCGCGCGGTCTGGTCCGCACTACCCCGCTCGCCACAGTGCGCCGCCCGAACTCAACCGATAGCGACGCTGTGTTACGAGGAGACTTCGGGTCGTAACCACCGGCGAGTGCGACCAGTTGGAGGGGGCATGGGTTTCACGATCGGCGGCAGCCGCGGCGCCAGCGAGAGCCGGGGCATGAGAGAGATCAGGCCGCCCGGTTCACGCCGCCGTGGCCGGGCACGAGAGTGCACGGTGGTGGCCGAGTACACCGGCCTGTGGGGCTGGGCCGTGGTCCCGGGCGCGCGAGCGGGGTCGTCGGGCCAGTGCTCCTGCGGCGTCCCGAACTGTACGTCCCCGGGCGCGCACCCGCTCGCTTTCGCCCCGGAGGTCCCGGCCGGCGCGACGCTGGACGACGTCACGGAGGCGTGGTCGGAGGTGCCGGGGGCGGCTGTGCTGCTGCCCGTCGGCCGTACGTTCGACATCCTTGACGTCGCCGTCCGTGCGGGCCGCCGGGCGCTGGTGCGCCTGGAACGGATGGGGCTCCCGCTGGGCCCGGTCCTGACGACCCCGGACGGCCGCTGCCAGTTCTTCGTCGCCCCGGGGGCCGCGGCCGAGCTTCCGGAGCTGCTCTACCGGATGGGCTGGGACGACGCGGATCTGGACCTGCGCTGTCTGGGCGCGGGCGATTACATCACGGCGCCGCCGTCGGACCGGGCGGGGCTGGGGCCGGTGGGGTGGCTGCGGGGGCCGTCGCTGGACACGGCGGTGTCGCCGCCACAGGCGCGGCTGCTGCTGGGCACGCTGGCGTACGTCTGCCATCGCTCGCACCCCTGATTGGGGCTGGCGCCCCAGCCCCCTGCGCCTTGGCGGGGTGCGGGGTCCCCGTTACCCCAGACGGGCTGGATGCTTCGGGCCCTGGTCGGGGGCGCTGCCCCGAACCCGCCCCCTACGCCCTGGGGCGTGGGGACCCCCCAGCGCCTCAACGCCGGCGGGGCTGGGTTTTCCGCCGACGAGGCTCAGGTTGCCGGTGGCCCGGCAAATTCAAGCCCGTCCGGGGGCACCTCTCATGTCTCATGCCGAAGGCTATGGGGAGATGGAGCGTTTGGGGTCCCCCACGCCCGCCAAGGCGTGGAGGCGAGTCGGGGGCAGTGCCCCCGACCAGGGCCCGGGGCGAAAAGTCAGTCCCGTCGGCAAAAACCAGCCCCGCCGGCGATTGAGGCGCGGGGTTCGGGGTTCGGGGTTCGCGCAGCGCCCCGACAAGGGCCCGGGGCACGAAGTCAGCCACGTCGGCGATTGAGGCGCGGGGCCGGGGGCAGCGCCCCCGGCACGGGACCCTTACTCGCCGATCAGCGCGTCCACAAACGCCTCCGGCTCGAAGGGGGCGAGATCATCCGCTCCCTCCCCCAGCCCGATCAGCTTCACCGGCACCCCCAGCTCCCGCTGGACCGCGATCACGATGCCGCCCTTCGCCGTGCCGTCCAGCTTCGTCAGCACGATGCCCGTGATGTCCACGACCTCCGCGAAGACCCGCGCCTGCACCAGGCCGTTCTGGCCCGTCGTGGCGTCCAGGACCAGCAGGATCTCGTCCAGCGGGCCGTGCTTCTCCACGACGCGCTTGACCTTGCCGAGCTCGTCCATCAGGCCCGTCTTGGTGTGCAGCCGGCCCGCCGTGTCGATCAGGACGACGTCCGCGCCCTCGGCGATGCCCTCCTTGACCGCGTCGAACGCGATCGACGCAGGGTCGCCGCCCTCCGGCCCCCGCACCGTGCGCGCGCCGACCCGTTCACCCCAGGTCTGGAGCTGGTCCGCGGCTGCCGCGCGGAACGTGTCCGCCGCGCCGAGGACCACGGAGCGGCCGTCCGCGACCAGGACCCGCGCCAGCTTGCCGGTGGTCGTGGTCTTTCCGGTGCCGTTGACGCCGACGACCATGACGACGCCCGGGGTCTCCAGGCCGCCCGCGGTCTTCACCGCGCGGTCGAAGTCCGTGCCGAGGAGGTTCAGCAGCTCCTCGCGCAGCAGGGTGCGCAGGTCCTCGGGAGTGCGCGTGCCGAGCACCCGTACGCGCTCGCGCAACCGCTCGACCAGCTCCTGCGTCGGCGCGACGCCGACATCCGCGGTGAGCAGGGTCTCCTCGATCTCCTCCCAGGTGTCCTCGTCCAGGTGCTCGCGCGACAGCAGCGTGAGCAGTCCCTTGCCGAGGGTGGTCTGGGAGCGGGCGAGGCGGGCGCGGAGCCTGACCAGTCGGCCCGCGGTCGGCTCGGGAATCTCGATCTGGGGGATGGGGGGTGCCGCGACGACCGGGTCCTCGACGGCGGTCGGGGTCTCGACGGCCTCGGCGGCTTCGGGGAGGTCGACCTCCTCGATCGTTCGGCGTGGCTCCTCGACCGTCGGGGCGGCCTCCTCGCCGACCTGAGGTTCGGCGGGCGGAGCAGTGATGGTCGGCGTGCGCGGCGGCGCCGAGGGGGGCAGCTGCTTCTTCTTGCGGCTGCCGACCACGAGCGCGCTGATCGCGCCGACCGCGACCAGGGCGATGACTACAGCAATGATGAGGAAGTCCATAACAGGGCCCAGTATGCGTGACCGGGCGGAGGCCCGTTCGTTTCCCGGCAGGCTCGGCGGGGCCCCGTCAACACCCTGTCTACCTGACACTGCGTCAGCTAATCTCCCCCTCGCATACCCACACCCGGCGGAGGGGACCGTTCCCATGGCCTTCACAGTGGCCCGCTTCAATCTCGTAGAACCCGACGCGACGCCCGAGACCCACGCGGCCCGTTACCGCGCCGCCCTGGAGATGGCCGCGTACGCGGACGACCACGGCGTCGACACCGTCCAGACCGAGGAGCACCACGGCGCCGCCAACAACTGGCTGCCCTCCCCCTTCGTCTTCGCCGGCGCGGTGCTCGGCGCGACGCGCCGTATAGCGGTCACCGTCTCCGCGATCATCGGTCCGCTCTACGATCCGCTGCGGCTGGCGGAGGACATCGCCGTACTGGATCTGATCGGCAAGGGGCGGCTGGTCACAGTCGCGGGCATCGGGTACCGGCCCGAGGAGTACGAGCAACTGGGCGTCGAGTGGGGCCGGCGCGGCAGGCTTCAGGACGAGCTCCTCGACACGCTGCTGAAGGCGTGGACGGGCGAGCCCTTCGAGTACCGCGGACGTACGGTACGGGTCACCCCGCGTCCGTACACGCAACCGCACCCGCTGCTGCTGGTGGGCGGTTCGTCGCAGGCCGCGGCGCGCCGCGCCGCCCGGTTGGGGCTGCCCTTCTTCCCGAGCGCGCATCTGCCGGAGCTGGAGGCGTACTACCACGAGCGGCGTGCGGAGTACGGGACGGAGGGCTGGACCATGATGCCCGCGGCGACGACGCCGCTGCTGCACATCGCGGAGGACCCGGACCGCGCCTGGGCCCAGTACGGCGGGCATTTCCTGCACGAGGCGCGGATGTACGCCTCCTGGCAGTCCAAGGACATCCGCTCGGCGGTGCGCTCGAAGGCCACGACGGTCGAGGAACTGCGGAGCGAGGGTGTGTACCGGATCGTGACGCCGGACCAGTGCGCGCAGCTCGCCGCGGACAGTCTGGTGCTGCATCCGCTGTGTGGCGGGCTGCCCGTGGACGAGGGGTGGCGCGGCTTGCGGCTGTTCTGCGAAGACGTACTGCCCCGGCTCACCTCCACGTCCACGTGAGCCAGGGCAGCCGGGTCAGCCGGGTCAGCCCATTTCCTCCAGCGCCTTGCCCTTCGTCTCCTTCACATACCTGAGTACGAAGGGGATGGAGAGTACGGCGAAGACCGTGTAGATGACGTACGTACCGGAGAGGTTCCAGTCCGACAGGCTCGGGAAGCTGGCGGTGATCGCCCAGTTCGCGATCCACTGCGCGGCGGCGGCGACGCCAAGACCGGCGGCGCGGATCCGGTTCGGGAACATCTCGCCCAGGAAGACCCAGACGACGACGCCCCACGAGAGGGCGAAGAAGAGCACGAAGACATGCGCGGCGATCAGCGCGACGGTGCCCTCGGTGGTCGGCAGTTTGCCGTCGACCAGGTCGGCGGAGAAGGCCCAGGCTTCGACGGCCAGCGCGAGCGCCATGCCGGTCGAGCCGATGAGGGCGAGTGGACGGCGGCCGATCCGGTCCACCAGGGTCATCGCGATCACGGTGCCGACGATGTTGATGATGGATGTGGTGAAGGAGTACAGGAACGAGCTGGACGGGTCGACGCCGACCGACTGCCACAGCGTCGCGGAGTAGTAGAACGCGACGTTGATGCCGACGAGCTGCTGGAAGACCGAGAGTCCGATGCCGACCCAGACGATGGGCAGGAAGCCGAAACGCGTGCCCAGCAGGTCCCTGAAGGTCGACTTGTGTTCGCGGCGCATCGCGAGGTCGATCTCGGCGACGCGGGCGTCCAGGTCGACGGCGTGGCCCTCGACGTCGCGGAGGACTTCCCTGGCCCTGGTGATCCTGCCGACGGAGATCAGATAGCGGGGCGACTCGGGGATCGCGAAGGACAGCAGTCCGTACAGCACCGCCGGGACGACCATGACGCCGAGCATCCACTGCCAGGCCTCGATGCCCAGGATCTCGCCGCGCTGGTCGCCGTCCGCGATCTGCAGGATGCCGAAGTTCACCAGCTGGGAGACGGCGATGCCGATGACGATCGCCCCCTGCTGGAAGGCGGCGAGCCGGCCGCGGTACGCGGGCGGGGAGACCTCGGCGATGTACGCGGGGCCGATGACGGAGGCCATGCCGATGGCGAAGCCGCCGACGATCCGCCAGAAGGCGAGGTCGTAGAGCGAGAACGGCAGCGCCGAGCCGACGGCGCTGATGGTGAAGAGCGTGGCGGCGATCCGCATACAGCGGATGCGGCCGATGCGGTCGGCTATCCGGCCGGCGGTGGCGGCGCCGATGGCGCAGCCGATCAGGGCGACGGCGATGACCTGGGCGAGCGTGCCCGAGCCGATGTCGTAGCGGCTCCGGATGGCTTCGACGGCGCCGTTGATGACGGAACTGTCGTAACCGAAGAGGAAGCCGCCCATCGCGGCGGCGGCCGTGATGAAGATGACATGCCCGAGATGATCGGGGTGGGCCTCTCGGGCTCCCGATGGCGGTGGGGGCTGCGCGGTGCTGGTCACGGTGTACTCCTGGGGCCGTCCGGCAGCTTCGCCGGGCGTGGGGCGAGCCCTTTAAGTGGCGCACGACTTCCGCTCGCCCACCACTTGAAGGCAAAGGCAACGTTGCAGAGGATATTCCTTCAAGTTTTGAAGTAAATATTCGAGATATAGCCCAAAATGGACACAAAGATCTGCGAATTGTGTTCATTATTTGAAGAGTTAGCGGAGACGCTGGCTGATGACCTTGGAGACGCCGTCGCCCTGCATGGACACGCCGTACAGCGCGTCGGCGACCTCCATCGTCCGCTTCTGGTGCGTGATCACGATCAGTTGGGAGGACTCCTGGAGCTCCTGCATGATCCGGATCAGCCGCTGGAGATTGGTGTCGTCGAGCGCCGCCTCGACCTCGTCCATCACATAGAACGGGCTCGGCCGCGCCTTGAAGATCGACACCAGCAGCGCGACGGCGGTCAGCGACCGCTCGCCGCCCGACAGCAGCGAGAGCCGCTTGACCTTCTTGCCGGGGGGCCTGGCCTCGACGTCCACGCCCGTGGTGAGCATGTTGTCGGGGTCCGTCAGGATCAGCCGCCCCTCGCCGCCGGGGAAGAGCCGCGAGAAGACGCCCTCGAACTGCCGGGCCGTGTCCCGGTACGCCTCGGTGAAGACCTGCTCGACGCGCTCGTCCACGTCCTTGATCACCTGCAACAGGTCGGCCCGCGTCTTCTTCAGGTCTTCAAGCTGCTCGGAGAGGAACTGGTGCCGCTCCTCCAGCGCCGAGAACTCCTCCAGAGCGAGCGGGTTCACCTTTCCGAGCTGCTGGTACGCCCGTTCGGCGGACCTGAGCCGCTTCTCCTGTTCGGCGCGTACGAAGGGCTTCGGCTGGTTGCGTGGGTGGTCGGGGTCATCCGGCAGGTCCTCTCCCTCCGCGGGCGGGGACGGCTCCACCAGCTGGTCGGGGCCGTACTCGGCGATCAGCCCGGCCGGTTCCACGCCCAATTCCTCCAGGGCCTTGGTCTCCAATTGCTCGATCCGCAGCCGCTTTTCCGCTCCGAGTACCTCGCCGCGGTGAACTGAATCCGTGAGTTTGTCGAGCTCGCTCTTGAGGTCGCGCCCCTGTGCGCGGGCGGCCGTCAGCTGCTGCTCACGCTCGGCCTTGGCCGCCTCCGCGGCGACCCGCTCGGCCTCGGCCCGTACCAACGACACCTCGGCATGCGCCAGGAGCTGGCGTGCGCCGCTCGCCACCGCGGCGGCGACCTCCGCCTCGTGGCGCAGCCGGGCGCGGCGCTGTTCGGCGCGCGCCCGTGCCTCGCGCTCGGCGCGCGCTCCCCTGTCGAGCGCTTCGGCCCGACCCGCGAGCCCCTTGACGCGCTCCTCGTGCGTACGGACCTGGAGGCGGGCCTCCATCTCGGTCTGGCGCGCGTTGGCGCCGTCGGCGGCGAGCCGGTCCCGTACCTGCGTATCGGGCTCCTCCTCCGCGCTGTCCCCGGCGGCCTCCTCGGCGACGAACAGCCGCTCGGCCAGTTCCTCGGCCTCCTCGCGCGCCCGCTCCAGCGCCTGCTGGGCCCTGGCGGCGGCCGCGGTCGTCCGCTCGGCCTCCCCGGCGGCGCCGCGGGCCTGTCCTGCCAGCCGCCCCAGCCGGCCCGAGACGGCCGACTTCTCGCGGTCGGCGGCCCGCCGGCGCTCCCCCAGTTCCTCGACGAGCGCGGCGCATTCACCGCGCCGCCCGGCGGCGTCCCGCTGTGCGGCGGACAGCTCCTCGCACCGTACGTCCAGGACGTCCAGCTCGGCGGCGGCCTCGTCCACGGACGCCTGCACCTCCAGCAGGCTCGGCGCTCCGGCGGAGCCGCCCTGCGCGAAGTGCGCTCCGAGTACGTCGCCCTCGGCGGTTACGGCGGTGAGCTCGGGCCGCGAGGAGACGAGGTCCTCGGCGTCCTCCAGCGTCCCGACGACGATCATGTCCTGTACAAGCCGGTGTACGGCGGTCATCAGCTCGGCGGGCCCGCGGATGAGTTCGACGACACGGGGGGAGCGGGCGGCGTCGCGTACGGTGCCGGCGGCGCCACGCGTGCCGGCGGCGCCTTGCGTGCCGGCGGCGCCACGCGTGTCGGCGGCGCCTTGCGTGTCGGCGGCGCCTTGCGTGTCAGCGGGCGCGCCGACGTCCGCGGAAACCCCGCCGGGTCCGGACGTGCCGGGTCCGTCCGCCGCGTCCCGGGCCGCTCGGCCCTCGGCCAGGAGCAGGCGCGCGGCGTCGTCGGCCCGGTCGGGGGCCGCCTGACCGGGCAGCACCACGCCCGAGTCCGCCCCCGAGCCGGGAGCCGCCTGGCCCGCCGCACCGGCCGCGCCCTCGCCCACACCCAGCGGCCGGTCCGGTGCCCCGCCCCCCGTCCCCGCCAGCAGCAGTACCGCCCTGCCCCCGTCCTGTTTGCGCAGCAGACGAATCGCCTCCGCCGCCGTCGCCGGGTCCGTCACCGCTACCGCGTCCGCGGCCACCCCCAGCGCCGCCGCCGCCGGGATCTCGAAGCCCGGGGTCACCCTGAGCAGTTCCGCCGCCGGCCCCAGCAGCCCCGCCAGGCGATCCTTCGCGGCCAGCAGCGCGCCTGTGCCGTCCTTGCGGCGCAGGCCCAGGGCCAGGGCCTCGCGGCGGGCGGCCAGCGCCGCGCGTTTGCGTTCGGCGGTGGTGAGTTCCTCGCGGGCCGCGCTCAGCGCCGCCTCCGCCTCCGCGAGGTCGCGTTTTGCCGCGTCGTGCCGCTCCCCCAGTACGGTGTCACCGGCGTCGAGGCCGTCGACCTCGGCCTTGAGCTGCTCGTACTCCTCCTGCGCGGCAACGGCCCGCTCCCGCGCCTCGTCGCGCGCGGCGGCCAGCCGGTCGATCTCGGCCTGTGCGGAGGCCGCCCGCGAACGGGCCGCGTTCACCTGGCCGCCGAGCCGGGCCAGCCCTTCGCGCCGGTCGGCGATCGCCCGTGCCACATCCTTGAGCCGGCGCTCCTCGACCGTCAGCTCCCGTTCCAGCTCGGCGCGGTGCGCGACGGTGTCCTCCAGGGCGTGTTCGGCCGCCTCCAGCGCGGCCTCCAGTTCCGCCTCCTGCTCGCGGATCCGGGCGGCCTCGCGCTCCATGTCCTCGGGGTCGCGCCCGCGCCGCTCGTCCGCCGGCGCCGCGGTCGCGCTCTTCACGCGCGCGTCCGCCAGCGAAATCGTGCCGCGCACCCGTTCGGCCAGCTGGGAGAGTTCGTACCAGCTCTGCTGGCCCCGTTGCAGCCGCGGCGCCAGCCGCCTTACCTCGTCCTCCAGCTCCGCCTCGCGCGTCAGCGCGGCCTTGAGCTCGGCCTCCGCGCCCTCCTTGCGCTCCTTGAGCGCGGCCTCGTCGGCGAGCTCGCCGCGCAGCGCCTCCCGGAGCCGTACGAGATCGTCGGCGAGCAGCCGCAGCCGGGCGTCGCGCAGATCGGCCTGGATGACGGCGGCCCGCCGCGCCACCGCGGCCTGCCGCCCCAGCGGTTTGAGCTGGCGGCGCAGTTCGTCGGTCAGATCCTGCACGCGGGCGAGGTTGGCCTGCATCGCGTCCAGTTTCCGCAGCGCTTTCTCCTTGCGCTTTCGGTGCTTGAGTACCCCGGCGGCCTCCTCGATGAAGGCCCGGCGTCCCATGGGATCGGCGTGCAGTACGGAGTCGAGCTGGCCCTGCCCGACGATGACGTGCATCTCGCGGCCAATGCCGGAGTCGGAGAGCAGTTCCTGAATGTCGAGGAGGCGGCAGGTGTCGCCGTTGAGCTGGTACTCACTGCCGCCGTTGCGGAACATGATCCGCGTGATGGTGACTTCGGCGTAGTCGATGGGGAGCGCGCCGTCGGAATTGTCGATGGTGAGGGAGACCTCGGCGCGGCCGAGCGGGGGCCGCCCGGTCGTCCCGGCGAAGATGACGTCTTCCATCTTGCCGCCGCGCAGCGATTTGGCTCCCTGTTCGCCCATGACCCAGGAGAGCGCGTCCACCACATTCGATTTGCCGGAGCCATTGGGCCCGACAACGCAGGTGATGCCGGGCTCGAAGCGCAGCGTCGTGGCGGACGCGAAGGATTTGAACCCGCGCAGGGTCATGGCCTTGAGATGCACGCCACCCGACTCTACCTTTCGCTGTGCCGGTACTGCCGGAGCCGATGGACTGCGACTCGCCCGGGCGGACAGCCCGGGCGGACAGGTCGTGTCGGTTTCACCCATCAAGGTGGAGGGCAGATACAGACGAAGACGTAAAAGAAAGAAGGGACGCCGAGGCGTCCCTTGCATATCTTGTGCGATGGTGCGACGGAACTTCGGAACTCCCGGACTCCCGGCGCAGAACCCCGAGCTCAGGTGAGCGCGGGCTCCGGCTGGTGTACGTCGATGTCGATGCCGTCAAGCATCGACGACTCTCCGGGGTGGTGAGCGACGGCGGCGTTGAGCGCGTCATTCTCGGACTGAATCCGTACCAGCTCGGATTCGAGGTCCTGGACACGCTGCTGAAGCCGTCGCATCTCGGCGAGGAGTCGCGGGTCTGAACCGCCGACGTAACCGAGAAGCGCCTTTGCCATGATGGATGGTCCTCCACACTGAGTGACCGACCGAAGCGGTGTGGGTCGTGAGGGATTCGCACCCGCGGTGCTCGACAGTGCGTGTACTTGCCTACTGACGCTGCGGTTCGTACTGCCAAACAGCTAAGGTGCGCGGGGATTCCAGAGTCTCACCAAAAAGTTTGACGGTCAACACGATCACGCCCCGTATCGGCGGGCAACCCGGGGGTATACGGCCGTGAAATGCGCGGCCGAGCCTCTGCTGCGGGGCCCTGAGGGCGTGGAGATCATTCTTACCGGCGCAGCCTGGCACGAGTGGCTCTTCTTGGCAACCACCAGCGGCTTTCCGCTGTGGGCTGCCGTCTGCGGCGACTCTCCGGCGGGCTCCGGACGGACGGAATCGCGTCGGCGTCACCGGATCGCGAAGTCCTGGTAACCACCACGCGGGGTGTCCCAGATCTCAGTGACACCTTCCACACGGCCGGGTGTGTCGTCGGAGCGAAGCCACTCCAGCAAACGGTGGCAATTCTCACGTGGGCCTTCCGCCACGATCTGCACTCTGCCGTCGTCCAGATTCAGGGCGAATCCCGTGAGGTCCCCGATCTCCAGAGCATTTGCCCTGGTGAACCAGCGGAAGCCCACTCCCTGTACTCGGCCGCGTACCCAGGCGGTCAGTCGCGCAACGTCGCTCATGCGTGCAAGGTAACCGGCCAATTCCGCTCAGAGCACTTCGGGCCCAGAGGCCATGGGCTACAGTCCCGTCGCAATGCGAGTCACCCGTATGGGTGAAGCATTTGACGTTTGACCTCCGAGCTCAGGTATCAGGAAGGCACAGCAGATGGGACGCCACCGACGCTCCGCCGCCGTACCCGTCGCGGATGACTACGCGGACGGACCGGCAGGCAGTCACCGAGGTGACGGGCGCCGCAAGCCGCGCCGTGTGCCCATACGTACCGGCCTGCTCGGGGTCTCCGCGGCCATGGCGGTAGGCGCCGTGGCCGTTACGTCCGGCCTGCTGCCGGGCGGCGAAACGTTCAACATCGGCGGCGGCAGCGACTCCGGCGGGCAGGTGCGCACCGACGGCCCCCCGGAGCTCGTGACACAGGGTGAGGCGAGCGCCGAGCCGACGGAGAGCGTCGCAGCTCCCACGAGCCCGAGCGCCCGGACCCCGCAGACACCGCAGGCGCCGCCGAAGAAGACAGCTTCGCCCACGCCGGTCAAGCCGGCCAAGCCGTCGGTGGAGCCCTCGGAGCAGACGAAGGCTCCGCAGGCGCAGGAGAAGAAGCCCTCCACGATCCCGCCCCGTACGGAGCCGCCTGCCGCCGACAGGTCGCAGGAGCGGCCCGCGCCGTCCGGTTCCACCGGTTCGTCCAGTGCCGCGGCCGCCGAGGCGGCGGTGTTGAGTCTGGTCAACGAGGAGCGGGCGAAGGTCGGGTGCAGCCCGGTGCGGGCGGATGCCGCGCTCGCGGATCTCGCCGGGAACTTCAGCGCCGACATGGCCGCGCGTGATTTCTTCGACCACACCAACCCGGACGGTCTGACGCCGTGGGACCGTGCCGCCCAGGCGGGCGTGGAGAGTCTCGGCGGCGAGAACATCGCCCGCGGGCAGGCCGACGCGGCTGCGGTGATGACCTCGTGGATGAACAGCGACGGCCACCGCGCGAACATTCTGAACTGCGACTACAAGACGCTGGGCGTGGGTGTGCACCTGGGCGCCGGCGGTCCCTGGTGGACGCAGAACTTCGGTTTCTGAACGTCGAGGTCGCCCGCGCCACCCTCGCGCCTCTGAGGTCGCACGTAGGACCGCACCCTAACCGCGAGTTTGCGCAATCCGTCAGTTAGCGCAGTGTCGTATGGTGGCCGCATGCCGAGCGCCTTTGATGTGTTCTCCCGCCAGTGCCCGTCGCGCTCCACTCTGGAGGACGTGACCGGCCGCTGGGGCAGTCTCACCCTCGGGGCGCTGCACGAAGGCACCCTCCGCTTCAATGAGCTGCGGCGGCGGGTGGACGGCGTGAGCGAGAAGATGCTCTCCCAGACTCTGCATGCGCTGGAACGCGACGGGCTCGTACGGCGCGAAGCGCAGCCGACCAATCCCCCGCGGGTCGACTACGAGCTCACCCCGCTCGGCCGCCAGGTCTCGGAGCGGCTGCTGAACCTCATCCAGTTCGTGGAGGGGCAGATGCCCGAGGTGCTGTCGGCGCGGGAGCGCTACGACGCGATGCGGGGCGAGACGCGGGCCGAGGCGCGCGGCGGGCGCTGACAGCGCGGGCAGAAGTAGCTCGACCGGTTCATCCAGGGGCGGCGGCGCATCGGTGTGCCACAGCGACGGCACGGCTCGTCCTCACGCCCGTACGCGTCCAATGACCGGTCGAAATAGCCCGATTCGCCGTTGACGTTCACATACAGGCTGTCGAAGCTGGTGCCGCCGACGGCGAGGGCCGCGACCATCACCTCCCGTATATGGCCGAGGAGCTCGACCGAGCGGGGACGAGTGAGAGCCGCGGTGGGCCGCTCGTAGTGGAGCTTCGCGCGCCACAGGGCCTCGTCCGCGTAGATGTTCCCGACGCCGCTGATCAGCGACTGGTCGAGCAGCGCGCGTTTGACGGTCGTACGGCGCAGGCGCAGCGCGGTGTGGAAGGCGTCGTCGTCGAAGGCCGGGTCGATCGGGTCGCGGGCGATGTGCGCGATCACATCGGGAAGGCCGTCCGGGGTGTTGTCGTGCAGGGAGAGCCCGCCGAAGGTGCGCTGGTCGACAAAGCGCAGCTCGGTGGAGAGCGCGTCGTCGAAGCGGATGCGGATGCGCAGATGCTTCTCGTCGGGGGCGGCTTGTGGCTGTACGAGAAGCTGGCCGCTCATCCCGAGGTGGCCCAGGATCGAGGAGTCCGTGTCCGCCAGCGGCAGCCAGAGGTACTTGCCGCGGCGGGCGGCGATGGAGACAGTGTGGCCCTTGAGCCGGGCCGCGAAGTCGTCGCCGCCGCCGAGATGACGGCGGACCGCGCGCGGGTGGAGGACCTCCACCTCGGCGATCGTGCGTCCGCTGACCCAGCGCTGGAGTCCGCGCCGTACGACTTCGACCTCGGGCAGCTCGGGCACGGGGCTCCTTCAATACTCACACGGTGACGCCCGCAGCGTACCGCCGCGGCCGTCGCCGAAAGCCGTGAGGCCCCGACTCCAGGAGAGCGGGGCCTCACGGCTGAAAGCGCGGAAACGCAGAATGCAGAATCAGGCCGAGGCCTTGTCCGCGGGCTCCGAGGTCGACTCGGTCGACTCGGTCGGCTCCTCGGAGGCCGGCGTGGTGCCGTCGGCCACGTCGGTCACCGCGGCCGCGGGTTCCTTCCCCACCGCCACGCGTGCGTCCGCAGCGGCATGGATCTCCCGCCACGCCGACTCCGCCGCCTGCTGCTCCGCTTCCTTCTTGCTGCGGCCGGTGCCGGTGCCGTACGAGACACCACCGACGCGGGCGGCAGCAGTGAAGGTCTTCTCATGGTCCGGGCCGGTCTCGGTGACGAGATACTCCGGGACTCCGAGCCCCTCAGCGGCGGTCAGTTCCTGGAGACTGGTCTTCCAGTCCAGGCCCGCGCCGAGGTTGGAGGACTTCTCGATCAGCGGGTCGAAGAGCCGGTGCACCAGCTCCGAGGCCGCTTCGAGGCCCTGGTCGAGGTAGACCGCGCCGATCACCGCTTCCAGGGTGTCGGCGAGGATGGACGCCTTGTCCCGGCCTCCCGTGCCTTCTTCGCCCCGGCCGAGCCGAACGAAAAGACCGAGTTCAAGGCCACGACCGACCTCCGCCAGCGCACGCGAATTGACCACCGCGGCCCGCAATTTGGCCAGCTGGCCTTCAGGCAGGTCGGGGTGGGTGCGATACAGCGTGTCGGTGACCACCAGACCGAGCACCGAATCCCCGAGGAATTCGAGCCGCTCGTTGGTGGGCAGACCGCCGTTCTCATACGCGTACGAACGGTGGGTCAGCGCACGCACCAGAAGGGCGGTCTCGAGGTGATACCCGAGCCGCCCTTCCAGGATCGTGTGGGACGAGGCTGCGCTGACTGTGTTTACTGCGTCGTCTGCCTGCTTCTTGGCATTGGACAGCTCAGACATCGGGCCTCTCACCAGCCGCTCAGACCTCGAGGACCTGGCGCTTGTTATAAGTGCCGCAGCTCGGGCACGCAATGTGCTGAAGCTTCGGCTCCTGGCAACGCTCACACGAAACCAAGGTGGGGACCGCAGCCTTCCACTGCGACCGGCGGTGGCGCGTGTTGCTGCGCGACATCTTCCGCTTCGGAACAGCCACGGCTACTTCTCCTGCTTCTCGTCGACGCCTGGATCAGCGTCGTCGCCCATATCGTCCTTCTCGCCGTCCTTGACGGTTTCGGCGAGTCCCTGCAGTGCCGCCCAACGAATGTCGACGACCTCATGGTGGTGGTCCGGGTTCTCATCCAGCCTGACCCCGCACTCGGGGCACAGGCCGGCACAGCTCTCCTGGCACACCGGCTGCATCGGCAGTGCGAGCACTACCACGTCACGCAGCACCGGTTCGAGGTCGAACAGACCATCCTCGAGAGAGAGCACGTCCTCGTCCTCGGCGTCGTCGACCGGCTCCGCGGTGTGACCGCGGAGCCGGTCGTCGGCGTCGGGGTACGTGAACAGTTCCTGGAAGTCCGCCACGACATCTTGGCGCATCGGCTCCAGACACCTTACGCACTCCCCCTCGGCCGTTGCACGGGCGGTGCCGGAGACAAGCACACCATCCATGACCGACTCGAGGCGGAGGTAAAGCTTCATCGGCGCGCCCACGGGCACACCGACAACCCCTTCGATACCGAAGTCCGGGGGAGTCTCGACCGTATGGTTCAGCCGCTGGAGCGCACCGGGACGCCGCCCCAGCTCGTGTGTGTCGAACACGAGGGGGTTGCGATGGTCAAGGCGCGCTTTCAGGGGATTTACCACTTTCGGATCGTATGGAGGGGCCGTCCTGCTCCGGAGTCGAAGCGGGCAGCCGGGATCGCGGATCTACGCGCGACCGAAGAGCCAGGATACTTGACCGGCCGCCGTAGACCCAATCCGGTACTCGGCGGCCGGGACGCGCCTCCTGCTCAGCGCTCTTGCTCGTACCGGCGCAGTTGTTCGAGGTCGATCATGCTCGTATCGAAGAGGCTCGTCTCGTCGAGAGCGGAGCCCTGCTGCGGCGGTTGCTGGGGCTGGGGCTGGGGCTGCTGCTGCTGCTGCTGCTGGTAGGCGTACGGGTCCTGCTGCGCGTACTGCTGGTCGTAGCCCTGCTGCTGGGGCTGCTGGGGCTGGTACGCGGCGTACGGATCCTGCTGCTGGTAGGCGGCGTAGGCCTCCTGCGGCTGCTGCTGTTGCTGCTGCTGCTGCTGCTGCTGCTGCTGGTAGGCGTACGGGTCGTGCTGGGGCTGCGGCTGGTACTGCGGTGGCGGCTGGACCTGCTGCTGCTCGGGCAGCTCCGCGAGACCCGCCAGATAGTCGGCGTCACTGGCGTGCTGCTGCGTCCCCGCCGCGTCCTGGGCGGCCATGTGCTCGCCCAGCGCGTCGCTGGTGGTCCGCCCGTGCAGCTTCAGCCTCCCCTTGCCCACCGCGACGAGGGTCTTGGAGAGCACGGCCTCGAAGGCGCCGAGCTTGGTGTCGACGTACTCGTCCGCGCGCTGGATCAGGGTCTGCGGGTCCGCGCTGTACTCCGGGGCGTCCGCGTCCGCGTACCCCTGCTCGTCCAGGCCGGGTCCCCGGCCGAGGAGCTTCTCGCGACCGCGGTCCACGGAGCCGATGGTCTTGGTGAGGACCACCTCGAAGTTCGCGAGCTTGGAGTCGACGTAGTCGTCGGCCTCGGCGCGGATCTCCTCGGCCTCGCGGCGGGCCTCGGCGAGGATGCGCTCGGCCTCGTCCTGGGACTGGCGGGCGACCTGGGTGTCCGAGATCAGCGAACCGCGCTCGGCGTGGGCGGTCTCGATGATCCGATCGGCCTCCGCGCGGGCCTGCTCGACCAGCTGCTCACGGCCGCCGATCAGCTCCTGCGCCTGGGCGAGCGAGCCGGGGAGGGCCTGGCGGACCTCTTCGAGCATGGAGAGCAGCTCGGCGCGGTTGACCACGCAGGAGGCCGACATGGGCATGGACCGGGCGTTCCCGACCGCCTGGACGATCTCGTCGATCTTCTTCTGCACGTCCACCGTGTGCTCGCCACTCTCTACAGCTGATTGGAGACGGACGGAACGACTGTACGGGCAGTTCGACTGTCAGACCGTCACTTCTCACCGAGGCGCTCGGTCAGGGCCCGGTGTACGACGGGAGGCAGCAGGTGAGAGACGTCGCCGCCCCAGGCGGCGACCTCCTTGACGAGGCTGGAGGAGAGGAAGCTGTAGGTGGGGTTGGTCGGGACGAACAGCGTCTCGACGCCCGAGAGGCCGATGTTCATCTGGGCCATCTGCAACTCGTAGTCGAAGTCGCTGACCGCGCGCAGCCCCTTGACGATGGCCGGGATGTCGCGCTGCTTGCAGAAGTCGACGAGAAGGCCGTGGTGAGACTCCACCTCGACGTTTCCGTACTCCCTGGTGACCTGGCGGATCAGGTCGATCCGCTCCTCGACCGTGAACAGGCTCTGCTTGGACTGGTTGATCATCACCGCGACGTGGACGACGTCGTACAGCTTGGAGGCGCGGCCAATGATGTCGAGGTGTCCATTGGTGATGGGGTCGAATGACCCTGGACAGACTGCTCGGCGCAACGGAAGTCCCTCGCTCTCCGGTTCGGTCATCGTGCGTCTTCGCACGTGGATGCGGCGCGACCGTACCAAAGCGTGCCCTCGCCGTAGCGACGCGCCCGCAGTGGTTCAAAGCCCTGCGGCCATACGAAGGCGCCGCCTCTGGTGCTGCGCTCCACGGTGACGAGAGCATCGTCCGCGAGCCACCCCCGCGTACGGAGTGTGAGCAGAATCTCGCGGAGTTCGTCGTCGGCGACGCCGTACGGAGGGTCGAGGAACACCACGTCGTACGGGGCGTCGGGGGCCGGACCTGTGGCGATCTGTTCCGCTTTGCCGGTACGGACCTCGGCGCCCGGCAGTCCGAGCGCGCGGACGTTGTCCCGGACGGTGCGGGCGGCGCGGGCGTCGGCCTCGACCAGGAAGGCGTGGGACGCGCCCCGGGAGAGCGCCTCCAGGCCCACGGCTCCGGAGCCCGCGTACAGATCGGCGATACGGATGCCGCTGAATGTGCCGAGGAGGGACTCCCAGCTGGAGAACAGCCCCTCACGGGCACGGTCGGAGGTGGGTCGGGTGCCGGTGCCGGGCGGGACGGCGAGGCGACGGCCGCCGGCCGCGCCGGCGATCACGCGGGTCATGGTGTCGGTCCTCGTCGTCGGGTCGTGGGGGCGTGCGTGGTGTCGGGCACCCCCCACGATATGACCTCGCGCCCCACCGGGTCGTGGGCGGGCGGTCACCCCTTGTCGAGGTACTGCTCGCGCTCCTCGTCGAGCAGCGCGTCCAGCGCCGTACGCAGCTCGGGCAGCCGCTCCAGCGCCGGGTCCTCGCTGACGATCGTGACCGCCTCCTCGCGGGCCGCCGCGATGATCTCCTCGTCCTCGATGACCGCGAGCATCCGCAGCGAGGAGCGCACTCCGGACTGGGCCTGGCCCAGCACATCGCCCTCGCGGCGCTGTTCGAGGTCGATACGGGAGAGCTCGAAGCCGTCGAGCGTGGCGGCGACGGCCTTGAGCCGGGCCCGGGCGGGGCTCGCCTCCGGCATCTCGGAGACCAGCAGACACAGCCCGGGGGCCGAGCCACGGCCCACCCGGCCGCGCAGCTGGTGCAGCTGTGAGACGCCGAACCGGTCCGCGTCCATGATCACCATGGCGGTGGCGTTGGGGACGTCGACGCCGACTTCGATGACGGTGGTGGCGACCAGGACGTCCACCTCGGCCGCGGCGAAGCGGCGCATGACGTCGTCCTTGTCGTCCGGCTGCATCCGTCCGTGCAGCACTTCGACGCGCAGACCGCGCAGGGGGCCCGCCGCGAGCTGTTCGGCGATCTCGATCACGGCCAGCGGGGGACGCTTCTCCGCTGCGTCCTCCGGGGACTCCGGAGACTCCGGAGACTTCTTCTTCGCGTTGGCCGCCTCGTCGGCGTCGTCGCCGATCCGGGGGCAGACGACATACGCCTGGTGGCCGTTCTCCACTTCCTCCCGCACACGCTCCCAGGCGCGCGCCAGGAAGTGCGGTTTGTCCTGGGCGGGCACCACATGGCTGGCGATCGGCGAGCGGCCGGCCGGGAGCTGGTCCAGGACGGAGGTCTCCAGGTCGCCGAAGACGGTCATCGCGACCGTACGGGGAATGGGGGTGGCGGTCATGACCAGCAGGTGTGGCGGCTGCTTGCCCTTGGAGCGCAGGGCGTCGCGCTGCTCCACGCCGAAGCGGTGCTGCTCGTCCACGACGACCAGGCCGAGGTCGTGGAAGCGGACCTTGTCCTCGATCAGCGCGTGTGTGCCGATGACGATGCCCGCCTCGCCGGTCGCCAGGTCGAGCAGCGCTTTCCGGCGCGCGGGCATGCCCATGGAGCCGGTGAGCAGCACCACTTTGGTGGCGTCCTCGGTGCCGCCGAGCATGCCGCCCTCCGCGAGCTCGCCCATCATCTGGGTGATCGAGCGGTGGTGCTGCTGGGCGAGGACTTCGGTGGGCGCGAGCATCGCGGCCTGGCCGCCCGCGTCCACGACGGTGAGCATCGCCCGCAGCGCGACCATCGTCTTGCCGGAACCGACCTCGCCCTGGAGGAGTCGGTGCATCGGATGCTCGGCCGCCAGGTCGTCGAAGATCTCCTTGGTGACCTTCTGCTGGCCTTCGGTGAGCGTGAAGGGCAGCTTGGCGTCGAAGGCGTCGAGCAGTCCCCCCGGCCGGTACTTGCGGGCCACGGCGGGCAGCTGGCTGTCGGCGAACCGCCGCCGGGCCAGCGCGACCTGGAGGACGAAGGCCTCGTCCCACTTGAGGCGGTCCCTGGCCTCGGCGATGTCCGCCTTCGTCCGGGGGCGGTGGATCTTGCGCAGCGCGTCGGGGAGCGTGGCCAGTCCGCGGCCTTCGCGCAGGGAGGGCGGCAGCGGGTCGGCGGCTTCGGCGGCGTGCGGCAGGACCGCGTCCACCGCCTTGGCGATCTTCCAGGACTCCAGCTGCTTGCAGGCCGGGTAGATGGGGATCAGCTGGTTGGCGAACGCGTCCGCCGCGTCGACCGCGTCCTCGGCGCCGACGACGCCCAATGGTTCGTACGCGGGATGGGCGAGCTGCAGCTTGTGGTTGAACACCGACACCTTGCCGGCGAACATCGCGCGGCTGCCGGGCAGCAGGTCCTTGTGCGGCTTGTGGACGCCCTTGCCGAAGAAGACGAGCTGCAGCCGCCCGCTGCCGTCGGTGATGGTGACTTCGAGCCGCCGGCCGCGCCCCTGGTTGAAGGTCAGGACGCGGGCGTCCGCGACCTGGGCGACGACCGTGACGTGCTCGTCCAGGGGCAGCTCGGAGAGCGGGGTGAGCTCACCCCGCTCGGCGTACCGCCGTGGATAGTGGTGGAGCAGGTCACCGACCGTATGCAGGTCGAGGTGGTCGGCCATCACCTTCGCGGTGGCGGCGCCGAGGGACTTCTTGAGGGGTTCGTCGAGCGCGGGCACGGATCTATTGCACACCACGGCGCTGACAGTCGGCGGGCAGGTGGGGACATCGGCTGGTCGGGGTGCGGTGCGCCTGCGGCGGGCTTTTCCCCTACCCGCCCCATCCCGTAACCAAGGGGCTCCGCCCCCTGGACCCCCGTACCGCCCTTCGGGCGGTGTCCTCAAACGCCGGACGGGCTTGAATTGCCGGGCCACCGGCAACTCAAGCCTCGCCGGCGATTGAGGCGCTGGGGGTCCCCCACGCCCGCCAGGGCGTAGGGGGCGGGTTCGGGGGCGGAGCCCCCGACAAGGGGCAGCGCCCCTACTCCACGCCGATCAGCAGCGGCGGCGACTGCGTGCCGCCCCGGTAGATCACCGTGTCCACCGCCCAGTGGCCGTCCCTGATCCGTCTCTCCAGGTGGTCCGCCACCACCTGGTCCACCTCGTCCGCCAGGATCAGCGTCACCAGTTCGCCGCCCGCCGACAGCATCCGGTTCAGCACCGTCTCCGCCGTGGCCGCCAGGTCTGTGCCGATCACCGCCACGTCGCCGTCGATCAGGCCCAGTACGTCCCCGGCCTGGCAGACCCCCGCCGTCGTCCACGACTGGCGTTCCGCGATCGCCAGTTCCGCGTAGCGCGTCGCGCCCGCCGCCGCGGTCATCGCGACCACGTCCTCGTCGAAGCGCCGGTCCGGTTCGTGGACCGCGAGCGCCGCGATGCCCTGGACCGCCGCGCGGGTCGGGATGAGGGCGACCCGCACCCCCTCCGTACGGGCCTGTTCCGCCGCCGCTGCGGCCGTGTGCCGCAGCTCCGCGGAGTTCGGCAGCAGTACTACCTCGCGCGCGTGCGCGCGCCGGATCGCGTCGACCAGTTCGCCGCTCGCGGGCGGCTCCCCGGGGCGCGCGAGCACCGTCGTCGCGCCCGCCTCCGTGCACAGGCCCGCCAGGCCCTCCCCCGCGACGACCACGACGACCGCCCGCTGTGCCTGCTCACGCGCCACCGGCGCGGCGGTGTCGAAGTGGGTGATACGGATCCGGTACGGCCGCCCCGCCTCGACGCCCGCCTCCACCGCCGCGCCCGCGTCGTCCACATGCACATGGACGTTCCACAGGCCGTCGCCGCCGACGACGACGAGCGAGTCGCCGAGCCCGTCGAGCCGGGCGCGCAGCTTCGCCACCGCCGCTTCGTCCGCCTCCAGCAGGTAGATCACCTCGAAGGCGGGGCCCCCGACCGCGCAGGACTCCACCGCGCTGTCAGCGCCATATGCGGGATCCCGTCGTACGTGTGCCATCGCCGGCGCCGCCGGGGCCGCCTCCCCCGACACCGCCTCGACCAGCGCCCCGAGCACCATCAGCAGTCCGCGCCCGCCCGCGTCCACGACACCCGCGCGCTCCAGCACCGCGAGCTGACCGGGCGTCGCGTCGAGCGCGGCCCGTGCCCCCGCGTACGCCGCCCGCGCCACGTCACCCGAAGCCTTCCCCACGCAGGCCTCCGCCGCGTACGCCGCCGCGGCCGCCACGCTCAGGATCGTGCCCTCGACAGGATGGGCCACCGCCTCGCGCGCCAGCCCTGCGGCCCGCCGCAGCGCGCCCGCCAGGTGGTCCCCCGCGCCGATCCGCTCCGCCATGCCCCGCAGCAGCTGCGCCAGGATCGTCCCGGAGTTTCCCCGCGCCCCGAGGAGCGCGCCGTGCGCCATCGCCCGCGCCACATCGGCCGGAGCGGGCACGGAGGACCCGGTCGCGTGCGCGGCGAAGACCGCCTCGACCGCCTGGGAGGCCGACTCCACGGTCAGATACAGATTCGTGCCGGTGTCCCCGTCCGCGACCGGATACACATTGATCGCGTCGATCTCCTCGCGCTCCCGGCCGAGGGCTTCCAGCGACAGTGAGCACCAGGTCCGCACCGCTGCGGCGTCGAGGGTCTGCGGCACCTGGTGATCCTCCTCGTAAAGCCGACTCGCGTCCGACGTATCCTGAGCAGCGGAATGCCCGCAGGGTAGACCCCGGACCGGTTCGTCGTAGTCCTCGGGCCGTTGTATGATTCTGCGGTCGCTCGGCTTCTGCCGGGCGAATCTACTGCTTGAGCCTTAAGGCACGAACCGGCTAGCCGGGGTCACGGTTGGGGCATCGAATCGCAGTAGTGCCGCCGTGCTACCGATGGTACGGCGTGGGTACTTGTCATCGTGCCCGTGCCGGAGCCTCCGCTCCGGCAGATGCGGTCCATACGTCACTTCCAGTGGCGGGCGGGAGCCGCGATCCTGGCGCAGAATTGGTCTGCGGCCGGGAAGGTGACCGTAAGTGCATCTGAGGTCTTTGGAGTAACCCGTGGCTGCCAACTGCGACGTCTGCGGCAAGGGGCCGGGCTTCGGCAACAGCATTTCGCACTCGCACCGCCGTACGTCCCGTCGCTGGAATCCCAACATCCAGCGCGTGCGTGCCGTGGTCGGTCGGACGCCGAAGCGGCTCAACGTCTGCACCTCGTGCATCAAGGCCGGTAAGGTCTCGCGCTAAGCGACGGTTCCCCGCCTATGCGGGGGTGACCCCGCCGACGTACGTTCCGTCGTAGCGCAGCTGCCTTCCGGTTGCTTTGAAGGCCGGTCCACCTTTGGGTGGGCCGGCTTTTCGCCGTTCGCGCGAGAACCCGCCGCTTCGCTCTAGCGGCGGGTTCTGAACCGCCAGGCGTGGTCCACGGGGCCGAGTCCCCCGCCCAGCGGGAACCCCGCCGCGATCGCGCCCGTCACGTACTCCTTCGCGGCCCGTACGGCCTCCGGCACGTCCATTCCCCCCGCGAGCCCCGACGCCACCGCGGACGCGAGGGTGCAGCCGGTCCCGTGGGTGTGCCGGTTGTCATGGCGGGGCGCGCGCAGCCAGTGCTCCTCGGTGCCGTCCGTCAGCAGATCCACGGCGTCGCCCGGCAGATGCCCGCCCTTGATCAGCGCCCACCGGGGGCCGAAGGCGAGGACGGCGTCCGCCGCCTTGCGCATGCCGCGCTCGTCCTCGACCACCACGCCTGTCAGCTGGGCCACCTCGTCGAGGTTGGGCGTGGCCACGGTCGCGACCGGCAGCAGAGCGCCGCGTACGGAGTCGAGCGCCGAGGCCGCCAGCAGCGGGTCACCGTGCTTGGACACCCCCACCGGGTCCACGACCACCGGCGCCGCCGTGTCCGCCAGCAGCTCGGCGACGGCCTCGACCAGCGGCGCCGACGCCAGCATTCCGGTCTTCACAGCCTGTACGCCGATGTCGTCGACGACGCTGCGGTACTGCGCCCGTACGGCCTCGACGGGCAGCTCCCACGCGCCCTGTACGCCCAGGGAGTTCTGGGCGGTGACGGCCGTGAGCACGCTCATGCCGTGCACGCCCAGCGCCAGCATGGTCTTCAGATCGGCCTGGATGCCCGCACCGCCGCCGGAATCGGACCCGGCGACGGTGAGAACCCGCGGAGGTATGCGCAGCAGAGGTACGTGAAGCGGAGGTACGTTCATGCGCCCGAACCTACAGAACGGACTCGCACGCTACTTGCCGTCCTCGATGTCCCCGAAGTGGTCCCAGCCGCCCTTGCTGGTCCACGGCGCCCCGTCGACCGTCACCTGCGGCAGCGCCGACGGGTTGAGCACCTCGCCGATCACCTTCCAGCGGGCGGGCAGCTTCGCGTCCGGCGGGAAAGTGGCGACGATCGCGTGGTCCTCTCCCCCGGTGAGCACCCACTGGAGCGGGTCGACGCCGACCGCCTGGCCGATGTCGTTCATCTGGCTCGGGATGTCGATAAGACCGGATCTCAGGTCGATGCGCACCTTGCTGGCGACCGCGATATGCCCGAGGTCGGCGACGAGTCCGTCGCTGACGTCCGTCATGGCGGTCGCGCCGAGACCGGCCGCCGCGGGGCCCGCGTGGTACGGCGGCTCGGGCCGCCGGTGCGCCTCCACGAAGGCGCGCGGCGAGCGGAAGCCGCGCGAGAGCACCGCGTGGCCCGCCGCCGACCAGCCCAACCAGCCGGTGTACGCGACGACATCGCCGGGCTGTGCGCCGGCCCGGGTCACCGGCTCGTGGTTGCGCAGATCGCCGAGCGCCGTGATCGCGAGGGTGATCAGGTCACCGCGTACGACATCGCCGCCCACGACGGCGGCGCCCGCGACCTGGCACTCGTCGCGGATGCCGTCCATCAGTTCGGTGGCCCAGGTGACCGGGAGTTCGGCCGGGACGACCAGGCCGAGCAGCAGCGCGGTCGGGACCGCGCCCATCGCGGCGATGTCGGCCAGGTTCTGGGCGGCTGCCTTGCGCCCCACGTCGTACGCCGTCGACCAGTCGCGGCGGAAGTGCCGCCCCTCGAGCAGGACGTCCGTACTCGCCACAACCCTGCGGTCGGGTGCGGCGATGACCGCGGCGTCGTCGCCGGGTCCCAGCTGTACCGCGGGGGTCGAGGTGAGCCGGGAGGTGAGCTCCCGGATGAGCCCGAACTCCCCCAACTCGCCCACAGTGCCCTTCACCGAGTCTCACCTCTCCGTCGTCCCGCCGGGTGCTCCGGCGATGCTGCTTGCTCTCGTTCGCGGCCACATTGCCTGCGGTCGCGAGTCGTCCGCGCCCTGGGTACCGTCAAGAGATACGTCAACTTCCGCTTTCCGTGCGCCACGCTGCGGGGATCGCCCGGTGCGGGGGTCTCCCCGCTGCCCGCGGCGACGCGATACCGTGGCGTCTCTTCTCTCCCCACATGATCCTCGTGGCCGCCCTGGAGGTTCCGTGGTACAGGCGTACATCCTCATTCAGACCGAGGTGGGCAAGGCGTCGACAGTCGCCGAGACCATTGGCAAGATTCCAGGAGTGATTCAGGCCGAGGACGTGACCGGTCCTTATGACGTGATCGTGCGTGCTCAGGCCGACACTGTCGATGACCTCGGACGCATGGTGGTTGCCAAGGTCCAGCAAGTGGACGGCATCACCCGCACTCTGACCTGCCCGGTCGTGCACCTGTAGCCCCCGTCCATACTCGGCCGGTGGCGTCTTCCCGCCGTCGGCTCCGCTGCCTGTCAGCCTGCTCGTCCGCCGTCGCGCGGTGCTGCTGACCGCCGCGGGCTGCTCCTCCACGGACGCAGCGGTGTCGATCACGGTTCCCGGCCCCCGCCGGAGGAGGCTTCCGAACTGACCGCCGGCCGGGGCGATGCCACGATCGTCGCGTTCGTCGCGATCGTACTGCGCTGCGGGGGACCGGCCGAGGGTCGTTCCGCTCTAGCGCAGGCCGGTCGGGCGGCGCAGCGCGGCCTGGATCAGCCTGTCCACCAGCTCCGGGTAGCTGACGCCGCTCTCCTGCCACATCCGCGGGTACATCGAGATCGGGGTGAATCCCGGCATCGTATTGATCTCGTTGATCACGAACTCGCCGTCCTCCTGGAGGAAGAAGTCCGCGCGGACCAGCCCCTCGCAGGATGCCGCGTCGAACGCCTCGACGGCGAGCCGCCGCACCTCGGCGGTCTGCTCGGGCGTCAGCGGCGCGGGCACCAGGCCGGGCGCCGAGTCGATGTACTTGGCCGCGAAGTCGTAGAACTCATGGGCCGTGACGGGCGGGATCTCGGCGGGCACGCTGGCGCGCGGGCCGTCCTCGAACTCCAGCACTCCGCACTCGATCTCGCGGCCGCGCAGCAGCGACTCCACGAGGATCTTGGGGTCGTGACGCTGCGCCTCGGCGATCGCCTCGTCCAGTCCGGCGAGGTCGTCGACCTTGGTGATGCCCATGGACGATCCGCCGCGCGCGGGCTTCACGAAGAGCGGCCAGCCGTGCTCGCCCGCGAAGTCGATGATCTTCTTGCGGGCGGCGGAGGGGTCCTGCTGCCACTCACGGGGGCGGATCACCTCGTACGGGCCGACGGGCAGCCCGAAGGAGGTGAACACCCGCTTCATGTACTCCTTGTCCTGCCCGACGGCCGAGGCGAGGACGCCGGAGCCGACGTACGGGACGCCGGAGAGCTCCAGCAGCCCCTGCAGGGTGCCGTCCTCGCCGTACGGGCCGTGCAGCATCGGGAAGACGACGTCGACCTCGCCGAGCGCCTTGGGGACGGAGCCGGGCTCGCTGTAGGTGACTTCGCGGCTGCCGGGGTCGACGGAGAGAACCACGCCGCCCTCCGCGGACTCGGTCAGCTGGTCGACGTTCGGCGTGGAGCGGTCGGCGATAGCCATCCGCTCCGGCTCGTCGGCGGTGAGCGCCCACCGGCCGTCCGTGGTGATGCCGATCGGCAGTACGTCGTACTTCGTACGGTCGATGGCACGCAGCACGGCGCCGGCGGTGACCACGGAGATTCCGTGTTCGGAGCTGCGGCCGCCGAAGACGACGGCTACGCGCGGCTTGCGGCGCTGCTGCTGAGGGCTCTGGGGGAGGTTCTCGCTGCTCATATCGCGATGAGACTACCCGGTGGTTGTGACAACGTCAGCGACGCTCGGGCTTGGCGGTACGCGACATCAGTTCCTTCAGCGCGACCACCGGCGGCTTGCCCTCGTGGACGATGCCGACGACCGTTTCCGTGATGGGCATGTCGACGCCGTGCCTGCGCGCCAGATCGAGCACCGACTCACAGGACTTGACGCCTTCCGCGGTCTGCTTGGTGACCGCGATGGTCTCCTGAAGCGTCATGCCGCGGCCCAGGTTGGTGCCGAAGGTGTGGTTGCGGGAGAGCGGCGAGCAGCAGGTGGCCACCAGGTCGCCGAGTCCGGCCAGCCCCGAGAAGGTCAGCGGGTCCGCGCCCATCGCCAGTCCCAGCCGGGTCGTCTCGGCCAGTCCGCGGGTGATCAGCGAGCCCTTGGCGTTGTCGCCGAGGCCCATGCCGTCCGCGATGCCGACGGCGAGGCCGATGACGTTCTTCACCGCGCCGCCCAGCTCGCAGCCGACGACGTCGGTGTTGGTGTACGGGCGGAAGTACGGGGTGTGGCAGGCGGACTGGAGCCGCTGGGCCACCGCCTCGTCGCGGCAGGCGACCACCGCGGCGGCCGGGCGGCGCTGGGCGATCTCCTTGGCGAGGTTGGGGCCTGTGACAACGGCGACGCGCTCCGCGGGCACCCCCGCGACCTCTTCGATGACCTGGCTCATCCGCTTGGCGGTGCCCAGTTCGACGCCCTTCATCAGGGAGACGAGGACGGTGTCGGCGGGCAGCTTGGGCACCCATGCCGCGAGATTGCCGCGCAGCGTCTGCGAAGGGACCGCGAGGACGGTGAAGTCGGCGTCCTGCAGTGCCTCTGCCGGGTCGGTGGTGGCCCGGATCGAGGCGGGAAGCTCAATCCCCGGCAGATAGTCGGGGTTGGCGTTCGTGGTGTTGATAGCGTCGACGAGTTCGGCGCGGCGGCCCCACAGGGTCACTTCGCAGCCCGCGTCCGCGAGGACCATCCCGAAGGCCGTGCCCCACGAGCCGGTTCCGAATACTGCCGCCCTGGTGGCTGCGCGCGTCACTTGGTGCCCTCCTCGGCCGCCTTGCGGCGCTGCTGCGCGAGGACTTCGCGCAGATCGTACGGCTGCTCGGGCGCCTGCTCGCCGCGCAGATCCTCCAGCAGGTCGGTGACCGCGGCCATGATGGTCTCGGTCACCTCCTTCAGTACTTCCGGCGTCGGCTCCTTGCCGTAGAAGCTCGCGAGGTCGACCGGCGGACCGGCCTTCACCTGGAGCGTCTTGCGCGGGAAGAAGCTGATCTTGTTCGCCTTGGCGTACGGCGGAACCGCCAGGTTGGCGCCCCACTGGGCGACCGGGACGACCGGCGCCTTGGTCACCAGAGCCGCCCGCGCCACCCCGGTCTTCGCGGTCATCGGCCACTGGTCGGGGTCGCGGGTGAGGGTGCTCTCGGGGTAGAAGGCGACGCATTCTCCGCGCTCGATGGCCTCCACGGCGGCACGGAAGGCCCCGTAGGCGTCGGTGGATTCGCGGTAGACGGGAATCTGGCGGGTGCCGCGCAGGAGTGCGCCGGCAATGGGCGTCTCGAAGAGCGTGGCCTTGGCCAGGAATCGGGGCACACGTCCGGTGTTGTACTGGAAGTGGCCGTAGGAGAACATATCGATGACCGAGTTGTGATTGATGGCAGTGATGAATCCACCGTCCGCCGGAATGTGTTCCATTCCCCGCCAGTCCCGCTTGAACAGAACCAACAGCGGCGGC
This sequence comes from Streptomyces sp. NPDC052236, assembly GCF_044548015.1. Lineage (NCBI taxonomy): Bacteria > Bacillati > Actinomycetota > Actinomycetes > Kitasatosporales > Streptomycetaceae > Streptomyces > Streptomyces sp. NPDC052236. The sequence goes on along the minus strand of NZ_JBIUBL010000005.1, from coordinate 276,824 downwards.
TTGGCAATGACCGCCGCAAGGCGGTACCAGAAGCCGATTCTACGGCGGGACACTAGGCCACCTTCCTCTATGCCGGGCCTGCTGCCCGGCTGCTGGGGGTCAAGTGTCGCCCCAGGCCCCTGGTCTGTCGAGAACACCGTACGCCCCGCTCTCAGCGCCCGGCCCTACGGGCGTTCGCACCCTCAGGTGACAATGGGCACCCCTCGCGCACGGATGGAGATCTCGCCACGAACACCGACCCGATGGCCGTCTGGTCCCTGGTCGTCCCGCTGAAGCCGCTCGCCCTGGCAAAGAGCAGGCTCGCGGACACGGCGGACGAGGCGCTGCGGCCGTATCTCGCGCTGGCCTTCGCACTGGACACCGTGGCCGCGGCGCTGGCCTGCCCGGCGGTCCGGGATGTGGCAGTCGTCACGGACGATCCGGCGGCCACCGCGGAGCTCGCCGCGCTGGGGGCGCGGGTCGTGCCGGACACCCCGGCGGCGGGGCTCAATGCGGCGCTGGCGTACGGGGCGGGGGCGGTGCGGGCGCGGCGCCCTGCCGCTGCCGTCGCCGTGCTCAATGCTGATCTTCCCGCATTGCGCCCCGCGGAATTGACGCGAGTACTGACGACAGCATCGATATTTCCGCGGGCATTTCTGACGGATGCGGCCGGAATCGGCACAACATTGCTCGCGGCGGCGTCCGGGGTGGAATTGCGTCCTGCTTTCGGTGGGCTGTCGCGGCGTCGGCATTTGGCGTCGGGGGCCGCGGAAATCCTGCTCGACGATGTTGATTCGGTACGGCAGGACGTGGACACCGGAGATGATCTGCGGGCGGCTCTCGCCCTGGGGGTGGGTCCGCGTACGGCGGAGCGCTGGGAGACCGGCGCCCATGCGATGGACGGCTGACACTACAGCCATGGCCGGCGACTAGGCTGGCGGGTATGCAGGCGACCTCGTACACATACGACTCCGAAAGCCGCTGCGGGAGTGTGCTGCTCGACGATGGAACCCCGGTGCCTTTCGACGCGGCGGCCTTCGACGCGGGCGAACTGCGGTTGCTGCGGTCCGGGCAGCGGGTCCGTATCGAGACGGAGGGCGAGGGCGCGTCCCTGCGCATCACGCTGGTGACACTGCAGACCCTCTAGAACCTCCAGACCCTCTAGACCCATCAGACCCTCTAGAACCCCCAGGCCCTCCAGGCCCTTTAGACCCTCCAGGCGCTCCAGGCGCTCCAGGGAGGGCGGACGTGCCGCGGGCCGGGCTCCCCGAGGGGAGTCCGGCCCGGCATATGAGCGGCCCGTGGCCTGCTGCCGCCTCCTTCTACCTGGCGGTCCTCTTGCCCGGCGGCCGCCGTTACCTGGCGGTCGCCTTCTTGGCGGTGGTGGAGCGCCCCGCCGACTTCCTGGCGGGCGCGGTCTTCTTCGCCGTCGCCTTCTTGGCCGTGGTCGTCTTGGCCGCGGTCTTCTTGGCGGTCGGGGCCGCCTTCTTGGCCGGTGCGGCCTTCTTGGCGGCGGGGGCCGCCTTCTTGGTGACGGCCTTCTTGGCCGGTGCGGCCTTCTTCGCCGCGGCCTTCTTCGCGGCCGGGGCCGCCCTCTTGGCGGCAGCCTTCTTGACCGCCGCCCGGGTGGCGGCCGCCTGGAGGCTCCCCTTGGGAGCCTTCTTGACGGCGACCTCGCCGCCCCTGGGCAGCTTCTTCGAGCCGCTGACCAGGTCCTTGAAGCCCTGTCCCGCGCGGAAGCGGGGAACGGATGTCTTCTTGACCCGTACGCGCTCACCCGTCTGCGGGTTGCGGGCATAGCGGGCGGGGCGGTCGACCTTCTCGAACGAACCGAAGCCAGTGACCGAAACTCGGTCTCCAGCGACAACCGCCCGGACGATCGCGTCAAGTACCGCGTCGACAGAGTCAGCGGCCTGCTGTCGGCCTCCGACCTTGTCGGCAATCGCTTCTACGAGCTGCGCCTTGTTCACGTCTTCCCCTTCGGAGACATTGCCGGAACGAATGCGTCCAGGCCTTTTCGCACGTTAGGCAGATATATACCGCAAATCAAACACGAAACGGGCTAATCACCCTAGTGCCGCAACGAAGGCGACCTTCGTGGAAGTTCCGGGTGTCAGTCCCCCTGCGGGAATCGGCCCTCATCGAGGTCCTTCATCAAGCGGTCCAGACGCCTCGCCGCGTCCGGGAGATCGTGTTTCGCCGCTGCCGTGACGATCAGCAGCTTCCGGGACAGCGCCATCTTTACGCCCTCCGGGACTTGCAGTGCGCGCACCCGTGCGTGCGCTTCCTTCAGTTTGGCCGCAACTGACCCGTAGAGCTCGAGTTGGCCGTCACGGTCCATGCACCGATTGTGCCATCTGGGGCGAGTTGTCGCCCAAGCGGGTCTCAACAAGCGACTACGCCCCCCACCTGGCGGTGGGGGGCGCAGTAGGGGAAAAGCGCTGTTCAGGCCTGAATTGTGCGGGGTTTGAAGGCCGGTCGAGAGGCCTCATATGCCGTGATGTCGGCTTCGTTCTGAAGGGTGAGACTGATGTCGTCCAGACCGTTCAGCAGTCGCCAGCGGGCGTTCTCGTCAAGCTCGAAGTCAGCCAAGATGCCTTCGGCCAGTACCTGGCGCTTCTCCAGGTCCACGGTGATCTCGGCGGTCGGGTCTGCCTCGGTCAGCTCCCAGAGCGCGTCCACCACCTTCTGGTCCAAGACCACCGTCAGCAGCCCGTTCTTGAGCGAGTTGCCACGGAAGATGTCGGCAAAACGCGAGGAGATGACGGCCTTGAAACCGTAGTTCTGCAGGGCCCAGACGGCGTGCTCGCGCGACGAGCCGGTGCCGAAGTCGGGTCCGGCCACCAGGACGGTGGCGCCCTTGCGCTCGGGCCGGTTGAGGACGAAGGAGTCGTCCTTGCGCCACGCCTCGAAGAGACCGTCCTCGAAGCCGTCGCGGGTGACCTTCTTCAGCCAGTGGGCCGGGATGATCTGGTCGGTGTCGACGTTGGAGCGGCGCAGCGGCACGGCGCGGCCGGTGTGTGCGGTGAAAGCTTCCATGGTGCTCAGACTCCGGCGGTCGCGGGGGCGTCGGACAGGTCGGCCAGATCGGCGGGCGAGGCCAGATGGCCCAGTACGGCGGTGGCCGCGGCGACCTGTGGCGAGACCAGATGGGTGCGTCCGCCCTTGCCCTGCCTGCCCTCGAAGTTGCGGTTGGAGGTGGACGCGGAGCGCTCGCCGGGGGCCAGTTGGTCGGGGTTCATGCCCAGGCACATCGAGCAGCCCGCGTGCCGCCATTCGGCGCCGGCGGCGGTGAAGACCTTGTCCAGGCCCTCCGCGACGGCCTGCAGGGAGACGCGTACGGAGCCGGGGACCACCAGCATCCGTACGCCGTCGGCGACTTTGCGGCCTTCCACGATGGCGGCCACGTTCCGCAGGTCCTCGATGCGGCCATTGGTGCAGGAGCCTACGAAGACGGTGTCGACCCTGATGTCGCGCAGCGCCTGTCCGGCGGTCAACGCCATGTATTCCAGGGCCTTTTCGGCGGCGTTCCGCTCCGAAGCGTCCTCGTACGAAGCCGGGTCGGGGACGTGTCCGGACAGGGGCGCGCCCTGACCGGGGTTGGTGCCCCAGGTGACGAACGGCGCGAGTGAGGCGGCGTCGATGACCACCTCGGCGTCGAAGACCGCGTCGTCGTCGGTGCGCAGGGTCTGCCAGTACGCGACGGCGGCGTCCCAGTCCGCGCCCTCGGGGGCGTGGTCGCGGCCCTGGAGGTAGTCGAAGGTCGTCTGGTCCGGGGCGATCATTCCGGCCCGGGCGCCCGCCTCGATCGACATGTTGCAGATGGTCATCCGGGCTTCCATCGAGAGCTTCTCGATGGCGGAGCCGCGGTACTCCAGGATGTAGCCCTGGCCGCCGCCGGTGCCGATCTTCGTGATGATCGCCAGGATCAGGTCCTTGGCGGTGACGTCGTCGGGCAGTTCGCCGTCGACCGTGATCGCCATGGTCTTGGGGCGGGCCAGCGGCAGGGTCTGGGTGGCCAGGACATGCTCGACCTGGGAGGTGCCGATGCCGAAGGCCAGCGCGCCGAACGCGCCGTGGGTGGAGGTGTGCGAGTCGCCGCAGACCACGGTCGTGCCGGGCTGGGTGAGACCCAGCTGCGGGCCGACGACGTGGACGACGCCCTGCTCGATGTCGCCCAGCGGGTGCAGACGTACGCCGAAGTCGGCGCAGTTCTTGCGCAGCGTCTCCAACTGCACGCGGGAGACCGGGTCCGCGATGGGCTTGTCGATGTCGATCGTCGGGGTGTTGTGGTCCTCGGTGGCGATGGTGAGGTCGAGGCGGCGCACCCGGCGGCCATTGAGGCGCAGGCCGTCGAAGGCCTGGGGGCTGGTCACCTCGTGCAGCAGGTGAAGATCGATGAAGAGGAGATCGGGCTCGCCCTCCGCGCGCCGGACGACATGGTCGTCCCAGACCTTCTCCGCGAGTGTCCTACCCATCGCTTTCCCTCCGGCCGGCGGCACCGCCGGCGCAACTAGAGATCTTGTGCGGAGCCCGTTGGTCCGCGGGCCGCACCTACAGCGTCGCAATTTCCCCGGAAAATTGAACTTGCGTTTCACAGTGTGAGACGTGAATATCGTTGCATGGACAACTCTAGCGGCGTCGGCGTTCTCGACAAGGCAGCTCTGGTACTGAGCGCACTGGAGTCCGGTCCGGCCACCCTCGCCGGGCTGGTCGCGGCGACAGGGCTGGCACGACCCACGGCACACCGTCTGGCCGTGGCACTGGAACACCACCGTCTGGTGGCGAGGGACATGCAGGGCCGGTTCATTCTCGGCCCGCGGCTGGCGGAGCTGGCCGCGGCGGCGGGTGAGGACCGGCTGCTGGCGACGGCGGGCCCGGTGCTGACCCACCTCCGTGACGTCACCGGCGAGAGCGCGCAGCTCTACCGCCGCCAGGGCGACATGCGGATCTGCGTGGCGGCGGCGGAGCGGCTGTCCGGGCTGCGGGACACCGTGCCGGTCGGCTCGACGCTCACCATGAAGGCGGGCTCATCGGCCCAGATCCTGATGGCGTGGGAGGAGCCGGAGCGCCTGCACCGCGGACTGCAGGGGGCGCGCTTCACGGCGACGGCCCTGTCGGGCGTACGGCGGCGGGGCTGGGCCCAGTCGATCGGCGAGCGGGAGCCGGGGGTGGCGTCGGTCTCCGCGCCCGTGCGCGGGCCCTCGAACCGCGTGGTCGCGGCGGTCTCGGTGTCGGGGCCGATCGAGCGGCTGAGCCGGCACCCGGGGCGTATGCACGCGCAGGCGGTGATCGACGCGGCGGGTCGGCTGAGCGAGGCGCTGCGCCGCACCGGCTGATTCCACCGGCTTCCACCGGCTTCCACCGGCGCTAATTTGCGCGGTGGGCTCCCAGCCGGAGACCGGGCGTCTCGTCCCAGCCGACGAGGGCGATCACATTCCGCAGGTGCGGGGCGAGGCCGGTCAGCTCCACGTGGTGACCCTCATCTCGCGTGCCGGCGAAGGAAATCAGCATCCGCAGTCCGCCGATGTCGAGGTACTCCAGCCGGGAGAGCTCCAGTTGGAGGTCGCCGTCGGTCGGGGCGATGACGTCGAGCGCGGTGCGCAGGTGGCGGTGGGTGCGGAGGTCGACCACGCCTTCTATGCGCAGCCCCGGCGGCCGGCAGAGACGCAGGATGCGCAACTCCGCGGTACGTATGAGAGGTTCCGGGCCGCAGGCAGGATCCATGGACGGATTATCCCGCCGGGCATGGCGCGCGAGGAAGGCACTGACGCGAGGAGGCCCCCCGCATTTCGCGGAGGGCCTGATCGGTACGTACCCCCGACCGGATTCGAACCGGCGCTACCGCCTTGAGAGGGCGGCGTGCTAGGCCGCTACACAACGGGGGCTAGCTGACTGCCGCGGCAGCTCGACTGCCGAGCTGTACGACTGTGCTGGGCTACCAGGACTCGAACCTAGAACAACGGAACCAGAAACCGTCGTGTTGCCAATTACACCATAGCCCATGGTTTATACCAGTACCCCCGACCGGATTCGAACCGGCGCTACTGCCGTGAGAGGGCAGCGTGCTAGGCCGCTACACAACGGGGGCCCTAGCGATCCCACCCGGCGGAACCGGGTGATGTCACCGCGTGATCAATGGGTGCGACCCTGATGATCAACGGGATGGATCTGTACCCCCGACCGGATTCGAACCGGCGCTACTGCCGTGAGAGGGCAGCGTGCTAGGCCGCTACACAACGGGGGCTTTGCAGAGGACTTACTCTGCGAGCTGGGCTACCAGGACTCGAACCTAGACTAACGGAACCAGAAACCGTCGTGCTGCCAATTACACCATAGCCCACCAAAACACAACCCCCAGGAGGGGGTTTATTTGGCTTGCGCCCTCCGATCGGACCTCTTGGTCTTTGCGAGCGGCGCAGGAAGAACATTACCTGAAGGTGTCCGGCGCTCCAAAACGGGTATCGCCGCGCAACAGCCCAGGAAGCTCACCGAGCCCGGTGATCCGGGTGAGCTCGGGCCGCCCGCCGAGGCCGGTGCGGTCCAGCCAGATCCCGGCCAGCCCGGCGGCGACGGCGCCGCGCGCGTCGATATCGGGATGATCCCCCACGTACGCAACCTCCTGCGGCGCCAGGCCGATCGCGTCGCAGGCGGCGTGGAAGGCACCGGGCTCGGGCTTGGACACCCCGAGCTCGACGGCGCACACGACGGCCTCGAAGCGGTCCCGTACGCCGAGAACGCGCAGCTTGCGGTCCTGGTTGTGGATGCTGGAGTTCGACAGGACGGCATGCCGGTAGTCGTCGGCGAGGACGTCCAGGACGGGCACGGTGTCCGGGAAGAGGGACCAGGCGGCCTCGTAGTGGCCGGCGTGTCGAGAGAACCAGTCGTCGGCGTCGGCGTCGCTCAGCGCCGTACCGAGGAAGGACCGCACCCGGTCGCGGCGCTGCCCCTGGAAGTCGGTCTCCCCGTCGGCGAAGCGGGCCCAGTGGACGTCGGTGATCTCGCGCCACGCGTCGAGGGCCTGGTCGACGGATTCGTATCCGGCGGGCATGCCCTCACTGTCGAGGTGGTGCCGCATGCCGATGCGGTCGGCGCCGCTGTAGTCGAAGATCGTGTCGTCCACGTCCCAGAGAACCGCGCGTATCGGCATGACCCGAATCTACTCTGCCGTGCGCCTCAGGCGGCGAGCGTGGCGGGAAGTGCGCGGGTCCTGATCGCAACGAGTAGGCCACCGAGCAGCTCCGACCGCCCTTTGCCTTGATCGACGCGAGCAGGGCGGACAGGCCACTGCGGTACCGGGCAAATTGCGCTTCCGCGTAGTGGCCGTCCCTTCTGGGGCGGCCACAGACGCGTTCCGTCACCCCGCGGCCCAGGTGTCCAGCCAGGCGTACGCCTCGTCCTGCATGTCGGCTGTAAAGACATGCGCGTGGTCAGGCCAGACCTTCGTCGTCAGGCGGTCGCCCGCGCGCTGCGACTCCCAGACCGCGCGCATCTTCGCGTACGCGGCGGTCACCCCCGCCTGCGGGAACAGGCCGTCCAGCGCCCCCGCGTGGAACAGCGCCGGGCGTGGGGCTGCCAGGGAGGCGATGTCCGGGATGTCCAGGTGGCGGTAGATGCCCGGGTGGAGCATGTAGTAGGCCGACTGGCCGCGCAGGGTGTTGTTGCCGGGGACCATCATCTCCTTCAGCGTGGTCATCCAGCAGACGGCGACCGTGGCGCGGATGTGCCGGGACAGGGCGGCGACCTGCCAGGCGCGGTACGCGCCCATCGAGAAGCCCAGTGCGGCCACGCGGGTGTCGTCCACCTCGGGGAGGGAAGCCAGGAAGGCGGCCGCGCGGGTATCCTCGTGGGCCATGAGGCCGGCCAGGGAAGAGCCCAGGTTGTAGAAGTTGGCCGCCAGGGCCTGCTGGTCCTCGTAGGTGAGCGGGCCGCGGTCGCCCCAGCCGAGGGCGTCCACCGCCAGGACCGCGTAGCCGCGTGCCGCCAGTTCGTCGCCCACGAAACGGCCGCTGAAGTACTTCGCGGACCACGCCTGCGCGGACGCGAGGCGGGTCTCGTCCGCCCACGGGCGGATCAGTTTCTCCTTGCCGATGTCGAACTTGGAGCCATGGTCGTGGAGGAGGAGCACGGCGGGGAAAGGGCCCCTGCCGTGCGGGAGGAGCAGTGAGCCGCGGGCGCGGCCGTAGCGGCTGAGGGTGAATTCCACCGTGCGGCGGCGGTATCGGGCCGTGGGTTGTTCGTCGATCGTCTTCGGCGCGAACGGGGTGGTGTCCCGGGGGCGCGGCTGGAGCAGCGACTCCTCGACCCGGGCGCGGGCCGCCGCGCGCCAGGTCCGGAAGTCCTTGGTGCGGGAGTTCTCCCAGGCCAGGGGAAAGGTCAGTTCGTCCTTCAGCTGCTCGTAGAAGGCGGGGAGGACCTTCTCGGTCAGGCCGCCGGGACCAGGGACAGGCACGGCAGAGGGTGCCGCGACCGCCGAGGTCGCCGGGAGCAGAGGGGAGAGCGAAGCCAGTGACACGAAGGCGCGTCGATTCATGAGCGCCGATTCCTTTCTGGTCCCGAGTGGTGCAGGACGTACAGGTACACCGCCGCCGCCGACTTCAGCGGGCGGTAGCGGTAGACCTCGGCCGGGTCCCAGCCGGTGTCCGTGGTGAAGGCGTCTCCCACCTCGGCCGCTGCCGCGGCGTTGAGGTCGGTCCGGCGGCCGTTCAGCCAGGAGCCCGTGTCACGGAAGCGGGTGCCCCCGTAGTTCGCGACCGCCACACCGGCTTCGGCGCCCGGTCCCGCGTACGCGAAGACGTTCCGCTCGGAGACGATCGCCGACTCCAGGCCGATGCCGAGGGCGTACACCGTGTCCGCCGCCCGGCCCTGGTACACGTTGTTGACGACGTGCACCTGCCCGAAGCGGACGCGCGGGGCGCGCTGCCCGATGTCGGTGAAGAGGTTGCGGATGAAGGTGACCTTCAGATGTCCGCGATCACGGTCGCCCCGCCCGTCGCCCGAGCCGATGAGGAGCGCCTTGTCGTGGTCGGTGAACCGGCTGTCGGAGACCGTGATGAAGTCCGAGCCGTCCTCGATGTCGAGCAGCCCGTCGTGGTGCTGGACCGGCTTGCCGTGGAAGCCGACGGGAGCCTTCCGGTCGGGGAAGCGGCCGTCGGTGAAGGTGCAGTGGTCGACCCAGATGTTCTTGCCGGTGACCACGGTCATCGCGTCGAAGCGGGCGTTCCAGTTGCCCTGTTCCCCGTCTCCCGGCGACCAGGTGGTGAAGTGGTCCACTGGCGCTTCGAGGTGGAGATTCCGTACGACGATGTTGGTGCCGGTGTTGACGGTCAGGAAGACCCCGAGCAACCGTGCGCTGCCGCCGAGCCCGACCAGCGTGGTGTTGCTGGGCACGGTCAGCTGGATCTGGAGCTTCTCCTTGTTGGAGCCGTTCTGGCGCAGGGTGCGCTGCGGTTTGCAGTAGTCGTAGCGGGTGTCGGACCACTCGGTGCCGTCCTCGCCGAAGCAGGACATGTACTTGGCCAGGTCGTAACCGGGCGCGTAGTCCTGTTCGCCGAGCAGCGTTCCGTCGTCTCTCTCGTGGCCGTTGATGTCCCCCACCACCCGGATGACCTTGGGTGCGGTCGGGTCACCGTGGTTGGCGAGGGCGGTCTTCAGTTCGGCGCGGGTCGACACCGTCCATACGGATGCGGGGGCGGCGCCCACGCCGCCGGTGGTGGAGCCGTTCAGGGATGCCCACCCGGCTACGGGGGCCGGTCCGGTGGCCCCCGTAGCCGTATTCGTCGGCAGCAGTGCGCAGGCCAGCAGCGCCGCGACGACAGCGGCCCTACGCATAGGGCCTCCAGTCACCCAGGTACGCGGCCGGGGTGTGCGTCCGGGCCTGCCGGCGCGTGAGCTGCGGCCGGTTCTCCGGTACGGAGATCTCCGCGCCGGGGCCGAAGTTGCGGTACTCCGCGAACCGCTGCGACTGCCACGGATATTCAGCCCGCATGTTCGTATACGGCGTGACCGCGTCGATGCCGGGCCCGAACCAGCTCTCGCGGACCACCAGGGACGGCCACGCCGTGATGTCGGAGCTGGGCACCCACGGGCGGGACAGCTTGTACGCGCCGTCCTCCGCGCCGCTGGTGATACGGCACTTCACGGCCAGGTAGCCGTACGCCGTGGCGCGAGCCGTGGACGGCGCGAAGACCATGCCCTCGGGCTTGAAGGAGACGTCCCGGTCCAGCGTGTGGAAGTGGCAGTGGGCGAATACGGCGGTGGCCCGCCCGAAGACGAAGTCGACGTCGCCCTCCACGTAACAGTGCGAGAAGTACTGGCGGGCGACGAGCGCCAGGTTCAGCGTGTCCGGGTACAGGGTGTCCTGGTGGCCCAGGAAACGGCAGTGGTGGAACGCCGAGCGGTCGCCCATCACCTTGATCGCCACGGCCTGGGTGCCGGTGTACTCGGGGTTGTCCGAGCGCAGCCAGTCGTTGGCGAAGGTGATCCCGCGCGCGGTGAAGTCCGCCGCCCGGACGGTGGTGGTCGCGGAGCCGGAGGTTCCATAGGTGGCTCCGCCGCCGCCCGGGACCGGGGTGCCTGCCGCGTTGTCGTACACGATGACCGTGTCGCGTGGGTTCTGGCTCGCGCCGATGAGGGTCAGGCCCTCGCGGGCTGCGGTGATGCTGACGATCTCGCGGTACGTCCCGGGGGCCAGGACCAGGGTGTAGCCGCTGCCGACGGCGGCGTCCACCGCCGCCTGCACGGTCGTGAAGTCGCCCGCGCCGCCCTGGTGGACGTACAGGGTCAGGGCGGTGAGGCGCGCGGCCGGGGAGCCGTAGCAGCCGAAGGGGCGGCCGGCGGTGATGGCGGTGGCGGGAGCGGTGCCTTCGTCGGCGCGGGCCGGGGCCGACACGCCCAAGGCGAGCGCCGCGCCTGTGCCGGCGACGAGCAACGAACGCCTGCTCAGCGGAGAATGGGCGCCGGGGTGGTGACTGCGCATGGTGCTGCTCCTTCGGTGCGGTGCGGTGCGGTGTGATGCGGTGCGATGTGATGCGGTGCGGTGCGGTGCGTGGTGCTTACGCGGTCGGCCAGGTGATCCAGGACTCAGGGATCTCGTCGTCCAGGCGGCGCACATCCCGCGCCCTCAGCACCCGCTGCGCCACCAGCTGCCGGGCGACCAGCCGGGCCACCGCGATCCCGCCGGGCGGGTTGAAGTGGGTGTTGTCCTGCTCGGTCGCGGTCCAGTTGAAGTACCGCTTCGTCTCCTCGACACCAAGCTGCTGCCACAGCGCCAGGGACAGCGCCTGAGTGTCGAGCAGCGCCACACCCTCCTGCTGCGCGAGGGCCCGCATCGCCGCCGGATAGTCGCGGTGGGTGGGCAGGGCGTTGCCCGCGGCGTCGAACCTCCGGCGCTCGACCGCGGTGGCCAGCACGGGCCGCGCCCCGTGCGCCCTCGCCCCGTTCACGTACTCACGCAGGCGGTCCTGGTACGTCGTCCAGGGCTCGGTGTAGCGCGTGGGGTCCTCGGACTTCTCGTCGTTGTGGGCGAACTGGACCAGGAGGAGGTCTCCCGGCCGGATCGTCTCCAGGATGGCGGCCAGCCGTCCCTCGTCGATGAAGCTCTTCGAACTGCGACCGTTCACCGCGTGGTTGTCGACGCGAAGATCCCGGTGCAGGAAGAAGGGCAGTGCCATGCCCCAGCCGGTCTCGGGGGCAGCGGTGGCGTACTTCTGGGCGGCGGTGGAGTCACCGGCGATGTAGAGCGTGCGCCGGGCACGGGGGTCTGCGACGGCGGCCTGGGTCACGGCTGCCGCGAGCGGAACGCCCGCGAGTGCCGCTATCAGGGTTCGGCGGGTAGTGGTCATGTGTGTCCTGCCTTCCACTCGTGTTAGCGGCGGTGCGGGGCCCAGCCGTCCGAACCGGACAGGTAGTCGGTGACCGTGTGCAGCGCCGCCTCCGCGTTGCCCATCCGGGGCCGGTCGGCGGTCTCGGTGGCGCCCGGACCGTAGGTGCGGTACTCCGTGAAGCGCGCGTCCTTCCACGAGAAACCGCTCATGTCCGTCCACGGCGACGCCTTGATCGCCGCGGGCAGCCGGGTCTCGCGGAACAGCACCTGCGCGATGGCGTTGGGCTCGCCGCCCGGGTGCCAGGGGCGGCCCAGGTGGAACGAGTCGGCGGGCGCGTCGCTGACGACCTTCGACCCGGTGATCAGAAACCCGTAGGGGTTCTCCTTCCAGGTCGAAGCCGCCGTGATGTAGCCGTTGTTGGTGGCGGAGCCACGGCTGAGCGCCTTGATGACGGACTTCTCGATCACGGTGGTGGCGCGCCCGTAGATGAAGTCGACGTCGCCCTCGATGTAGGAGTCGCGGATGTAGACGCGGCTGATGATGTTCAGCTTGGGGGTGTCGGTCATCAGCGTGTCCTGGTTACCCAGGAAGGCGGTGTCGTCGAAGACGATGCGGTCGCCGGTGGTCTTCATGGCGAGGGCCTGTTCGCCGCTGATCTCGTGCGCGGCCTCGTCGAAGTCGTTGGCGAAGGTGAGGTTGTGCGCGGTGACGTCACTGGCGGCGATCAGCACGGTGGCGCTGCCGGTCGAACCGCCCTGCGCCGCCGGGGTGTCGTACACGATCTTCGTCTGGGAGCGGTCCTTGCCCATTCCGCGCAGCGCGAGTCGCGGCTTGGTCGCCGGGATGCGGACCTTCTCGCGGTACGTGCCCGGGGCCAGCTTCAGCGTGACGGTGGAGTCGTTGCCCACGGGCACGGCGTCCACGGCGGCCTGCACGGTCGGGTAGTCGCGCGGGACGTTCAGCACGGTGTTCGTGCCGATGGTCGGCTGCGGGCCGGAGAACTTCCGTACCAGCGCCGGGACGGCGGCGGCCGGGTCCAGCCGGTAGTCGTAGAAGTCACGCGGGTTGAAGGCGGTGCCCAGCGTGTCGTGTCGGCCGGTCGTGTTCTTCAGGATCGAGCCGCGCTGTACGAGTTCGGCGGTGGCATCGGCCTGGTAGGGGTGCTGGACGTCCTTGTAGTAGCTGTTCTCGATCACCATTTTGGTCTGACCGCGCGACCAGTTGCCGTACGTCCAGACCGGATCGCCCGGGTCGGCCTGGGCCGACAGGTAGTTGTTGTAGAGGTGCGCGTAGGCGCAGTCGTCGGCGGACGGGTTGCGCTGCTTGGTGCCGTTGAACCAGTTGTGGTCGATGGTGATCTGAGTCTTGACGTTCGGCGTCCAGCCGATGCCGAAGGTCTTGTTGTTGTTCTCGAAGCGGTTGTTGGAGACGGTGATGTACTCGCTGTCCTTGCGGATGTCGAGCTGGCCGTCGCAGATCCGCGAGAAGCGGTTGTGGTCGATCCAGACGTGGTGGACGGTGTCCATGCGGATGCCGTCGAAGTCGGTGGTCTTGCAGTCCCAGTCGCCGTCGATCGCCGAATCACGGATCGTCAGATTGCGGATGATGACGTTGCTCGTGCCGGGGTTGAGGTTCAGCTCGCCCTGGACGATCTCGCCGGTGTCGCCGACGCCGACGATGGTCTTGTCCGAGGTCACGACGACTTCGGAGCCGAACGGCTCGAAGGCGATGGCCCCCTTGACCCGGATGATGTAACGGCCTTCGGCCGCCGCGTACGCGGCGAGGGCGGCCTGGTCGGTGACGGTGACAACCTTGCCGCCCGCTCCGCCGGTGGTGCCGCCGACGAGGGAGGCGAAGCCGTGCGCGGTGTCGGGCCACAGCCGGTCGTGCCCCGCTCCCGGCGCGAGCGGGCCGGAAGCGCTTACCGCTGCCGGTTCGGCCGCCTCGGCGGTCTGTACGGGGCTCAGAGCGGTCAGCCCCAGCGCGGCGGACAGGGCGACGACGGCGGCGACCGCTCGTGCGCGCAAGCGCTTGCTATTCAGGTTGAGGTGCGTCATGCGGACTCCCAACAGGCGTGAGGGTGCAATCGGTTACGTTCGCGCGGCGGTGCTCGTGTTCAGCGGAGTTCTCCGGCGCCCGCGCCGCGTGCGACGTCGCGGTCCGCCTTCGCCGCGCCGTCGACGCGGCCGTGCAGGGCGGGAACCCAGCCCACGTCGGCCGTGAAGTCGCGTTCGCTGCCGGAGTTGTACGAGTTGTTGATCGCCAGCAGATCGACGGGGAAGCCGTTGAACAGCGTGCCGGTCTGGTGCAGCGCACTGCCGTTCCAGCTCTTCACCAGGTCGGCGGCCTCGATATGGCCGGGGGTGGTGAAGGCGTTGTTCTCGGCGTAAATCGCGGACTCGGTGGAGACGCCCCACGAGTAGCGGTAGTCGTGGACGTCCTCGGGAACGACGTAGCGGTTGTTGTAGAGGTGCACCTGGCCGAAGCGGACGCGCGGGGCGCGCTGCACGACGGACTCGAACTCGTTGTGATGCAGGGTGATGCGCAGCTTGCCGCGGTCGCCGGTCGCGGAGTCGCTGTTGCCGATGAGCATCGCCTTGTCGTGGTCGACGAACCGGCTCCAGGAGACGGTGACCAGGTCGGAGCCGTTGGTGATGTCCAGCAGCCCGTCGTGGCGCAGGTAGTTGCGGCCGAAGTAGGTGGGTTCCTTCGCGTCGGGGCGCTTGCCGTCCGAGGCGGTGATGTGGTCGATCCAGACGTGGGTGGCGCCGCGCACCCAGAGGGTGTCGTACGCGGTCTTCCAGTCGCCGAGGCCGCCGGTGTTGGGCTGCCAGGCGGGGAAGCAGTCGTAGGCGTCGCGCAGCTCCACGTTGCGGATGATGACGTTGTCGGCATTGGCGACCTGGAGGCTGGCGCCCTCCAGTACGGCGTTGCCGCCGAGCCCGACGATGGTGGTGTGGGACCCGACCGCGAGCTCGACGCGCTCGGCCTGCCGGGCCGCTGATGCCTTGCGGGCGTCCTCCTGGGGCCCGGAGGGCTTGGCGGCGCCCCAGGTGCGGGGGTCGTATGCGGCCAGGTACTGCTTCAGGCTGTAGCCGTCGGTGGCGTAGTCGGAGCAGTCCAGGCGCCGCCCCCGGTCGTCCGTGTTCGCGTTGATGGCGCCCGCGATCCGAATGATCTTCGGGGTCGCGCTGCCGCCGTCCAGCGCGCGGGCCAGCTCGGCCCGGTTGCGTACGGTGAAGACGTGCGCCTCATCGGCGGCGGCGCCCCCGGTGGTACCGCCGTCGGCAGCCGCCCAGCCGTCGTCGGCGGCGAGGGTCTCGCGGCTCAGGTCCCGGGCGTCCGCGGAGGCGGGGGCTCCGAGTGCGGCCAGCAGGGGTACCACCAGGGCGACTTGGAGGGAGTGACGGACTCTCGGGGTGGGCATCGGGTGCACCGTCCTTTGCTGGGAGCTGAGCAGTAAGCGCTTGCTGAACGGCATGCTGACGCGGGGTCAGGATGACTCGGTGAGTCGGCTCAGGGGCGAGGTCGCACGTACTGAGTGCGGGACGGATCGACGTCGGCGCAGAGGTCAGAAGTCATGGGCTGCTTGGGACCTCCATATCGCGTCTCATATATGACGTACGGAATACGACGCGTTGAAGCTAGAAGCGGCCGTGGGTTTCGTCAACGCTTCTAACAAAAGAAGTTGTGATTGCCCGTCGGGTGCGCGTTGCGCGCGGCTTCCGACAGCCGCACAGAGCGGCCCAAGATCCTGGGCCGCTCTGCCGCATGAAGTCCGGACGCTCAGGGCTTGCCGATGTCGACCGCCCACACCCCGGTTCCGTCGTAGGCGTCCGGGGTCGCGGTCAGCACTTGGCCTTCGGCCGCACCCGACACAGAGGCAAAGACGGCATGCGAGTAGCGCCAGTCGACGCCCGCCGCGACGGCATCCTCGACAGCCGCCGCGGCGGCGAAGTCGAGCGGCAGGAATTCCAGGCCGGGCAGGGCCCCGACATGCGCGTTAGCCCCCGGCAGATCGAGACTCGCGGCCACCAGGCACAGTGCCGGAACATGGGCGCGCTGCGCCGGATCGGGCACCTCCACCACGGCGATGCCCGACAGCAATCGGTGGCCCCGGCACAGGGCAAGCACCGCAGTGTGATCAAGAAAAATCACCTACGCTCCCCGATGCGCCCGGCGGCGATCGCGGCGCGCCACACCTGGGCCTCGCGCACATCGTCGTCCTTCAGATCAGGCCGCAGATTGGCACGTACGTAAGCGATTCCCCGTGCCGTGTGCTCGGCCCGTTCCGCCTCCGTGGGCGTCGTCGCGGCCAGTCGTTCGACGAAGGCGCGCGTGCTCACTCCACGCTCCTCCGCCAGCAGCCGGAGCCGGTCCCGCGCCTCTTCAGTGATCTTTATCGTCGTGTCGGCCATGGCGGCAGAATACAACTGAATACCAGCGTCCGGAGACACACGAAAGGGCGGATCCTCGCCACGTGCGAGGCCCGCCCCTTCGTGCGCACTGCGCAGTCCGCAGTACGTACTGCGCACTACACAGCCGTCAAGCGTCAGGCGTCAGCCGCCCCAGCCCTCAGGCAGCCGCCAGCTTCGTCAGCGCCGCGTCAATCCTCGACAGCGTCCGCTCCCGGCCCAGGATCTCCAGGGACTCGAACAGCGGCAGGCCGACCGTCCGGCCTGTGACCGCCACGCGCACCGGGGCCTGCGCCTTGCCCAGCTTGAGGCCATGGGCCTCGCCCGCCGCCAGGACCGCGTTCTTCAGGGACTCGGCGCTGGACCAGTCCGCCTCCACCAGCTTCTCGCGCGCCGTGCGGAGCAACGCGTCCGAGCCCTGCTTCATCGCCTTCGTCCAGGACGCCTCGTCCTCGACCGGCGCGTCCAGGAACAGGAAGTCCACGTTCGCCGTGATGTCCGACAGCACGGTCACCCGGGTCTGGGCGTACGGGGCGATCGCCTCCCACGCCGTCTGGTCGAAGTTCTCCGGGGACCAGGGCGCGTGCGGTGCCCGCAGCCACGGCGTGCACGCCTCGGCGAAGGCCTTCACGTCCAGCCGGCGGATGTGGTCGGCGTTGATCGCCTCCGCCTTCTTCACGTCGAAGCGCGCCGGGTTCGCGTTGACGTCCACGATGTCGAACCGCTCGACCATCTCGGACATCGAGAAGACGTCCTGGTCGGCGGAGAAGGACCAGCCGAGCAGCGAGAGATAGTTCAGCAGGCCCTCGGGCAGGAAGCCGCGCTCGCGGTAGACGTTCAGGGACGCCTGCGGGTCGCGCTTGGAGAGCTTCTTGTTGCCCTCGCCCATGACGTACGGAAGGTGGCCGAACGCGGGCGTGCTCTTGGCGATGCCGAGCTCCGTCAACGCCTGGTACAACGCGATCTGGCGGGGGGTGGAGGAGAGCAGATCCTCCCCGCGCAGGACGTGCGTGATCTCCATCAGCGCGTCGTCGACCGGGTTGACCAGCGTGTAGAGCGGCGCGCCGTTGGCCCGGACGATGCCGTAGTCCGGGACGTTGTCTGCGGTGAAGGTCAGCTCGCCGCGGACCAGGTCCGTGAAGGTGATCGGCTCGTCGGGCATCTTGAACCGGACAATGGAGTCCCGGCCCTCGGCCTTGTACCGCGCGATGCGCTCGGCGCTGAGGTTGCGGCAGGTGCCGTCGTAACCGGAGGGCTTGCCGGCCAGGCGGGCCGCGTCGCGGCGGGCCTCCAGCTCGACCGCGGTGCAGAAGCACTCGTACGCGTAACCCCCGGCCTGCAGCCGCTGCGCCACGTCACGGTAGAGATCCATCCGCTCCGACTGGCGGTAGGGCGCGTGCGGGCCGCCGGCCTCGGGGCCCTCGTCCCAGTCGAGGCCCAGCCAGCGCAGCGAGTCGAGGAGCTGGTGGTAGGACTCCTCGGAGTCGCGGGCGGCGTCGGTGTCCTCGATGCGGAGGACCAGGCTGCCGCCGTTGTGCCGGGCGAACGCCCAGTTGAACAGGGCGGTGCGGATCAGCCCCACATGGGGGTTGCCGGTCGGCGAGGGACAGAAACGTACGCGGACGGGGCGGTTAACCACGCTTGATCACCTTGTTGGTGAGAGTGCCGATGCCTTGGATGGTGACGGCGACCTCGTCGCCGACGTTCAGGGGGCCGACCCCGGCGGGGGTGCCCGTGAGGATGACGTCGCCCGGGAGCAGCGTCATGGCCTCGGAGATGTTGACGATCAGATCCTCGATGGAGTGGATCATCTGGCTCGTACTGCCGAGCTGGCGTTGTTCGCCGTTGACCGTGCACTGGATGACCAGGTCGCCGGGGTCGAGGTCGGTCTCCACCCAGGGGCCGAGCGGGCAGGCGCCGTCGAAGCCCTTGGCTCGCGCCCACTGCTTCTCGCGCTTCTGGACGTCACGCGCGGTGACGTCGTTGGCGCAGGTGTAGCCGAGGATGACGTCCTTGACGCGCTCACGCGGGACCTCGCGGCACATACGGCCGATGACCACGGCCAGTTCGGCCTCGTGGTGCAGCTCCTGCGAGAAGGAGGGGTACGCGATCGGGTCGCCGGGACCGACCACCGAAGTGGACGGCTTGAAGAACGCGAACGGCTCGTCCGGCACCTCGTTGCCGAGCTCCGCCGCGTGTTCCGCGTAGTTGCGGCCGAAGGCCACAACCTTGCTGGGAAGCACCGGCGGCAGCAGCCGGACCTTGCTCAGCGGGACCTTCGTACCGGAGAGTTCGAAGTCCGCGAACGGGATGCCCTTGATGATGTCGAGGACGAGGCCACCTGATCCGGATGGATCGGTTCCTTCGCCCTCGACCGCGCCGAAGGCGACATTGCCGTCGATGGAGAACCTGGCGATGCGCACGGGATGCGGGTGCCCCTCTACTACTGCTTACGCTGCTGGAGTCTGACGCCCCAGGCTAACGCGGGTGCGCGCACCGCCCGGCGCATTACTGCGCGGGGGCGTCCATCAGAATCGTGCGGCGGGGGTTGGCCGTCCGGGTCGGAAGATCGACTGTGTGCTCCGGCTGCTCCGGCGTCTCCAGTCCGGTGGCGTCCTCGAGGTGCGCCAGCGTGGTGCGACGGGGGTTGGCTATGTTGCGGAACATCATCGTCTTCATCTGTTGTTCTCAGACCTTGTCGGTACGGGGCGCTTCAGCGGGCGCCGATAATGGACGGACGGTGTTGGTGTGGTGACGCAGTGGCACGGCGAATCGACTTCGGACCGCCTTCCGGCGGCTTTCGGGCCGCGGCTTGACGAATCGCCTGTCCCTGTAAAGCGTCAGGCTAAACATCCAATTCCCCGCCAAGGCCGAAGGCAGACCCCGATCTCCATGTGAGTTTCCTCACGGGACGCAGGACAATTCCACCATTCGCGACAGCGGCCGATGGGTAAGGAAACGGACATTGCGTCACGGACGCTAATATTCCGCTCCTGATCATGGCGACTGGGACACCCCCTCCACCTAAGGAACTCGTAAGGAATAGTCCGTTTCCTCCGTGAAATCCCTCTACGTTTGGTGACCCATTCTTCACAGCGCGTCACCCAGGTCACAGCCCGGTACGCGGCTCTTGTTGGAGATCCTGCACTGTGCTGGAATTCCACGCACCGCCGCAGGTTTCAGACCGGCGCGCAAGGGCGCAACGCAGCGCCGAGTGGCGGGGAAGGGGAGGCAGCGCCGGTCACTCACCAGACCACCTTGGGGCGCGTTCTGCGCTCCACGACGCCGACACCGTCCACCGCCATGCGCGGGGGGACGCCTGGTCCAGAGGTTGCGACGCCAGTGCAGGGACGTTTCAAGAGGGATGGCATGGGGTCTCCCCAGGCCCGCCAGGGCCGAGGGGAAGCTGCCGCGGACCACGAGTCGCGTGGCGGGACCGACCGCGGCTCCTCGCCCCAGCACGCCCAAAACCAGGCCGGTCAGGGTCAGGCAGGTCAAACCAACTCGTCTGCCCATGGCCCGACGGCCTCCGGCGACAGTGGTGACCGCGGTGCGACGCGCCCCGGCGCGGCGCCGCCCGGGGCCGACGGGGCCAAGCCCCCGCTCAAATCCAAAGGACCCACGGACACCGGTTCACGCCTAGCGTTGCGCAACTGGCGCATCAGCACGCGACTGGTCTCCCTGCTGACCCTCCCGGTCGTCGCCGCGACCGCGCTGGGCGGACTCCGCATCACCGATTCGCTGGAAGACATGCAGCAGCTGGAACACATGCAGCTGCTGACCACGATGACCGAGCAAGCGACCGAGCTGGCGCAGGCGCTCCAGACGGAGCGGGACGCGTCCGCCGGACCGCTGTCCAACGGCCTGCCCGTGACGAACTTCCAGATCGAGGGGCCGCGCGCGGCGAGCGAACGGGCAAGGAAGTCCTTCCTTGAGACCACCCGCGACATCCCCAATACGGAGGGGGATGACGCGCTTGAGTCCATCCGGGCGAACGCGATCCGGATCGCCTCGCAGATCAACTCGCTCGGCTCCATCCGCAAAGAGGCGTACGCCGGGGGCAGCATTCCCCAGTCCACCACCGTGGAGAACTACAGCCTGCTGATCGAGTCGCTGCTGAGTCTCTCCGCGGACATGGCGCAGGCGACCAGCAACCCGGAGATGATCAAGCGGACGCGCGCCCTGGCGGCCTTCTCCTCCGCCAAGGAGTTCGCCTCCATCCAGCGCGCGATCATCGCCGCGGCCCTGCCCGGCCAGCGCGATGCCAAGGCCCCGGGCCTCACCGAGCCCGACCGGCTCTACGGCAAGTCCGCCCTGGAGCAGTCCCAGTCGCAGATCGACGCCTTCCAGACGATCTACGAGTCCTCCGGCGGCAACGCCGTCGAGCTGCTGGCTCCCTTGGAAGAGGGCAACCCCACGATCGGCAAGTCCGAGGAGTTCGCCGAGCGCGTGCTCCGCAACAAGGACGCTCTGGCGGGCCAGCCCGCGCGGACCTACCTGGACTGGACCGACGACTACTCGGTCCGCATCAACGCGATGAAGACCATCGAGGCCACGCTGCTGGGCGAGATGGAGGGCAAGGCCCGCGAGCTGAAGGAAGAGTCGCAGCGCGACGCGATCATCAACGGCGCGCTCATCCTCGTCGTCCTCGGTGTCTCGCTCGTCGGCGCCTTCGTCGTGGCCCGCTCCATGATCCGCTCGCTGCGCAGGCTCCAGGACACCGCGACCAAGGTCGCCCAGGAGCGCCTGCCCGAGCTGGTCGCCCAGCTCTCCGAGTCCGACCCGCAGGACGTCGACACTTCGGTCGAGTCCGTCGGTGTGCACTCCCGGGACGAGATCGGCCAGGTGGCCGCGGCCTTCGACGACGTGCACCGCGAGGCCGTCCGCCTCGCCGCCGAGCAGGCCCTTCTCCGGGGCAACGTCAACGCGATGTTCACCAACCTCTCGCGCCGCAGCCAGGGCCTCATCCAGCGTCAGCTCTCGCTCATCTCCGAACTGGAGTCCCGCGAGGCCGACCCGGACCAGCTGTCCTCCCTCTTCAAGCTGGACCACCTCGCGACCCGTATGCGCCGGAACGGCGAAAACCTCCTCGTCCTCGCGGGCGAGGAGCCGGGCCGCCGGTGGACCCGGCCGGTCCCGCTGGTCGACGTGCTCCGCGCCGCCGCCTCCGAGGTGGAGCAGTACGAGCGCATCGAGCTGTCCTCGGTCCCCACGACCGAGGTCGCCGGACGCGTCGTCAACGACCTTGTGCACCTCCTGGCAGAGCTGCTGGAGAACGCGACCTCCTTCTCCTCCCCGCAGACCAAGGTCCGTGTCACCGGTCACGCGCTGCCCGACGGGCGGGTGCTCGTCGAGATCCACGACACCGGCATCGGCCTCTCGCCCGAGGACCTCGCGGCGATCAACGAACGGCTCGCCTCGCCGCCCACCGTGGATGTCTCGGTGTCGCGACGCATGGGTCTGTTCGTGGTCGGCCGGCTGTCCCTGCGACACGGCATCCGCATCCAGCTGCGTCCCTCCGACTCCGGTGGTACGACGGCGCTGGTCATGCTTCCCGTCGATGTCGCCCAGGGCGGCAAGAAGGTTCCGGCCATGTCCGGCACGCCCGGCCAGGGCTCGGTTCCCCCCGGGCCGAACGGTCCGGGGGGAATCGGCGGCGGCCGGCCGGCCGGCGCTCCCGGCGGCCCGGTCGGTTCCGGCTCTCCCGGTCTCAACGGCGGTGGCGGCGCTTCCGGCTTCGGCGGTCCGTCGTCCGGCGGCGCCTTCGGCGGTCCGTCGTCCGCGGGTGCTTTCGGCGGCGCGCCGTCCGGTGGGCGACCGCCCGCCGGTGCGCCGCGCGGCCAGGTCGGCGCAGGCGCGCCCCCGCGTCCCGCGCTGCCCGCGCAGCCCGCTCCCCCGGCCCGTAACAACCAGCAGGGCCAGGGACAGGGGCCGGGACAAGGCCAGGGTCAGGGGCCGGGCGGCGGTCTCGCCGGCGCCTTCGGCTCGGGCACCGGCCGCAGCGGCGCGCAGCACACTCCGGCACGTCAGGACGCGCGCCTCAACAGTTCACCGCAGGGCGCTCCGGGCGACCGCGGCAGGCAGCTGCCGCCCCCCGGCGGCCCGCGCGCCGAACTGCCGGGCGGCAACCCGGTGCCCCGGCAGGACGAGCCGCAGCGCCAGCAGCAGCCCCGGGGCACCGGTTGGGGTGAGCAGCCGCCCGTACCGCAGCAGCAGCCCGCGGACGCGCCGCGCGGTCACGAGGACTACGACTCCAGTCACGGTCCCGCTGCCACGGCCGAGTTCTCGCGGCCGGACTTCAGCGGGCCGCCGCCGCGGGGCGGTAACCCGGCCCCACGCCAGGGTGGTGGAGCCGGAGCCGGTTCCACCGGGCAGTTCGTACGTCCCGATGTGTTCGGCGCGCCCAGCGCGGCGAACAACTCGGGCTACGCGGCCCCCGCGCCGGTGAATCAGTTCGCCCGCCCCGACCGCCCCGACATGGGGGGTGCCTCCCCTGCCGAAGGCTATGGGGAAGCGCCGAAGCCGCAGCAGGACGCCCTGCCGCCGGCCGGTCCCGGCGACGGCCGTACGCCGCTTTACGACACCCTGGAGACAAACTGGTTCCACGGCCCGCAGAGCGGCAACCAGCAAAGCGGCAACCAGCAGGACGACAGCCAGTACGGCAGCGGCCAGCAGGGTGGCGGCCGGCCCGCCGAGCAGCCGCGCGGATCCGCCGACCCGCAGCAACAGCAGCAGCCGTCGGAGCGTTCCGCCCCGCCGATACCGCGGCGTACCCCCGCGCCGAACGGGCCGAGCGCGCCCAACGCGGCCCTGCCGGCCACATCGTCCAATACGCTCACCCCTCCCAATCCGCCGACCCCGGCAATCCCGGGCAACGCACCCCACGCGATCGGTGCGTCCTGGCGCACCTCGCCCAATGACGAGTTGGTACGTCAGGCCGAGCGGGTAAGAAAGCCCGCGGCCGGCGGCGTCACCACCTCTGGTCTGCCCCGTCGGGTCCCACGAGCCAACCTCGTACCGGGCACCGCGCAGGAGCAGAACCACCAGGCCGGTCCGCAGGTTTCCCGTGCTCCAGATGACGTACGCGGCCGGTTGACCAATCTCCGTCGGGGCATTCAGCAGGGTCGTCAGCAGAACAACTCGACGACCGGCAGCTTCAACCTCGGCCCCACACACCAGCAGGAGCACTAGTTGAGCCCGATGAGCCAGGCGGCGCAGAATCTGAACTGGTTGATCACCAATTTCGTGGACAACACCCCAGGGGTGTCCCACACAGTGGTGGTCTCCGCAGACGGACTCTTGCTGGCGATGTCCGAAGGATTTCCCCGCGACCGCGCCGATCAGCTGGCGGCCGTGGCATCCGGACTGACCTCGCTGACCGCGGGAGCGTCCCGGATCTTCGAAGGCGGTCCGGTCAGCCAGACCGTCGTCGAGATGGAACGTGGCTTCCTCTTTCTTATGTCCGTCTCCGACGGGTCCTCACTGGCCGTGCTCGCGCACCCCGACTGCGACATCGGCCTCGTGGGCTACGAGATGGCACTGCTCGTCGACCGCGCGGGCAGCGTCCTCACGCCGGATCTGCGTGCCGAGCTCCAGGGATCCATCTTGCACTGAGCCCGACCTCCCCACAGGACTCTCAGGTATGCGCCACCAAACGCCACCGTCAGGCCGAAACCAGCCCCCCACCGGCCCAGTCAGACGGCACGCCGACCACTTGCTGTCACGCCCGGAGGATTAATGACCCCGCCACCCGCCTCTCACGATCCGTACGGCGCCTCAGCCGACGCCTCGTACGGATACGAGGGCGACCAGCCGCTGGTCCGTCCGTACGCCATGACCGGCGGCCGGACCCGGCCGCGCTACCAGCTCGCCATTGAGGCACTGGTCAGCACCACGGCCGATCCGGCGCATATGTCCGGGATGCTCCCCGAGCACCAGCGAATCTGCCACCTGTGCCGCGAGGTCAAGTCGGTGGCTGAGGTGTCGGCACTGCTGTCGATGCCCCTGGGTGTGGCGCGAATTCTCGTGGCCGACCTGGCGGAGGCGGGCATGGTGGCGATCCATCAGCCGGGTAACGGCGAGGCCGGCGGCACGCCGGATGTGACACTGCTCGAAAGGGTGCTCAGTGGACTTCGGAAGCTCTAGTGGCGGTGCGGCCCGATCGACCACCAGCGCGAAGATCGTGGTGGCGGGCGGTTTCGGCGTGGGCAAGACCACGTTCGTCGGGGCCGTCTCGGAGATCAACCCGCTGCGTACCGAGGCCGTGATGACGTCCGCGTCCGCGGGCATCGACGACCTCACTCATACCGGAGACAAGACGACGACAACCGTCGCCATGGACTTCGGCCGTATCACCCTGGATCAGGATCTGATCCTCTACCTGTTCGGCACCCCCGGACAGGACCGCTTCTGGTTCATGTGGGACGACCTGGTCCGCGGCGCCATCGGCGCCGTCGTCCTGGTCGACACCCGCAGGCTGGCCGACTGTTTCCCCGCGGTCGACTACTTCGAGAACAGCGGGCTGCCCTTCGTCATCGCCCTCAACGGCTTCGAGGGGCACCAGCCGTACACACCGGAGGAAGTGCGCGAGGCGCTCCAGATCGGCCCGGACGCGCCGATCATCACCACCGACGCCCGCCACCGCGCGGACGCCAAGAGCGCGCTGATCACGCTCGTCGAACACGCTCTGATGGCCCGTCTAAAGTAGACGCCCGGATACGGAAGTTGTCGTAGTTATGCGTGGGCGGACTGTGTCCTTTGACACGGTCCGCTCCCGCGTTCATAACGTTTCGACAGAGAAATAGCAGCTCGCGCACACTCGTTGCATACGACCGGTACCGCTGCGCTCACCTTTACCTAGCCTTTTGGCGGGGCTCGCTCTCTATGCCCGTTTTATCTGAGGTGTACGCCACTCGGAATGGCTGATTCCAAGTGTTTGGAATGGACCCACTCCCCGTGCTGGAATTCGATGAACTCCCACGTAGTACGGCTCTGAACGAAACACGGCACATCGTAGGTGCCTGCGCCGAGAGGTTGTTGGTCGAGTGAGGCGAAGCATGACGAGCTCCGCACAGCAGCAGGCGCGGGGTAACTTCACGCCGCCGACGCGCACAGCGGCGTCGCCCGCGAACACGCCAAGTCCACCCCCGCCCCCGGCCGCCGGCAGCAGCAGCCGGCTGGCCCCCCGCAACTGGCGGGTCCCCACCCGGCTGAACGCCATCCTTCTCATACCCGCTCTCGTCGGTCTGGTGATGGGCGGTTTTCAGGTCAAGTCGTCCATCGACACCTGGAGCGAGGCGCAGGACGCCGAGAAAATCGCCGGGATCGTACGTTCCGCCTCGGAGTACTCCACAGCCCTGCTGAACGAGCGTGACCTCACCGCCCAGCCGATACTGGAGGGCAAGAGGACCGACCCGGTGGTAGTGCAGGCGCGCGCCACCACCGACCAGACGGCCGCCGCCTTCCGCGAAGCTGTCAAGGACATGCCCAAGGGATACGGCCTGGAGCGCCGTCTGCAACTGGTCAATGCCGCGGAACCTGGCTTGAAACAACTGCGCCAGCTGGCGTACACCACCTCGCAGGACCCGACGAAGACCGAAGAGGGCTACGTCAAGATCGAGCACCTGCTGCTGGAATTCTCCAACGAACTCGGTCTCGGCACAGGCAACGTCACCAGCTACGGCCGTACAGTGTACGCTATTTCGTTGGCCAAGGGAGCGGAATCGCTGCAGCGCTCCATCGGCATGCATCTGCTGGTCAAGCCCAGCGCCGACGCGAACACGTACACCCGGCAGGTCACCGCCTTCACCTCGTACGCCTATCTGGAGGGCATCGCCCTCCAGGAGTACGTCTCGGGTGGCACGGAAGCGGACGCCGCCCAGCTCACAGCGGTCATGAAGGCCAAACAGGAGGAGGGCGCGAAGCAGGTCGCCGAGGCGAAGCAAAAGGCGGCGACCGCGGGCCAGCCCTTTGTCGCCCCGCCGCCCATGGCCACGATGCTTCAGGCCATCGTCTCCAGCAAGGATGCCGACCAGCTGGCACGGCAGGGCATCACCCCGGCGACGTGGATGGCGACCGCCACCGCCAAGTTCGACGGATACACCGAGGTCGAGACCGACCTCGTCAACAAGGCCGTGGCCGAGGCCGCCGCGATATCCGATGACGCCAAGCAGGACGCCATCATCAACGGCGCCATCGTCCTGCTCGCCCTGCTGACCGCGTTCATCCTGGCCGGGCTGATGGCGGGCCAGATGAGCCGCGCGATGCGCCAGCTGCGCACGGCCGCCTTCTCCATCGCCGAGCAGCGGCTGCCGATGCTGGTCGACCAGCTCTCGCGTACGGAGCCGGGCCGCGTCGACACCCGGGTCCAGCCGATCCCCATCAACACCCGCGACGAGATCGGCGAGGTCGCCCGCGCCTTCGACCAGGTCCACCGCGAGGCCGTCCGGCTCGCCTCCGAGCAGGCCATGCTCCGGGGCAACGTCAACGCGATCTTCACCAACCTCTCGCGCCGCAACCAGTCGCTGATCGAGGGCCAGCTGACCCTCATCACGGACCTGGAGAACAACGAGGCCGACCCGGACCAGCTGGAGAACCTCTTCAGGCTGGACCACCTGGCGACCCGTATGCGCCGCAACGGCGAGAACCTCCTCGTCCTCGCGGGTGAGGAGCCCGGCCGCCGCTGGAACCAGCCGGTACCGCTGGTCGACGTCCTGCGCGCCGCGTCGTCCGAGGTGGAGTCGTACGAGCGCATCGAGCTGTCCGGCGTCCCGGAGACGGAGATCCACGGCCAGGCCGTGACCGACCTCGTGCACCTGCTGGCGGAGCTGCTGGAGAACGCCACGATGTTCTCCTCGCCGCAGACCAAGGTCCGGGTGACCGCGACCCGGCTGCCCGACGGCCGGGTCATGATCGAGATCCACGACAAGGGCATCGGCCTGACCGCCGAGGACTTCGCCGACATCAACCACAAGCTGGCCAACCCGCCGACGGTGGACGCCGCGGTCTCGCAGCGCATGGGCCTGTTCGTGGTCGGCCGGCTGGCCGACCGGCACGGTGTACGCGTCCAGCTGCGCCCCTCGGGCGAGCAGGCGGGCACCACTTCGCTGGTCATGCTGCCCGACGCCATCACCCACGGTGGCGGTGGCGGGGCGCTGCCCGAGGACGACTTCACGCTCTCGCAGATCATGCCGGAGCCGGAGGCGGTGTACGAGCCTCCGCCGCTGCCGGGCCCCACGATGCGGACCGCCGCGGAACTGGGCTTCGACGACTCCCGCTACGAGACCCCCTCGGAGCCCGCTCCGCAGCTCGACCCGGTGGGCCGTTCGCTGCTGCGCAAGGAGCGCCGTGCCGCGCTGGAGGCCCAGGCGACAGCGGGCGACCAGGGCGTGCAGGCCGCGCAGGGGTTCGCCCCCGCCCCGGAACAGCAGGCGTACGCCCCTGCCCCTGAGTACGGCCAGGACTACACGCAGCAGCAGTACGTTCCGGAGCAGCAGCCCCAGCAGCAGGCGTACGAGGGCTTCGAGATGCCCACCGGCTATGCCGAGCCGCAGGAGCAGCACGAGCAGCAGCAGGAGCACCAGCCCCAGCAGCAGCACCCGCAAGCCCCGTATGCGGAAGCCAACTACAACGAGCTGCAGCCCCCGGAGCCGCAGTACGACGGCCAGTTCGCCCCCCAGCCCCACCAGGCAGAGTGGCCGGACCAGAACGCCTACCAGGGTGGCTACCAGCCCGAGTATCAGCCCGAATCGGAATCTGCGCCGAGCGTTCCCGGAGACGTCCCCGAAAGCGTAGGCTTCGAACGTCCGGGCCCGTCCCCGAGCAGCAGCCACGAGCTGACCAACGCCGGTCTGCCGCGGCGCGGCTCCACCCAGCAGCCGCAGCAACCGCAGTCACCGCAGTCACCGCAGCCGGAGTCCCCGCAGCAGTGGCAGCTCCCCGCCGAGCCGGCCCAGCCGGAAGGCGTCAGCAGCAACGGCAACAGCAGTAGCAATAGCAGCAGCAATGGGAATGGGAACAGCGCGGGCCCCGAGGACTGGCGCTCGACCAACGACGATCGCTGGCAGCGGGCGGAGAAGCTCCGTGAGCCGAAGGCGGGCGGGGTCACCCCGTCCGGGCTTCCGCGGCGGGTGCCCAAGGCCAATCTCGTCGAGGGCAAGGCGGAACAGACCCCGCAGGAGGGCCCCCAGGTCTCCCGCGCCCCGGAGGACGTGCGTGGCAGGTTGAGCAACCTGCGGCGCGGCGTCCAGCAGGGACGCAACGCGGGGACGGACACGAACGGACTGGGCTTCGGCCCGGGCAGTACCTACAACCAGGAGCGTTAGTGTGAGCCCGATGAGCCAGGCGGCGCAGAATCTGAACTGGTTGATCACCAATTTCGTGGACAACACCCCAGGGGTGTCCCACACAGTGGTGGTCTCCGCAGACGGACTCTTGCTGGCGATGTCCGAAGGATTTCCCCGCGACCGCGCCGATCAGCTGGCGGCCGTGGCATCCGGACTGACCTCGCTGACCGCCGGGGCATCCCGGATCTTCGAAGGCGGCGCGGTCAACCAGACAGTGGTGGAGATGGAGCGCGGCTTCCTCTTCATCATGTCTGTCTCCGACGGGTCCTCACTGGCCGTGCTCGCCCACCCCGATGCCGATATCGGCCTCGTGGGCTACGAGATGGCACTGCTCGTCGACCGCGCGGGCAGTGTGCTCACGCCGGATCTGCGAGCGGAGCTGCAAGGCAGTCTTCTCAACTGACAGGCTGACAGTGCGTTTCACGCCACCGCATCATAGGGTGCGGTGGCGCGGCTCTACAGGGACAGGAACCGGCGACGGCGACCGGCAGGCGGAGGAGGAAAAGTGGCAACACCCCCGGGCGGACGCCCGTATGACGGTTATGACAGTGCCCACCAGACGCCGGGTGAGCACTCTCAGAACCGTTTCAACTTTCCTTCTACGCCGACCGGACAGGGCGGACAGCAGCCCTACCAGCAGCCGCAGACGGCTCAGTCGCCGTACAACCCGAACGCGCCGTACAACCCGAACAGCCAGAACAACCAGTACGGCGGGTATGGCCAGCCGCAGCAGCCGCGCATCCAGCCGGCGGCAGCGCGGCGGGCGCGGCAGCAGGCCGCTCCCGCGGCGCACAACCCGCTGGTGCGCCCGTACGCCATGACCGGCGGCCGGACCCGGCCGCGCTACCAGCTCGCCATCGAGGCGCTGGTCAGTACCACGGCCGATCCTTCACGGCTGCAAGGGCAGTTGCCCGAGCACCAGCGGATCTGCCGGCTCTGCTTCGAGATCAAGTCGGTCGCCGAGATCTCGGCACTGCTCTCCATTCCTCTCGGCGTTGCCCGGATCCTCGTAGCCGACTTGGCGGAGGCGGGACTTGTCGCCATCCACCAACCCGCCGGCGACGAGGCCGGCGGCACGCCAGACGTGACACTGCTCGAAAGGGTGCTCAGTGGACTTCGCAAGCTCTAGTGGCGGTGCGGCCCGCTCAACCACCAGCGCAAAGATCGTGGTGGCGGGCGGCTTCGGCGTGGGCAAGACCACGTTCGTCGGCGCCGTCTCGGAGATCAACCCGCTGCGTACCGAGGCCGTGATGACGTCCGCATCCGCGGGCATCGACGACCTCACCCACACCGGAGACAAGACCACCACCACAGTGGCCATGGACTTCGGCCGTATCACCCTGGACCAGGACCTGATCCTGTACCTGTTCGGCACCCCCGGACAGGACCGCTTCTGGTTCATGTGGGACGACCTGGTCCGCGGCGCCATCGGCGCCGTCGTCCTGGTCGACACCCGCAGGCTGGCCGACTGTTTCCCCGCGGTCGACTACTTCGAGAACAGCGGGCTGCCCTTCGTCATCGCCCTCAACGGCTTCGACGGGCACCAGCCGTACAACCCCGAAGAGGTACGCGAGGCGCTCCAGATCGGCCCCGACACCCCGATCATCACCACCGACGCCCGCCACCGCGCGGACGCCAAGAGCGCGCTGATCACGCTCGTCGAACACGCCCTGATGGCCCGCCTGCGGTAGCACCCGCCCCACCCTCACGCGGCCCCCCGGAAGCCCTCGCACTCCTGACGGAGCGCGGGGGCTTCTGAGGTTTTTCCAAGGTCCTTGAGGAGTTGATCTGAAGGTCCGCACTGGAACGTGTCCTTCGTCCTTGCAGCACAGCGAAAGGAACACGGGATGAAGTACACGAAGCGCACAGCGGCAGTGGTGGCGGTCCTCGCCGCCGTCGGCGCGTTGGCCGGATCGGCATCCGCGTCCGCGACGTCGGACTCGGCCTCCAGTACGGCCTCCAGTACGGCGTTGAGTACGGCGTCGAGCGCGTCCGGCGACAAGTGCCCGAAGCCGGGCGACGGGGCGACCGTCACGACCACCAAGGTCGACGGCGACAAGATCACCACCCACACCACGGGTGCCCAGGCGGGCGAACTGGAGACCACCACCAAGGTCGAGGGTAAGAAGATCACCACCTTCACGGGTTCCAAAGGCGAGGTCCCGCCGCCGCTGCCGAAGGCCGAAAAGAATCACACCAAGCAGCCCTCCAAGGGCGTCAGTTGCGTGATCGACGGAGATTCGGGCCGTCCGGGCCTCCAGCAGAAGTCCGGCTGAGCAAGAGGTTCCTCGCTCTCATCGGACTCTCACGACCCGCACATAGTCTGCGGACATGTCACTGCGTGTGCTGG
This sequence comes from Streptomyces sp. NPDC052236, assembly GCF_044548015.1. NCBI lineage: Bacteria > Bacillati > Actinomycetota > Actinomycetes > Kitasatosporales > Streptomycetaceae > Streptomyces > Streptomyces sp. NPDC052236. Next base: position 245,911 of record NZ_JBIUBL010000005.1, on the reverse strand, counting down.
TGGTCGATGACGACGAGGCGGTGAGGAGCTCACTGGCACGAGCCCTGGGCCGGGACGGCTACGAGGTGGCGAAGGCGGCCGACGGCGCCGAAGCCCTGGGGCAGCTGGCGCTGACCCGCCAGGATGTGGTGATCCTGGACATCCTCATGCCCGCGCCCAACGGCCTGAAAGTGCCGCCGGCTGCGGGCCCGCGGCGACCGTACGCCGATCCTCATGCTCACCGCCCGCGACCTGGTCGACGACCGGGTCGCGGGCCTGGACGCGGGGGCCGACGACTATCTGGTCAAGCCGTTCGCGCTGGACGAGCTGCGGGCCCGCCTGCGCGCCCTGCTGCGCCGCAGCGGAGCCGACCAGGAGGTGCTGGGCTTCGCGGGTCTGGAGCTGGACACCGCCGCCTGCCGGGCGCGGCGCGGCGGGCGTCCGCTGGATCTGACCCGGACCGAGTACGCCCTGCTGGAACTGTTCCTGCGCAACCCGGGACGCGTGCTGAGCCGCACCCTGATCTTCGACCTCACCCTGCCGGCGCTCGGGCCCGTGTCGGGGGCGCTGCCCCCGAACCCTCCCCCTACGCCTCAATCGCCGGCGGGGCTTGATTTGCCCCCGGGCCCTTGTCGGGGCTCCGCCCCGAACCCCGCGCCTCAAATGCCGGCGAGGCTGGAAAATCCAGCCCGGCCGGCGATTGAGGAGCTGGGGGTCCCCCCATGCCCGCCAGGGCGTAGGGGGCGGGTCTGGGGGCAGCGCCCCCAGTTACGGGATGGGGGTACTCCCCCTACGCCAGCGCGGCGTGGGAGGTGCCCCCACCCACGCCGCGCTGGGGGTCCCCCCACGCCCTCAGGGCGTAGGGGGAGTAGGGGGAGGGCGGGGTGGGGAACAGGCCCGCCGCAGGCGCATCCCGCACCCCGCAACACACCCCCGCCTCAGCCCTGCCAGCTGTGCGCCGTCCGAAAGCCCGACTGCCGCTCCAGCCGGCGCCAGCCCGCCGTGGAGCGCCCCCTCCGCGTCGGCGCCGCATCCGGCTGCGCCGACGCGCGCACCATCAGCACCGCCGTAATCGCGGCCAGCTCCTCCGCGTCCGCGTCGCCCTTTTCGACGCGCAGCAGCGAGGACAGCGAGGTCACAGAGTTCACCGAAGGATTCACCGAAGAAGGGGAGGAGTGCTCGGCAGGAGAAGAAGTGCTCATCGTTGTCGTGTCTCCGGTTTCTCCGCAGCGTTACTGCGGGGGGTTTCCGTGCTTGCGGGAGGGCAGATCCGCGTGCTTGTTGCGGAGCATCGCGAGCGATGCGATCAGCACCCCGCGCGTCTCCGCCGGGTCGATCACATCGTCGACCAGGCCGCGCTCCGCCGCGTAGTACGGGTGCATCAGCTCGGCCTTGTACTCCTTGACCATGCGGACACGCATCGCCTCGGGGTCCTCGGCCTCCGCGATCTGCCTGCGGAAGATGACGTTGGCGGCACCTTCGGCGCCCATCACCGCGATCTCGTTGGTGGGCCAGGCATAGGTGAGGTCCGCACCGATGGACTGCGAGTCCATGACGATGTACGCACCTCCGTACGCCTTGCGCAGGATCAGCGAGATCCTCGGCACGGTGGCGTTGCAGTACGCGTACAGCAGCTTCGCGCCGTGCCGGATGATCCCACCGTGCTCCTGGTCGACACCGGGCAGGAACCCGGGCACATCCAGAAGAGTGATGATCGGAATATTAAAAGCGTCGCACATCTGCACAAAACGCGCGGCTTTTTCGCTCGCCTCGATGTCCAGGACACCGGCCAGGGACTGCGGCTGGTTGGCGACGATGCCCACCACCTGTCCGTCCAGCCGCGCCAGGGCGCAGATGATGTTGCGGGCCCAGCGCTCGTGGATCTCCAGGTAGTCGCCTTCGTCGACGAGCTCCTCGATGACCTTGTGCATGTCGTACGGGCGGTTCCCGTCCGCCGGCACCAGGTCGAGCAGCATGTCGGAGCGGCGGTCGGCCGGGTCCTCGGCGTGGACGGTGGGCGGGTTCTCGCGGTTGTTGGAGGGGAGCATCGCCAGCAGGTAGCGGACCTCCGCGATGCAGGTCTCCTCGTCGTCGTACGCGAAGTGCGCGACGCCCGAGGTCTCCGCGTGCACATCCGCGCCGCCGAGCCCGTTCTGGCTGATTTCCTCACCCGTCACGGCCTTGACGACATCGGGCCCGGTGATGAACATCTGCGAGGTCTCGCGGACCATGAAGACGAAGTCCGTCAGCGCCGGCGAGTAAGCGGCCCCACCGGCACACGGGCCGAGCATCACACTGATCTGCGGGATCACCCCAGAGGCTCGCGTATTGCGCTGGAAGATCCCGCCATACCCGGCAAGCGCGCTGACGCCCTCCTGGATACGCGCACCGGCGCCGTCGTTCAGCGACACCAGCGGCGCGCCCGCCGAGATCGCCATATCCATGATCTTGTGGATCTTCGTGGCATGCGCCTCGCCCAGCGCGCCGCCGAAGATCCGGAAGTCGTGCGCGTAGACGAAGACCGTCCGGCCCTCGACGGTCCCCCAGCCAGTGATCACGCCATCCGTGTACGGCTTCTTGGCCTCAAGGCCGAACCCGGTCGCCCGGTGCCGCCGCAACTGCTCGACCTCGCGGAAGGACCCCTCGTCCACCAGCAGCTCAATGCGCTCGCGTGCGGTCAGCTTGCCCTTCGCGTGCTGCGCCTGGGTCGCACGGTCGCTGGGCCCGCGCAGGGCCTCCTCGCGCAGGGCATGCAGCTCGGCGACGCGCCCGCGCGCGTCGTTCGGCTCGCCGGTGGTCTCGTCCAAAACGGTCATGCATTGAACCCTACGGACCGGAGCGCGAAAACCCTGCCGTCAACTCCTCACAGTCTCCGGGTCGATCTCCTGTCGGCCTCACACAGAACCCTCCCGCGTCGCAGCCTTAGTACCAGCTCACAGCACCAAAGCTTTGTAGAGAGTCAACAAGCCATTCAGCTGAGAGCCACCTCACACCGGTGCGTGGCCCCAGCGGTCCCGCCTGCGATCCGCAGCCGCAGCGAACGCCCCGTGGCAAGCACCTCGACCGACGCGTCCTTGCTGGTCACCCGGCGCACGGGGTGGTGCCAGGTGATCTCCAGCGGCACCCCGGTACGCGGCGGCTCGCTGATATGCAGCGAGGCGGTGCGCCAATTGCTCTGTACGAGGGCACTGGCCGGGGCCGTTGCAGTGAGCGGCCCCACCGTACCGGCCTGCCAGAAGTTCGCCGCGGTCAGTCCCAGCGAGCGGACGGCCACCGCCTGGCACGCCCCGGTATTGGCGAGGATCCGCAGCCAGTGCTCGTCCATGGCGCGGGCGGTCACGGCGCGGCGGCCCGCGCCCGGCAGCAGCAGATACGCGTACGAGGCGTCCGCCGGGTCGGTGCCGTGGTCGAGCCAGAGGGTCTGGTAGCGGCGGGTGGCCCGATCGGTGGTGCCGGAGGTGTTGATGTCGTTCCACGCGCCGGTACGGTCCTCGCGCAGGGTGCGGAGCGCGCGCGTACCGCCGCCGGGGAAGATCCAGCCGCCGTGGCCCTCCAGATGGGCCCAGCGCGGCCGGGGCCGGTTCTCGACGGTGAAAGCGTTCGTCCCGTCCGCGCCGAGACTGCGGTTGTCGACAATGGTCTCGACGGGGACGCCGTCGCTCGCCGAAATGCCCGCGCCGAGGCAGATGACCGTGTCCGCGACGCAGAACCAGGACTTACGCGCCTGGAGCGTGGAGCCGAGGCCCAGCAGATGCTGGCCGACCGCCGCGTACTCTCCGTCGCTCGCGCCGCCCACCCACTGCGCGGCCGGCTTGGGCTCGCCCCATTCGCCGCCCGCCCGTTCGGGCAGTCGCTTCGTGGACACAGTGGTCCCGGGCAGCCGGTAGAGGTCGACGGTCGGCCAGAACCAGTCTGTGTACTGATCCGAGCGCCGTCCCGCCCACCAATAGAGCATTCCGGCACCCGTGTGCCAGCCGCGCGGATTCTCGCCGTTGCCGCATTCGTAATACGCGATCCGCTCCGACGCCATCGAGATGTTCGCGGCCCACCCCGGCCCCCGGTGCACGGCCCGGTCCATCGAGGCGAAGAGCTGATGCCCGACCGGCTCGGGCGCGGCGGCCACGGGCATGGCGGCGACCGCGTGCAGCCGGGACAGGTCAGCGACCCCGAACTGACGGCTGGTGAGGATCGGGGTGACCGTGTCCCGCTCGATCCAGCCCTTGATCCGTGCATGCCACCGCTCCCGCTCCGCGGCGGACGCCCCGCCCGCGAGCAGCGCGATCGCCGCGATCAGCGCCTGCCCGTGGAAGTGGTCGCTGCGCATGACTCTGCGCTCGTCGTGTCTGAGGAAGCCCCGGCTGACGGCGCGGCCGTTGACGCTGTCCATCATCAGCCCGTCGTAGATCAGGGGCGCGTACGCGTGCTCGACGCTGTCCAGGATGATCTGCCGGTTCGGGTCGGTGACGGCCCAGGCCGAGCCCGCGAGGAGCGCGAAGAGACGGCCGAGGCCGTCGAGCATGACCTGTCCGTACGTCCCGGAGTAGGCGACCCAGGTGTGCTGGACGAACGAGCCGTCGGCGTAGAGGCCGTCGCCCCTGGTGACGTACGGGAAGACGGGCGAGAGCGCGTCGCGCGCCAGCGCGAGCTTGGCGGGGGCCCGGCCCAGCAGGCCGCGCAGGACGACGGAGCGGCAGAGGTCGACGCGGTTGGCGCCAGTGGAAGTGCCGGTGTAGTCGCCGAGCATCGTGTCGGGGATGAAGTGGTCGACGGCGGCGAAGGCCTGGGCGCGCTGCGTCTCGCTGAGCCGGTCGTACAGGACGGCGACGATGTCCATGAGCAGGCGCGGACTGCCGATCTGCCAGTCCCACCAGTTGCCGTAGCGGGTGGTCGAGGGGTTGTAGATCCTCGCGGCGACGTGGTCGAGGCCCAGGAGGATGTCGGCCAGCAGCCCCGCGTCGCCGGTGAGGCCGGTGCCCTGCTGGGCGTACGCCTGGGTCATGGTCCACAGGCGGTAGTAGCTCTGGGTGATGCCGGAGGGCGGATCAAAGGGGTAGTTGGGCCACAGGGACGTATCGGCGGGGGCCATGGACCCGCGGAATACGGCGGCCAGGGTTCCGGTCTCGGCGAGGCTGGAGGCGTACGGCTCGGCGGCCGGGTCGTAGCCGGTGCCGAGGCTGATCTCGACCCAGCGGAGCCGCAGCGCCTCGAACTCGTCCGCCACCACCACCGCCGCCGCCGCCGAGGGAGCGTGGGAGGCGGCGGCGAGTACGAGCGCACCGGCCCCCGTCGCCGAGGCGAGGAACGTACGGCGGGACCACGCGGACGGCAGCTGCACGGGAGCCTCCGGAAACGGAAGTGGTGTAGACCGGTTGCCCGTTGGTCTAGCACGCGCCGTCCCTGCCATCAACGCTCCTGCCTTCAATGGCACGTACGGGTGCCCAGCCGGCATGGGGGAACGGCCGGGCACCCGTACGTGGGCTCAGGTGGGGCAAGGAGATGGTGCCCGAGATCTACGCGCGTCCGCCAGAGGGCCTCGGGGACGTCGTGGGCAATCCCTGGAAACATCTGAAGTATTTGTTGAAGGTCGAAATAGATAGAGCTACGGTCAATGTTGTTGAGGTTTAAAGAACCACCGATCCTTTTCAGCCCGCTCCGACCCCGAGGACCCAGCCATGGCTCTTTTCAACCGCAGGCCCACCAACGACTCGGCCGCCACGACCCCCGCCGCCACCGTCACCTCGATCTCCCGGTCGGCGCCCGTGGACCCGGCGCTGGCCGCACTGACCGGCGACTACACCCTTGACCCGGCCCACACCAGCATCGGCTTCACAGTCCGCCACGCCATGGTCACCAACGTCCGTGGCTCCTTCACCGACTTCCAGGGCACCCTGCACCTGGACGGCTCCGACCCCGCCCAGTCCACGGCCGAGCTCGACATCCAGATCGCGAGCGTCGACACCGGTATGGCCGACCGCGACGGCCACCTGCGCAGCGCCGACTTCTTCGACGCCGAGAAGTTCCCGAAGATGACGTTCCGCTCGACGCGGGCGGAGCAGCTCGGTGGCGAGGACTACCGCATCACCGGCGACCTCACCATCAAGGACGTCACGCGCCCGGTCACCATCGACCTGGAGTTCAACGGCTCCGCGACGGACGTGTACGGGAACGAGCGCGTCGGCTTCGAGGGCAGCGCCCAGATCCTGCGCTCCGACTGGGGCCTGACCTGGAACGCGGCGCTGGAGACCGGTGGCGTGATGCTCAGCGACAAGGTCAAGCTGATCTTCGACATCTCCGCGATCAGGGCCGCAGCCTCGGCAGCCTGACCATCCCGCACTCACGAGCGTGCTCACGAGCGTGCCCGCCCTGCCGTCCCCACGGCATGGGCGGGCGCTCGTCGGCTCAGCTTCCGCCCGTGTAGAGGAGCTGGTCGGGCGACCCCTCACCCAGGCCGGACAGCGCCTTCTTGGTCGACGACTCGCCGAGCCAGGTGGCGACCTCGGCCGGTGTCGCGGTCGCCATGCTCGCCCGGCGGAGCAGAGCAATTCCCGTGACGTGCGGAGTGGCCATGGAGGTGCCGTTCAGGGCCACGCTGCCGCCGCCCATCTTGGCGGAGACGATGGAGGCGCCCGGCGCGTACAGCGACAGGCAGGGCCCGAAGTTGGAGAAGTCGCTCTCCTGGTCGGATCGGGTGGACGCGCCGACGGTGACCGCGCGGTCCGCCGACGCCGGGGAGACCGAGCACGCGTCCGACGACTCGTTGCCTGCGGCGACGACCGGCAGGACGCCGGCAGCCGCGACCGCGTTGGCGGCGTCGTTCACGGCGGTGGACTTGGGGCCGCCGAGCGAGCCGTTGAGTACGGCGGGCTGCCTGGCGTGGGCGGACACCCAGTCGAGTCCGGCGAGGATGCTCGACCAGGTCCCCGTGCCCTCACAGTCGAGGACCCGCACGCTCACCAGATTGGCCTCGCGCGCCACGCCGTACGTCTTGCCGCCGACCGTGCCCGCGACATGTGTGCCGTGCCCGTGGCAGTCCTGGCCGCGCTGCCCGTCGCCGATGGCGTCGAAGCCGTACGTGGCCCGCCCCTCGAACTCGCTGTGGGAGTACTCGATGCCGGTATCGAGGATGTACGCGGTGGCTCCCCGCCCGGTCCCGTTCACCGTGAACTCGGCGTCGAGCGGCAGACCGCGCTGATCGATCCGGTCAAGACCCCAGGAGGCGGACGGTACGTGCTTGCCGCTGGCGGCGGGCGTGGGCTTCACGGCGGAGACCTGGGCGTCCTCCTCGACGGAGGCGACTCCCGGGAGGGCCCGTACGGCCTTGAGCTTGGCCGGGCTGAGCGCGGCGGCGAAGCCGCGCAGCGCCGACTTGTACGAGTACAGCGGCTTCACGCCGAGCCCGGTCGTCATCTCTTCCGCGTTGGCGCTCGTTTCGAGCGTCACGATGTAGCGACCGGACAGGGCCTTCGCGGACTTGTAGAGGGGTGCGGGAGTACGGGTCTCGGCGGTCTCGGCGGAGCCGGGACCGCCGTCGGCGGAAGCGGACAGGGGGCCCGCGGTCACCACGACGGCGGTGAGCGCGGCAGCGGCGAAGGCTCTGAGCCTCGTTCTTTTTGACATGAAGCAGAGATAAGCAAAACGGACAATCGCGATCAATTACCAACCGTAGCGATTTGCCACTTTCGGTGAGAGATTCGATATCCGCCCCTGTGGACCGCGCACAGCGCTAGAAGCCGCCGCCGAAGTCCCCGCCGCCGCCCCAGTCGCCACCGCTTCCGAAGTCGGAGGAGTTGAAGTCGGCGCCCGAGTACTCGCCGCCGGTGAACTCCCCGCCGCCGTACTCGGAGCCGTAAGCCGGGGTGGAGAGCATGCTGCCGAGCATCGTGCCCATGAGCAGACCCGGCAGGATCCCGCCACCGAAGTAGCCGCCCGCCCAGGGGCCGTACACCGGTCCTGCCTCCCAGTACGGGCGGCGGCCGTAGTCGGTCTCGACCGTACGGGCCATCGGGTCCTCGCCCTCCTCCAGGCGCGCCGCGTCGGCCGCGCAGACGGGGACGTCGCGGGTGGCTCCACCGGGCGGAGACCACAAGACGTCGGTGACCGAGGGTCCGTGGCGCGGGTCGAAGAAGCAGGGCGAGCGCCGCTCGGGCACCGGTTGGCCCGTACGGCGGGCGTCCAGGACCGCGAGCGAGTACCTGCCGTCCTCCAGCGCCTGGGTCACCCCGCGTACGTCGCTGGGGTGTTCGGCGGCCCCCATCAGGGATTTCGCCTTGTCGTACGAGTCGAGCGCGCGCTCATAATCGGCGCGCATCACGTCGTCCGCGCCCTTCTCGGAGGGGTGGAAGTCGAGCCGGTCCAGCTCCTCGCCGTAGGCGGTGATGTCCTCGTCCACAACCACCCGCAGCCGATCGAGCGCTGCTCGCTCCGCCTCGGCCTTTTGGCGGCGGTTGCGGCGGGTGACGGCGTACACGCCCACACCACCGGCGGCGGCGACCGCGCCGAGCGTGATCAGGGCGCCGGCGTCGGCATCCGGACCGGGGCCGCCGGTGTCCCAGGAGGCGGGGGCGCTGCCGCGAATCTGGGGCAGTGCCTGGTCCACGAAGTTGTCGAGCTGGGTGGCCGCGTCGACGCCCGCCGGCGTCTTGACCGCCGTGACCAGGTTGTCGACCGCGTTGTCGCTCATGACGCTGCTGTCCGCGCCCGCGTTGAAGCCGTCGCCGAGGCGGATGGCGTAGAGGCCGGTAATCCCGGTCTGGGCGCGGATGTTCTGCAGAACGGTGTTTTCGGGGAACTCGGAGCCGGTGGGCAGCACCGCGACGAAGAGCGGCTTGTCGGCGTCCTCGATCTTGTCGGCGAGCGCATTCGCCTCGCTCGGCGAGAGCTGCGTGGAGGCGCGCGGGTCGACGTAGACCGGGCCGTCCTCGAACGCTTCGGCCACGGTCTCGGGTCCGGTGGCGGCGGGGGCTCCGGCCGTGGGTGCGGCCGCGCCGACGGCGGTCGCCGAGAGGGCGAGGAGCAGACCGGACAGTGCGGTGAGCAGCCTGGTCTTCATACTTTGACGCTACCCGAATGAGGCATTTTCGGACACGTTCGGGGAGCGAATTTCGGCCAGCGTTCGGGGTACGGCGTGGGCCCTTGTCGGGGGCCCTGCCCCCGAACCCCGCCCCCTACGCCCTGGCGGGCGTGGGGGGACCCCCAGCGCCTCAATCGCCAGCGGGGCTCAGGTTGCCGGTGGCCCGGCAATTCAAGCCCGTCCGGCGATTGAGGACCGGGGGTCTGGGGGCGGAGCCCCCAGTTAAGGCCCGCCGCAGGCGAGCTACTCCGCCGGCTCAACCCCCGCCCGCAGCAACCCATACGTATACGCGTCCTCCAGCGCCTGCCACGACGCCGCGATCACGTTCTCCGCCACCCCCACCGTCGCCCACTCCCCGCCCCCGTCGCTCGTCGTGACAAGCACCCGCGTCGTGGACTCCGTCCCATGACGACCCTCCAGGATGCGGACCTTGTAGTCCACCAGCTCCAGCTTCGCGAGCTGCGGATAGATCTTCTCCAACCCCACCCGCAGCGCCCGGTCCAGCGCGTTGACCGGCCCGTTCCCCTCCGCCGTCGCGACGATGCGCTCGCCCTTCGCCCACAGCTTCACCGTCGCCTCATTCGCGTGCGTACCGTCCGGCCGGTCCTCGACGATCGCCCGCCACGACTCCGTACGGAAGTAGGAACGGGCCCTGCCCTCCACCTCCTCACGCAGCAGCAGCTCGAAGGACGCGTCGGCCGCCTCGTACGTGTAGCCCCGGAGCTCGCGTTCCTTGACCCGTTCGACCACGCGGCCGACGAGCTCGCGGTCGTCTCCGAGCTCAACGCCGAGCTCCTTGCCCTTGAGCTCGATGGACGCGCGTCCGGCCATGTCGGAGACGAGCATCCGCATGGTGTTGCCGACCCGCTCGGGGTCGATGTGCTGGTACAGATCCGGGTCGACCTTGATCGCGGAGGCGTGCAGTCCGGCCTTGTGGGCGAACGCCGAGACGCCGACGTACGGCTGGTGGGTGGAGGGGCTGAGGTTGACGACCTCGGCGATGGCGTGCGAGATCCGGGTCATCTCGGCGAGCGCGCCCTCAGGGAGGACCTTCTTGCCGTACTTGAGCTCCAGCGCGGCCACGACCGGGAAGAGGTTCGCGTTGCCGACCCGCTCGCCGTAGCCGTTCGCGGTGCACTGCACATGGGTCGCGCCCGCGTCCACGGCGGCCAGGGTGTTGGCGACGGCGCAGCCGGTGTCGTCCTGCGCGTGGATGCCCAGGCGGGCGCCGGTGTCCGCGAGGACGGTGGAGACGACGGCCTGGATCTGCGCGGGCAGCATGCCGCCGTTGGTGTCACAGAGGATGACCACGTCCGCGCCCGCCTCGGCCGCCGTACGGACGACGGACTTGGCGTACTCGGGGTTGGCGCGGTAACCGTCGAAGAAGTGCTCACAGTCCACGAACACCCGGCGGCCCTGCTCGCACAGGTGCGAGACGGTGTCGCGGACCATCTCCAGGTTCTCTTCCAGCGTGGTGCGCAGCGCCAGTTCCACATGCCGGTCGTGCGATTTCGCGACCAGGGTGATCACCGGGGCACCCGACTCAAGAAGCCCCCTGACCTGCGGGTCCTCGGAGGCCTTGGCGCCCGGGCGGCGGGTGGCGCCGAAGGCGACGAGCTGGGCGTTGCGGAAGGTGATCTCCTGCTGGGCGCGGGCGAAGAACTCCGTGTCCCGCGGGTTCGCGCCGGGCCAGCCGCCCTCGATGAACCCCACGCCGAATTCGTCCAGGTGGCGGGCGATGGTCAGTTTGTCCGCGACGGTGAGGTTGATGCCCTCGCGCTGCGCGCCGTCGCGCAGCGTCGTGTCGAAGACATGGAAGCCGTCGTCGGTCTCCGTGTCCGTGGCGTGTGTGGTCATGGCGGTGTTGACTCCTGTCGGATGAGTGGCTCCGGAATTACTGGCTCCACTTGCCCCCATCATCGCGCGGTTCGCCCGGCCGGGGTGGGGCCGGAAAACGAAAAAACCCCTCGCGGGTGCGAGAGGTTTACGCGCGGGTCTGGGGCACGGTGGTCACGTCGTCACTGGTGGGACGAGGCGATCACTGAGGACCGGCGCGCTTGCTGCCCATAATCATGGCGAACGTAAGCACGCCGGCAGTCTGCCACAGGGGTCCGGCGCGCGGGAGCGGGGTCTCACGATGCGAGCGGGCCCTTGTCGGGGGCGCTGCCCCCGAACCCCAGCTCCTCCAACACCGACGGGACCGGGTTCAGGAGCGAGTCGTCCAGGAACTCCCTTACGTGGGCAATCGCTTGAGTACGTCCGGTGCCCGGGAGGCCGACCGCCACAGGGACGCTGAAACCATCCAGCAGCGCCCGCAACCGCGCCGCGAACCGGTCGGCGTCCACCAGCCGGAACTCCCCGCGCGAGATCCCGTCGGCGAGCAGCGCCACCAGATCCTGGTGCCAGGCGTCCTCGATGGCCGCCTGGCGGGCGAGCGCATCGGCGTCCGCGCTCTGCGAGCGGTTGACGACTTCGAGCCAGAGCGCCCACTGCGGATCGCCGGGCCCCTCGGGGACGTACAGGGCTACGTACAAGTCGAGCCGCTCGGCGGCGGGCGCCTGCTGGGAAAGTAAGGATCCGCGCTCAACGCCGAGACGGCCCTCGTTCCATTCGAGGGTCCGCAGGAGCAGTTCGTCCTTGGTGCGGAAGTAGTAGAGGAGATGCCCGCTGCTCATTCCGACCTCGCGGCCGAGCCCGGCCATGGTCAGCCCGTCCAGGCCGTGCCCCGCGATGGTGGCCATGGCGGCGGCGAGGACGGATTCACGGGGCGGCGCGATGTTACGGCGGCGGGGGGCGGGTGGCGTCATGCGGCAGCCGCCGCGCGGAGCGTCTCGTTCACCCCTATGTTCTATCTGATCCCCACTGGCCGGAGCGCGTCGGCCCCGACCAGTGGGCGACCAGTGGGCATCGGCAATCAGCCCCGCACTCAGCCGAGTTGGTGCATCCAGCCGTGCGGGTCCTCGGCGACGCCGGTCTGGATGTCGAGCAGCCCCTTGCGCAGCTTCATCGTCACCTCGCCCGGCTGACCGTCGCCCTGTGTCCAGTCCCCGCCCATGGACTTGACCGAGCCGACCGGGGTGATGACGGCGGCCGTGCCGCAGGCGAAGACCTCGGTGAGCGTGCCGTTCTCGGTGTCGCGCTGCCACTGGTCCGTGGAGATGCGGCCCTCCTCGGCCTCGTAACCGAGGTCCTTGGCGAGCGTGAGAAGCGAGTCACGGGTGATCCCCGCGAGCAGCGAACCCGTCAGCTCCGGGGTGACGATCCGGTCCCCATACACGAAGTACAGGTTCATGCCGCCCATTTCCTCGACCCACTTGTGCTCCAGGGCGTCGAGCCAGACGACCTGGTCGCAGCCCTTCTCGGCCGCCTCGGCCTGGGCAAGAAGGGAGGCCGCGTAGTTGCCGCCGGTCTTGGCGTCGCCCATGCCGCCGGGGACGGCGCGGACGTAGTTCTCGGAGAGCCAGACCGAGACCGGCTTCACGCCGCCGGGGAAGTACGCGCCGGCCGGGCAGGCGATGACGATGAAGAGGTACTCGTTGGCGGGCCGCACACCGAGACCGACCTCGTTCGCGATCATGAAGGGGCGCAGGTAGAGGGATTCCTCCCCGCCGTGGGCGGGGACCCATGCCTTGTCCTGCTGGACCAGCACGTCACAGGCTTCGATGAAGGTCTCGATCGGCAGCTCCGGCATGGCGAGGCGGCGGGCGGACTTCTGGAAGCGCGCGGCGTTGGCCTCGGGGCGGAAGGTGGCGACCGAGCCGTCGGGGCGGCGGTAGGCCTTCAGGCCCTCGAAGATCTCGATCGCGTAGTGCAGGGTCATGTTGGCCGGGTCGATGGCCAGCGGCGCGTACGGAACGAGCTGGGCGTCATGCCAGCCGCGACCCTCCGTCCACTTGATCGTCACCATGTGGTCGGTGAAGTGGCGGCCGAATCCGGGGTTGGCCAGGATCGCCGAGCGCTCGGCGTCGGACAACGGATGCGCGGAGGGCTTGAGCTCGATCGTGGGCGTCGTCATGAATGCTTGTCCTTCACCGGTTGATAGTGACGGACCGCGCTCACGCCGCTGCTGTAAGTGCTAGGACGTCCGAGCTTTCCCGCTTGCCGCGGCCCGCGTTCGTATTATCGCTCGCGGGCGCTGCGGAAGAAACGGGCAGAAGACGGGGTGAGTGCGGTCCAGGATTGATGGTGACACCCGGAGACCGCACAGGAAAAGCCGCAGCCGCCGGGCGCTTGTGCGACCCGGCGGCTGTATGAAAGCGGCAGGGTCAGTTCGCTACTCGTACCGCGAGCACGTCGCCGATCTCGTCGGTCGTACGAGGGGTGGCGCCGTCGCGCTCCGCGAGGTCGGCGGAGACGGCCTTCTCGACGCGCACGGCCTCGGCCTCGAAGCCGAGGTGGCGCAGCAGGAGGGCGACGGAGAGGATCGCCGCCGTCGGGTCGGCCTTGCCCGTGCCCGCGATGTCGGGCGCGGAGCCGTGGACGGGCTCGAACATCGACGGGAAGGTCCCCGTCGGGTTGATGTTGCCGGACGCGGCCAGGCCGATGCCGCCGGTCACGGCAGCGGCGAGGTCGGTGAGGATGTCACCGAAGAGGTTGTCGGTGACGATGACGTCGAAGCGCTCGGGCTGGGTGACGAAGAAGATCGTCGCGGCGTCGACGTGCAGATAGTCCGTGGTGACCTCGGGGTACTCCTGGCCGACCCGGTCGAAGATGTTCTTCCAGAGGTGGCCCGCGTAGACGAGGACGTTGGTCTTGTGGACCAGCGTCAGCTTCTTGCGGGGGCGGGCGTTGGCCCGCTCGTACGCGTCACGGACGACGCGCTCGACGCCGTACGCCGTGTTGACGCTGACCTCGGTGGCGACCTCGGCTGGGGTGCCGGTGCGCAGGGAGCCGCCGTTGCCGGTGTACGGGCCCTCGGTGCCCTCGCGGACGACCACGAAGTCGATGTCGGGGCGGCCCGCCAGCGGGGTGGCCGTGTTGGGGAACAGCTTCGACGGACGCAGGTTGACGTAGTGGTCGAAGACGAAGCGCAGCTTCAGCAGCAGCCCGCGCTCCAGTACGCCGGACGGCACGGAGGGGTCGCCGATGGCGCCGAGCAGGATCGCGTCGTGGTGCTTGAGGGCTTCGAGCTCCGCGTCGGGGAGGGTCTCTCCGGTGCGGTGCCAGCGCTGGGCGCCGAGGTCGTACTCCTTGGTCTCCAGCTTCACGTCCTGCGGGAGGACGGCCGTGAGGACCTTGAGAGCCTGGGCCACGACCTCCTGGCCGATGCCGTCACCGGGGATCACTGCGAGATTCAGGCTGCGAGACATATCGGCACCCTAACTCTGCGTCCCACCACATGACATGGCAGTCCAATATTTGGACGAAGGTCCCTCGCCGGTGTTGACCTCAGTGGTCAGCAATCAGTGGTCAGTGGCCTGTGGAGCCGCCGTTGTCCCTGCGGTCGAGGGCGCGCTGCAGAGCGGCGGCGGCGTTCTTGCGGTCGGACTCGCTCGTACTCGTACGGGGGACGTGGCGGACGCGGCGTGAGCGTGAGGTCGTCTCGGGCATGGTGATCGACTCCTTGAGATCCGGTGATTTCAGGGGCCGGAAGGGGCGGAGAGCGGGTGCCGCAGGGATTGCCTGCGCAGGGGCACGTGCTCACAACCGCCATTCGCTGGGTCGAGCGAGACGTTCGGCTTCTACCAAGCTAGGACAGGGTGCGTGGCCGTGTCGCCTCATTACTCGGACTTCCTACTATCTGAGACGGTGATCACCGGGAGAGGGCTCTGAGTTCCCGGATCAGGGCGCGGACGGCGACCGTGCGGGCCGGCTCAGGGGTGGTGACGTAGCCGATGGAGCGGGTCGGGCGCTCCGGTCCGAGATCGGTGATCTCGATGGCGTGCGGTGCTCCGGCGAGTGCTCCGGTGAGGAACAGCTGCGGCATCACCGCCATGCCGAAACCACTGCTCACCAACGAGAGCACCGCTCCGTCGTCCTCGGCCTGAACGGTCGCTTTCGGCAGCCACTCCTGGCCCCGCCCATTCCGGGGCGGGCGCTGCCCTGCACCGGGAGCATGGATTCGACGTACAAATCGGCGCGCTCGCCTTCTCCCCTTCTCGGCTTCTCGGCTTCCGGCCGACGCCAGGGCGCTCCGAGCTCCGGTTGGCTGCCGCTACAGCACATCCGCTACAGCACGTCCCCGTCGCGCCAGTCGAAGGCCAGCGCGGCGGGCGGCGCGGGCAGCGTCCCGCGAGCTCCGGCCCACAGGTAGGTGGAGTCCTCCTCGTCCGGAAGCCGGACGGCGCCCTGGGGGCCGTGCGCCTCGATGCGGCCCGCCCACAGCAGCCAGCCGCGGGCCCGGTAGAGGGCCGCGCCGTCAGCGGACGCGGAGAGCGCACCGAAGTGGTACGCCCGGTCGATCACCCGCTCCAGCTCGGCCATCACCAGGCCGCCGAGCCCCTGCCTGCGACGGTCGGCGCGCACCGCCAGCGCCTCGACATAGCCGACGCGGTACGAACGGCCCTGGTGCTCCACCCGCCGCATGATCACACTGCCGTGCGCGGCGAGTCCCTTCTCGTCACGCGCCAGGGCGTGGATGCCGCCGAGCGCGTGATCCCAGTCCTCGTCGCCGAAGTCGCCCTCGAAGGCGTCGTCCAGCAGGGCGCGGACTTCGGCCAGTTCGGCAGCGGAGAGCTGGGAGGTGTGGGCAGTGCGCGGAGGCGGCTGGTTCATACGAGTCACTCTCGCAGGGCCTTCTTGCGCCCGACCAGGGTCAGACCTCGCGGGAGGCGGCCAACAGCACGCGGGCGGCTTCCCCTGCCTGGCGTGCCGGTTCGGGGGTGCAGAAGATCGCGGCCGTAGTGATGGCCCCCTCGACGAGGAGCGCGAGGTGCCCGGCCAGCACGGCGGGCAGACCCGCGGCGGCGACCAGGCCGGTCAGATAGCGCTGGAAGGCCTCTTTGTGCGCGCGGGCCGCCGCGGCGACGGCCGGTGAGGTGGCGCCGAGTTCGCCGTAGGCGTTGATGAAGGCGCAGCCCCGGTAGTCCGGCTCGCTGAACCACTCGTGCAGCCAGTCGAAGACCGTCAGGACCCGGTCCCCGGGCTCGGCCGCCGGCGCGGCGTCGACGTACTCCGCCAGCCGGCACAGCAGACGGGCGTCGCGGCGGCGCAGATACGCCTCGATCAGGTCGTTCTTGGACGGATAGAGCTGGTAGAGCCGCTTGAGGGAGACACCGGAGGCGGTGCGGACCGCGTCCATGCCGACCGTCTGCACGCCGCGGCGGTAGTAGAGCTCTTCGGCCGCTTCGAGGACCCGTTCCTTCGCCGTTGCCGCGTCCACAGCCGGGCGTCCTTCCTTACCGCGCTTGCGCGAGAACCATCGTTCTCCTACAGTAGCGCACAACGTGGAGAACGATCGTTCTCTTCGTCGGCGTCGCAGAGGAGACTCCTATGACCGAGGCCCGCCCGCCCGTCCCGCCGTTCACCACCGAGACCGCGCAGCGCAAGGTCCAGCTCGCCGAGGACGCCTGGAACACCCGCGACCCCGAGAAGGTCGCCCTCGCCTATACCAAGGACTCCGAATGGCGCAATCGGGACGTGTTCCTCAAGGGCCGTGAGGAGATCGTCGAGTTCCTCACCGGCAAGTGGGAGCGCGAGCTCGGCTACCGGCTCCGCAAGGAGCTGTGGGCCTGCGACGGCAACAGGATCGCCGTACGTTTCGAGTACGAGTACCACGACGCCGACGGGCAGTGGTTCCGCGCCTACGGCAACGAGAACTGGGAGTTCGCCGCCAACGGTCTGATGCGCAAGCGCTACGCCAGCATCAATGACCTCCCGATCCGGCCCGACGAACGCCGCATCGCCGTCTGACCCTGCCCCCTGATCTCCAAGCCGCCCTGTCCAAAGGAGTACGTCATGGCCAGCACCGCCGCCCGCGTCCAGCCCGTCCAGCCCGTCCTGGAACCAGCCGCCGCCGCCTTCGCCGAGGCCACCGCCAACCCCCCGTACCTCTTCGACCTCGGCCCCGCCGAGGGCCGCAGGACCGTCGACGAGGTCCAGTCCGGCGAGATGGCCAAGCCCGATGCCGACGAGGAGTGGATCACCGTTCCCGGCGGTCCCACCGGATCGATCCGCGCCCGCATCGTCAAACCCACCGGCGCCACCGGGCCCCTTCCCGTGGTCCTCTACCTCCACGGCGCCGGATGGGTCTTCGGCAACGCCCACACCCACGACCGCCTGGTGCGCGAACTCGCTGTCGGCACGGGCGCGGCCGTCGTCTTCCCCGAGTACGACCTCTCGCCGGAGGCCCGCTACCCCGTCGCCATCGAGCAGGGCTACACCGTCGCCCAGTGGGTCGTCACCCAGGGCGCGGACAAGGGCCTGGACGGTACGCGTCTCGCCGTCGCCGGAGACTCCGTCGGCGGCAACATGGCCGCCGCCCTCACCCTCATGGCCAAGGAGCGCGGCGACGTGTCCTTCGCGGGGCAGGTCCTCTTCTACCCGGTCACCGACGCGAACTTCGACACCGGTTCCTACGAGCAGTTCGCCACCGGCTACTTCCTGCGCCGCGACGCCATGCAGTGGTTCTGGGACCAGTACACGACGGACGATAAACAGCGCGCCGAGATCACCGCCTCCCCGCTGCGCGCCACTGCGGAACAGCTCACCGGGCTGCCCCCGGCCCTGGTCATCACCGCCGAGGCCGATGTCCTGCGCGACGAGGGCGAGGCGTACGCGAACAAGCTCCGCGAAGCCGGCGTCGCCGTTACCGCCGTCCGCTACCAGGGCATCATCCACGACTTCGTCATGCTCAACGCCCTTCGCGGCACGCACGCCGCCGAGGCGGCCATCGCCCAAGCCGTCGCGGTCCTCCGCGGCACCCTCCGCGCCTCCTGAACCCGCCCTCCTGCCCGCTTCCTGAACCCGTCAGACCGCCACTTGGAGGGTCGCGGTGTAACCCTGATCGACGCTGCCCGTCATCGTCGCCATCTGCTGGTCCGAGCCGTCGCTGAAGATGTTGTCGGAGTCCAGGGAGACCTCACCCAGGGTCCGCACGCTGCTGCTGTAGCCGTCGGTCGCGTACGCCGCGTCGCAGACGTCCTCCGGCAGGGCGAGCTGCGAGGTGGTGGTGATGGACTCGGCGGCGGTGGCGTCGTCCAGGCTGCCGTACACCTCGAAGTGGATGTGCGGCCAGCGGCCCGTATAACAGGCGGGGAAGATGGACTTGAAGGTCACCTGCCCCTTGGCGTCGGCCTCCTGGACGCCGCGCAGGTAATTCTCCTCGGTGACGCCGTCGGAGTAGAGGGAGTAGTTGCCGTCCCGGTCGCAGTGCCACAGATAGACGGCCGCGCCGGGCTTGGGGGTGCCACAGCCGGAAGCCGCGTCGACGACCGTGAGGGTGATCGTCAGCGGTATGCCCTCGGCCTTGCCTGAGGCCGTTCCGAAGCTCGAAGTGATGTCGCTGCGCACCACGCCGCTCTCCTTGAGGACGTTGACGCCGTTCGAGCCGTCGCCGGGGAAGGGGCCCGCCGTCTCGGTCGGGATCGTCTCGCAGCTCGCGCCCACGGCGGCGGAAGAGGAGGCCGGAGAAGAGGCCGAGGAGGTGGCGGCGGACGCGCCGGAGTCGTCGTTGGTGCAGCCCACCAGCGGGACCAGGCTCGCGCCCGCCAGCATGCGGATCATCCCGCGGCGGCCGAGCGTGGGGAGGTCGAAGCAGAGACCTCTGTCGTGGTCGTGGAGTTCTTCGCTCATGGGATGCCTGCCTTGTCTTCATTCTGTGCGACGGATGAGGCCGACGGTAGGAAACCGGCCTGTACGCCTCCCAGGAGAAGGCTGTGAGTCGCTTGAGAGTTACACAACTCCAGCAACCATAGATCCGCGAACGCAGACCGCCCCCGTCCGGCGCGTGGAGGCCGGGCGGGGGCGGTACTGGAGTGGGCAGCGGTCACCCCATGTGCGGGTACCCGTAGTCCGTCGGCGCGACCAGCGTCTCCTTGATCGCGCGGGTCAGCGTCCAGCGCATCAGGTTCTGCGGAGCGCCCGCCTTGTCGTTCGTCCCGGACGCGCGCCCGCCGCCGAAGGGCTGCTGGCCGACGACCGCGCCGGTGCACTTGTCGTTGATGTAGAAGTTGCCCGCGGCGTACCGCAGCTTCTCCATCGTGTGCGCCGCCGCCGCGCGGTCGCTCGCGATGACCGCGCCGGTGAGCGCGTACGCCGACGCCGACTCCATCTGCTCCAGCATGGCGTCGTACTGCTCGTCCTCGTAGACGTGGATGGCCAGGAACGGGCCGAAGTACTCGGTCGTGAAGACCTCGTTGGCCGGGTCCGAGCACTCCACGACCGTCGGGCGGACGAAGTAGCCGACCGAGTCGTCGTACGTGCCGCCCGCGACGATCGTGCAGGTCGGGTCGGCGGCGGCGCGGTCGATCGCGGCCTTGTTCTTCGCGAAGGCACGCTGATCGATCACGGCGCCCATGAAGTTCGACAGGTCGGTGACGTCACCCATCTTCAGGCCGTCGACCTCGGCCGCGAACTCCTCCTTGAAGCCGGAGTTCCAGATCGAGGCGGGGACGTACGCCCGCGAGGACGCGGAGCACTTCTGGCCCTGGAACTCGAAGGAACCGCGGGTGAGCGCGGTCTTCAGGACCGCGTGGTCGGCGCTCGGATGGGCGACGACGAAGTCCTTGCCGCCCGTCTCACCGACGATCCGCGGGTAGGAGCGGTACTTCTCGATGTTGTTGCCGACCGTCTTCCACAGGTGCTGGAAGGTCTTGGTCGAGCCGGTGAAGTGGATGCCCGCGAGCTCGGGGTGGTTCAGGGCCACCTCGGAGACGGCGATGCCGTCGCCCGTCAGCAGGTTGATCACGCCCTTGGGCAGGCCTGCCTCCTCCAGCAGCCGCATCAGCAGCACGGCGGCGTGCGTCTGCGTCGGGGAGGGCTTCCAGATCACCACATTGCCCATGAGGGCGGGGGCGGTGGGCAGGTTGCCCGCGATCGCGGTGAAGTTGAAGGGCGTGATCGCGTAGACGAAGCCCTCAAGCGGCCGGTGGTCCAGCCGGTTCCACACACCCGGAGAGTTGGCCACCGGCTGCTCGGCGAGCAGGTCACGGGCGTACTTGACGTTGAAGCGCCAGAAGTCGACCAGCTCGCAGGGCGTGTCGATCTCGGCCTGCTGCACGGTCTTGGACTGGCCGAGCATGGTGGACGCGGCGAGCGTCTCGCGCCACGGGCCCGCCAGCAGCTCGGCGGCGCGCAGGATGATCGCGGCGCGGTCGTCGAAGGACATGGCGCGCCACGCGGGCGCGGCGGCGAGCGCGGCGTCGATCGCGTCCTGCGCGTCCTGCTGGGTCGCGCCTGCGAACGTACCGATGACGGCCTTGTGGTTGTGCGGCTGTACGACGTCGAAGCGCTCGCCGCCGCCCATCCGCCGTACGCCGCCGATCGTCATCGGCAGCTCGATCGGGTTCTCGGACAGCTCCTTGAGGCGGGCCTCGATGCGGGTGCGCTCGGGGCTGCCGGGGGCGTAGGAGTGCACCGGCTCGTTGACCGGCACGGGAACCTGGGTCACAGCGTCCATGATGGGCGAACTCCTTAAATCAGTGGGTCAGGTGGCCAATGGGGGGATCAGCCGCGGCTGACCAGCGAACGCAGGAAGAACGCGAGGTTGGCGGGCCGCTCCGCGAGGCGGCGCATGAAATAGCCGTACCAGTCGGTGCCGTACGCGATGTAGACGCGCATCCGGTGACCATCGGCGGCGAGGCGCTGCTGCTCGGCCTCCCGGATGCCGTACAGCATCTGGAACTCGTACTCGGCGGGCTTGCGACCGGCGCGGCGGGCGAGCTCCTGGCTGATGGCGATGATCCGCGGGTCGTGCGAGCCGACCATCGGGTAGCCCTCGCCCTCCATCAGGATCTTCAGGCAACGGACGTACGCCCGGTCGACCTCGGCCTTGACCTGGTACGCGACGGTCGCGGGCTCCTCGTACGCGCCCTTCACCAGCCGTACGCGCGAACCGGCGGCGGCCAGCGCACGGCAGTCGTCCTCGGTGCGGAAGAGGTACGACTGGACGACGGCGCCGGTCTGCGGGTAGCGCTCGCGGAGCTCGGCGTGGATCGCGAGCGTCGAGTCGATGGTGGTGTGGTCCTCCATGTCGAGGGTGACCGTGGTGCCGATCTCGGCCGCGGCCTCGACCACCGCCGTGACGTTCTTCAGGGCCAGGTCGTGACCGCCGGGGAGCGCCTGCCCGAAGGCGGAGAGCTTCACCGACAGCTCGGCGCGGGGGCCGAGCTCCAGCGGGGTGAGCGCCTCGACCAGCTCCAGGTAGGCGTCGCGGGCGCGCAGCGCCTCGCCCGGGTCGGTGATGTCCTCGCCGAGGACGTCGAGGGTGACCTCAAGACCGCGGTCGGCCGTGTCCTGGACGACCGGCATCGTCTCCTGGACCGTCTCCCCGGCGATGAACCGGCGCACCACGGATTTGGTGACCGGGGCGGCCGAGACGGCTCGGCGCATCTTGTCGCTGCGCGATGCGGCGAGGATCACGGGACCCAGCACGGGGACCTCCACGGAGAGTACGAAACAAAGCCGGCCGAACCCGTACGGCGCGGAACGGCACGAAGAACCACCGTGAAACTTAAGGATCGCTCCGTTGGCCTGCCATCGACAGCTGTCACGCATTCGTGGCCCGGATCTCAGACATATGTCTGAAGGGGTGGGAGAATGTCCGGGTGAAGGACGATTACCAGGAGCTGGTGGATGAGATCTCGGCGCTGCTCGCCGCCCCGGCGACGCTGGAGAACCGGGATTTCGGCCTGATCGCCTTCGGCGCGCACGACAGCGGCGACTTCGACGAGACGACGCTCGACCCGGTCAGGACGCGCTCGATCCTGACCCGGAAGTCCACTCCGGCCGTCCGCGCCTGGTTCGAGGGGTTCGGCATCGCCCGCGCGACGGGTCCTGTGCGTATTCCGGCGGCGCCGGAGGTGGGGATCTTCCGGGGGCGGATCTGTCTGCCCGTACGCCATCGGGGCGTCGTGCTCGGTTACGTATGGCTGCTGGACGCCGGTCCTGGCGAGCCGGAGCCGACGCGGGAGCGGCTGGCGGCGGCGATGGGGGTGGCCGAGCGCATCGGCGTGCTGCTGGCGGACGCGGAGCGGGCGGGCACGGATCTGTCGCGGGAGTTCCGCGCGGTGCTCACGGCGGAGCGCGGCTGGCAGTACGACATGGCGGTGGCGGCGTTCCGCTCGGCGCTGGGCGGCGGGGAGGCGGAGGGGCTGCACGCGGTGGTGTGCGTGCCGGGGTGGCGGGAGGACGAGGCTCCGTCGGCGCGGGCGCTGCCGGGGGTGGCGGCGGTGTGCACGGTGCCGTGGGGGGTGGGGCGCGCGGAAGGCGGCGCCGGCACTGGCGCCCCTGCGGGCGGGCGCGCCTCCTCGGGGGACGACCGAAGCGCCCGCAGCCGAGCCGACGCCTCGGCACGGCGTGGGGCGGGGCGCGCGGAAGGCGGCGCCTCCACCGGCACCCCGGCGGGCGGCAGCGCCCTCTCGGGCGAGGACCGCAGCGGCCGCAGCGCCCTCCGCCGAACCGGCGGCGCCCCGGCACTCCCCCACGGTGACTACGTCGGCTACGCCGACTTCGGCGGCGAAGCCGCCCCGCACGCCCTCGCCGTCCTCGTACGGCTCCGCTCCCCCGATGCCCTCTCGCCCGCGCTCACCATGGCGAACCGGCTCCGCACCGCCGTCGGCGGCGATACGGCGACGGCCGGGGTGGCGGCCCCCCGCCGGGGCCTCGCCGAGCTCAACACCGCCTGGGCGGAGGCGGCTGCCGCGGCCCGCGCGGCCAAGGCCAGGGCCGGGCTGGGACCGGTCGCCGAGTGGTCGGCCATCGGCCCGTACCGCATGCTGACGGCGCTGCCCCCGGGCCAGGCGCCCGACCCCGCCGTACGCCAACTGCTCGCCCCCGTACACGCGGAACTGGCCCGCACCGCCGAGGTGTTCCTCGACTGTGCGGGCCAGGCGGGGCGTACGGCCGCGGCGCTCGGGATCCACCGCCAGACGCTCTACTACCGTCTCTCGCGTGTCGCACAGCTCACCGGCCTCGACCTCGCGGAGGGCGAGGACCGGCTGCTGCTGCACATGGCACTGAAAGCCGCACGGCTCTAGCCCACAACCGACGCGGCTCAGTCGGCGGAGCTCAGTCGGTCAGGTTCACCGAACGCGCCGACGCCGCGCCGATCTCCTCCGAGATCTCCGTCAGCACCGACTGCGGTACGTCGTCGTCCACGGTCAGCACGACGAGCGCCTCGCCGCCCTCCTCCGCGCGCGAGACCTGCATGCCCGCGATGTTCAGGCCCGCCTCGCCGAGGATCCGGCCGACCGTGCCGACGACGCCCGGACGGTCCTCGTACCGCAGAACGATCATGTGGTCCGCGAGTGCCAGGTCGACGTCGTACTCGCCGATCGCGACGATCTTCTGGAGGTGCTTGGGACCGGCCAGCGTGCCGGAGACCGAGACCTCCTCGCCGCCCGAGAGCGTGCCGCGGACGGTGACGACATTGCGGTGGTCCGGGGACTCCGAACTCGTCGTCAGCCGGACCTCGACACCGCGCTCCTGCGCGAACAGCGGCGCGTTCACATAGCTCACGGTGTCGTCGACGACGTCCTCGAAGACGCCCTTGAGCGCGGACAGTTCGAGCACCTTGACGTCGTGCTGGGTGATCTCGCCGTACACCTCGACATCGAGGCGGACCGCGACCTCGCCCGCCAGGGCGGTGAAGATCCGGCCGAGCTTCTCGGCGAGCGGCAGTCCCGGCTTGACGTCCTCGGCGATGACTCCGCCCTGGACGTTGACCGCGTCCGGCACCATCTCACCGGCGAGCGCGAGGCGCACCGAACGGGCGACGGCGATGCCCGCCTTCTCCTGCGCCTCGTCCGTGGACGCGCCGAGGTGCGGGGTGCAGACGACCTGGTCGAACTCGAACAGCGGCGAGTCCGTGCACGGCTCCTTCGCGTACACATCCAGGCCCGCGCCCGCGACGCGGCCCTCCTTGAGCGCGGAGGCCAGCGCCGCCTCGTCCACGATCCCGCCGCGCGCGGCGTTGACGATACGGACCGTCGGCTTGACCTTGTGCAGCGCGTCGTCCCCGATCAGGCCCAGCGTCTCGGGCGTCTTGGGGAGGTGGACGGTGATGAAGTCGGAGACTTCGAGCAGCTCGTCCAGGGTGAGGAGCTTGACGCCCATCTGCGCGGCTCGCGCGGGCTGTACGTACGGGTCGAAGGCGACGATCTTCATGCCGAACGCCGACATGCGCTGCGCGACCAGCACGCCGATACGGCCGAGGCCGACGACGCCGAGGGTCTTCTCGCTCAGCTCCACGCCGGTGTACTTGGAGCGCTTCCACTCGCCGTTCTTGAGGGCGGTGTTGGCCTGCGGGATATTGCGCGCGGTGGCGACGAGCAGACCGCAGGCGAGCTCCGCGGCGGTGACGATGTTGGACGTCGGGGCGTTGACGACCATCACACCGGCCTTGGTGGCGGCGGAGACGTCGACATTGTCGAGGCCCACGCCCGCCCGGGCCACGACGCGCAGCTTCTTCGCGACGGCGATGGCCTCCGCGTCGACCTTGGTGGCGCTGCGGACCAGAATCGCGTCCACGTCGGCGATGGCGGGCAGCAGCTCCGCGCGGTCCGCGCCGTTGCAGTGCCGGATCTCGAAGTCCGGGCCGAGTGCGTCCACCGTCGCGGGCGACAGCTCTTCAGCGATGAGTACGACAGGTTTCGAGCTCACGTGAGTCCTCACAAGTGCAGTGCGGACGGCCGTCCCGACGGCCGCAGGCGGTGGAGGGGCTAGCCGCGTGGAAGACGCACGACACTGTGGGCCTGACGCGTTGTATGAATGAAGTGTAGTGGTGTCGTGCGACGCGGCTCGCGCCTTGATGACAAGATCACCCGTCCGTGGCCGGACGGGTTCCCACAGTGTCCAAAGGCGCTCGGACATGACGCCGGGGGGCCGGGACTCGCTCGTCCCGGCCCCCCGGCGCTCCAGGCTTACGCCTCGTCGTTGTCGACCCAGCTCATGAGCTTGCGGAGCTCCTTGCCGGTCGTCTCCAGCAGACTGCTCTCGTCCTGCTGCTTGTACTCGTTGTACTTCTTCAGACCGCCGTGGTACTCGTCCATCCAGTTCTTGGCGAAGGTGCCGTCCTGGATCTCGGCGAGGATCTTCTTCATCTCGGCCTTGGTCTGGTCGGTGATGATGCGGGGGCCGGTGACGTAGTCGCCCCACTCGGCGGTCTCGGAGACCGACCAGCGCATCTTCTCCAGGCCACCCTCGTACATCAGGTCCACGATGAGCTTCAGCTCGTGGAGGCACTCGAAGTACGCGATCTCCGGCTGGTAACCGGCCTCGGTGAGGGTCTCGAAGCCCGCCTTGACCAGGGCGCTGGCTCCGCCGCACAGGACCGCCTGCTCGCCGAACAGGTCGGTCTCGGTCTCCTCGGTGAAGGTCGTCTTGATGACGCCCGCGCGGGTGCCGCCGATGGCCTTCGCGTACGAGAGCGTCAGCCCGAAGCCCTTGCCGGTGGCGTCCTGCTCGACGGCCGCGATACACGGAACGCCGCGGCCCTCCTCGTACTGACGGCGGACCAGGTGGCCCGGGCCCTTGGGGGCGACCATGCAGACGTCGACGCCCGCCGGCGGCTTGATGAAGCCGTAGCGGATGTTGAGGCCGTGACCGAAGAACAGCGCGTCGCCGTCCTTCAGGTTGTCCTTGATGGACTCCTCGTAGACCTGGGCCTGGATCGGGTCCGGGACCAGGATCATGATGACGTCGGCCTCGGCGGCGGCCTCGGCGGGGGTCACCACGCGCAGGCCCTGCTCCTCGGCCTTGGCCTTGGACTTCGAGCCCTCGTGCAGACCGACCCGGACGTCGACACCCGAGTCACGGAGCGACAGCGCGTGGGCGTGGCCCTGGCTGCCGTAGCCGATGACCGCGACCTTGCGGTTCTGGATGATGGACAGGTCGGCGTCGTCGTCGTAGAACAGCTCGGCCACTGGGATATCTCCTTGGGGTGCACGTCGTGGAAGGGACGCTTTGTGTCCTACCGTACGGCGGGACGGTGTGGGGAAGGCGAAGGGTCTCGCCAGGCGAAACGGTCAGGCTGGGCGTGGGCTAGGCGGAACGGTCGAGCGCGCGCAGGGACCGGTCTGTGATGGACCGGGAGCCGCGCCCTATGGCGATCGTTCCGGACTGGACCAGCTCCTTGATGCCGAACTGCTCCAGCATCTTGAGCATGGCCTCCAGTTTGTCGGTGCCTCCCGTGGCCTCGATCGTGACTGCCTCGGGTGAGACGTCCACGGTCTTGGCGCGGAAGAGCTGGACGATCTCGACAATCTGGGAGCGCGTCTCGTTGTCGGCGCGCACTTTCACCAGAACGAGCTCGCGCTGGATCGCGGCGCCGGGCTCGAGTTCGACGATCTTCAGGACGTTGACCAGCTTGTTGAGCTGCTTGGTCACCTGCTCCAGCGGCAGGTCCTCGACATTGACCACGATGGTGATGCGGGAGATGTCGGGGTGTTCGGTGACGCCGACGGCGAGTGAGTCGATATTGAAGCCGCGGCGGGAGAACAGCGCGGCGATCCGGGCGAGGATGCCGGGGGTGTTCTCGACCAGGACAGAGAGCGTGTGCTTTGACATGTTCGTCGTTCTCTTTCGGCTCAGTCGGCTCAGTCGTCTTCGTTGTCGCCGAAGTCGGGACGGACTCCGCGCGCTGCCATGACCTCGTCGTTGGAGGTGCCGGCGGCGACCATCGGCCAGACCTGGGCGTCCTCGTGGACGATGAAGTCGATCACGACGGGGCGGTCGTTGACGGCGTTGGCCTCGGCGATGACCTTGTCCAGGTCTTCCGGGGACTCGCAGCGCAGCGCGTAGCAGCCCATGGCCTCGGAGAGCTTGACGAAGTCGGGGACGCGGGTGCCGCCGCTGGACTTGCCCGGCACCGCGATGCCGTCCTCGGGGCCGGAGTGCAACACGGTGTTGGAGTAGCGCTGGTTGTAGAAGAGGGTCTGCCACTGGCGGACCATCCCGAGCGCGCCGTTGTTGATGATGGCGACCTTGATCGGGATGTTGTTCAGCGCGCAGGTGGTGAGTTCCTGATTGGTCATCTGGAAGCAGCCGTCGCCGTCGATCGCCCAGACCATACGGTCCGGCTGCCCGGCCTTCGCGCCCATCGCGGCCGGGACCGCGTAACCCATGGTTCCGGCGCCGCCGGAGTTCAGCCAGGTGGAGGGCCGCTCGTAGTTGATGAAGTGGGCCGCCCACATCTGGTGCTGACCGACGCCCGCCGTGTAGATGGTGTCCGGGTCGGCGAGTTCGCCGATGCGCTGGATGACCTGCTGCGGCGAGAGGCTGCCGTCGTCCGGCTGGTCGTAGCCGAGCGGGTAGGTCTCGCGCCAGCGGTTGAGGTCGGTCCACCAGGCGCTGTAGTCGCCGGTGTGACCCTCGCTGTGCTCGGCCTGGACCGCCTGGACCAGGTCGGCGATGACCTCGCGGGCGTCTCCGACGATCGGCACGTCCGCGGTGCGGTTCTTGCCGATCTCGGCCGGGTCGATATCGGCGTGGACGATCTTGGCGTACGGGGCGAAGCTGTCCAGTTTGCCGGTGACGCGGTCGTCGAAACGGGCGCCGAGGGCGACGATCAGGTCGGCCTTCTGCAGCGCGGTGACGGCGGTGACCGCACCGTGCATGCCGGGCATTCCCACGTGCAGCGGGTGGCTGTCGGGGAACGAGCCGAGCGCCATCAGGGTGGTGGTGACGGGCGCTTGGGTGAGCTCTGCCAGGACCTTCAGCTCGGCGGTCGCGCCGGCCTTCATGACGCCGCCGCCGACGTACAGGACGGGCCGCTTGGCCTGGACGATCAGCTTGGCGGCCTCGCGGATCTGCTTGGCGTGCGGCTTGGTGACCGGCCGGTATCCGGGCATGTCGTGCTGGGGCGGCCAGCTGAACGTCGTCTTCGCCTGCAGCGCGTCCTTGGCGATGTCGACCAGGACCGGGCCGGGGCGGCCGGTCGAGGCGATGTGGAAGGCCTGGGCGATGGTGCGGGGGATGTCCTCGGCCTTGGTGACCAGGAAGTTGTGCTTGGTGATCGGCATGGTGATGCCGACGATGTCCGCCTCCTGGAAGGCGTCCGTGCCGATCGCCTTGGAGGAGACCTGGCCGGTGATCGCCACCAGCGGGACGGAGTCCATGTGCGCGTCGGCGATCGGGGTGACCAGGTTGGTGGCGCCGGGTCCCGAGGTGGCCATGCAGACGCCGACCTTGCCGGTGGCCTGGGCGTAGCCGGTGGCGGCGTGGCCCGCGCCCTGCTCGTGGCGGACCAGGACGTGGCGGACCCTGGTGGAGTCCATCATCGGGTCGTACGCGGGGAGGATCGCGCCTCCGGGAATGCCGAATACCACCTCGGCCCCGACTTCCTCAAGAGAGCGGATGAGGGCCTGCGCGCCCGTGACGTGCTCAACGGTGGCGGACGTCGGTCCGCCGTTACGGGCCCGCGGCTGCGGGTGGTGGGCCCCGGTGGCCTGCTCGGTCATCGGCATTCTCTTCTCGAAGCTGAGGGCGTTCGCGATGGTTTCGCGAGGGCGAGGGTTTCGCGAGGACTTCTATCGATTTGGCAGTGTGCCGGTGCAACAAAAAACCCCTCGTGCCGGGAGGCAAGCGAGGGGAGCGCGTCGGGAGGGTCTGCGGGGCGTTCATTGCCCCGCTCAGCCGACGCGCTGTCCAAGTACGAGAATTCGGGTGCGCATGGCATTGACCCTCCCCCCGGCCCGCTGTCACTGTCAAGCGGGTGGGACGCGCGTCTCATTATTTGGGCCATTGTGGGTGGTGAACGGGACACCGACACCATTCGTCAGGGCGCCGCCCGTCAGCGTGCCTCCCGCGAGAGCGCCACCGGTCAGGGCTCCGCCGGTGAGCGCGCCGCCTGCCAGAGCGCCGGCCGCCAGGGCCCCGGTGCCCGTGAGAGCGCCACCTGCCATAGCGCCGCCCGTCAGGGTCCCCGTGCCCGTGCGCACGGAGCCACCGGCCATGGCGCTGCCCGCCATGGCGCCGCCGCAGACCATGGCGCCGCCCGCCAGCGCGCCGCCCGTCAGGACCGGCAGGGCGAGCCCGCCCGGTACGGGGTACTCCCCCCGTACCAGCGCGCGGCGCAGCCGGTGCTCGTCCAGCGGCGCGGAGAAGGCCATGCCCTGGCCATGCGTACACCCCATGGCGCGCAGGGCGAGCACCTGCTCCGGCACATCCACACCCTCGGCCACGGACTGCATGCCGAGGTCGCGGGCGATCCGCAGCAGCCCGGCGGTGATCTTGTGCAGCCGGGCGGACTCCACGACGCCCTCGACCAGCCCCCTGTCCAGTTTCAGCACGTCCGCGGGGAGGCGGCGCAGGGCGTTGATGGCGGCGTATCCGCTGCCGAAGCCGTCCAGCGCGATCCGTACGCCCAGCCTGCGCAGCGCGAGGAGCCGCTGCTCCAGGTCCTCGAAGGAGATCCGCGAGTCGCTGTCGGCCAGCTCGACGACCAGCGCGCCCGAGGGCAGCCCGTACCGGCCGAGGAGGGCCTCGACGGAGCCGAGCGGCAGGGACTTGTCCAGCAGCTGGGCGGCCGAGAGCCGGACCGATACGGGCACCCGGTGGCCCAGCCTGAACCGCTCCGCGGCCTGTTCCACGGCCTCCTGGATCAGCCAGCGGCCGAGCTCGGCGGTACGGCCGCCATCGCCGGTCGCGGCCGTCCGGCTGTCGTCGGCGGCTGCCGCCCGCAGGAATTCGGCGGGGGTGAACAGGACGCCCCGGGCCGATCGCCAGCGGGCCTGTGCGGCCACGGCGGCGATCCGGCCGGAGGCGAGGTTGACCACGGGCTGGTGCAGGAGGGTGAATTCCCCGTCGTGCAGGGCGCTGCGCAGCCTTGCGGCCACTTCCGTACGGCGTACGACGTCGGCCTGCATCTGGGGGGCGTACAGCTCGACGCGGTCCTTGCCCGCGGCCTTGGCGCGGTACATGGCCAGGTCGGCGTTGCGCATGAGATCGCTGGGGGTGATGCCGGGCTCGGCGAAGGCCACCCCGATGGAGGCGGCGACCCGGGCCTCTCGGCCGTCCACGCGGTACGGCTGGGAGAGGGTGAGGCGCAGCCGGTCGGCGATCTCGTGGACCTGGCACTCGCGGGCGTTCTGGTCGCGGGTGCCGTCGCCGACGATGAGGGCCGCGAACTCGTCGCCGCCGAGGCGGGCGGCGGTGTCCCCGGCCCGTACGGAGTCCTGGAGGCGGCGGGCGGCCTGGATGAGCAGCTCGTCGCCCGCCAGGTGGCCGAGGCGGTCGTTGACGCCCTTGAAGCCGTCGAGGTCGATGAAGAGCACGGCGGTGCCCGGGTCGCCCGCGCGGCGGCCGGTGAGGGCCTGGCGGACCCGTTCGGTGAACAGGGCGCGGTTGGGCAGATCGGTCAGCGGATCGTGTTCGGCGTTGTGCTGGAGCTGCGCCTGGAGGCGGACCCGTTCGGTGACGTCCCGGCTGTTGAAGATCAGCCCGCCCTGGTGGCGGTTGACGGTGGACTCCACGTTGAGCCAGTCGCCGCTGCCCGATTTGAAGCGGCACTCGATCCGGGTCGTCGGCTCCTCGGCCGGCGGGGCGGCCAGGAACCTGCGCACTTCGTGGACGACGCGGCCGAGGTCCTCCGGGTGGATGAGGCTGGCCAGCTCGGAGCCGATGAGCTCTTCGGCGTCGCGTCCGTAGACTCCGGCGGCGGCGGGGCTGACATAGCGCAGGATCCCGCTGGGGGCCGCGATCATGATGACGTCGCTGGAGCCCTGCACCAGTGAGCGGAAGTGGTTCTCCTTCTGCGCCAGCTCGTGGGTGAGGGAGATGTTGTCGAGCAGCATGATCCCCTGGCGTACGACCAGCGCGAGCACGACGGCGCAGCCGGTGAGGACGACCACGCGGTCGACGCGGCGGCCCTCGATGACGTTGTAGAGGATTCCCAGGGTGCAGACGGCCGCCGCGAGGTACGGCGTGAGGGCGGCCAGCGAGCCCGCGACGGGGCGGCTGGGGTGGCGGGGCCCGCGCTGGGGCCGTGCGGTCTCGGCCGTACGGCGTACGCCCCAGGGGGCGTACGCGAGCAGCAGGGAACCGGCGAACCAGCCGGCGTCGAGGAGCTGCCCGGAGCGGTAGTTCTCGCGCAGCAGAGGCGAGGTGAACAGGGCGTCGCACAGCACGGTCAGCGCGAGGGCGGCGATGGCGGTGTTGACCGCGGAGCGGTTGGCGGCCGAGCGCCGGAAGTGCAGTGCGAGCACCATGCTGACCAGCACGATGTCCAGGAGCGGGTAGGCCAGGGAGAGCGCCGCGGGGGCCACGCTCTCGCCCTGCACGCGCGCGGTGTGCGCGAGCGCGAGGCTCCAGGAGAGGGTCAGCAGCGAGCCGCCGATCAGCCAGGCGTCCAGCGCGAGGCAGACCCAGCCCGCTCGGGTGACCGGGCGTTTGGCGAGGACGAGGAGGCCCACGATGGCGGGCGGCGCGAAGCAGAGGAAGAACAGATCGGCGATGGAAGGACTCGGTACGTCGCGGTCCAGTACGACCTCGTACCAGCCCCAGACCGCGTTTCCGATGGAGGCCATGGCGGAGGAGACGGCGAACAGCAGCCAGGCGGGGCGGAATCGGCTCTGGCGGGTGCGGGCGTAGAGGAAACAGGAGACGGCGGCGACGAGGGCGGCGGCGCTGAGGCCGAAGTCGCCCATGATCAGGGCCAGTTCCCGCGACCCCCAGCCGAGGGCGGCGCCGATGCCGTACCCGGCGCAGACGGTGGCGAGGAGGAGCTGGGGGAGCAGTCCTGGGACGGCGGGGCCGTCGGCGGCGGCGGGGGCGGCGGGCGCCTGGCGGGCCACGAGCACGGTGTTGGCGGTCATAGGGCCGCTCCGGGGAGCACCGCCGTCGGTGTGGCGGCAAGATCGCGTGCTGGTTGCGGCGGGCGTGCCGGGTCCGGGCGGCATGCCGGGTCCGGCCGGCGTCCCGCTGTGGGTTGCGGCGTGCGTGCCGGGTCCGGCCGGCATCCGGGGCGTGAATGGCATCCCTGCTGCCGGTACCCCGGTTGTGGCCGGTATCCCAGTTGTGGCTGATATTCCACTGTGCGTTCTGGCCTGTGTCCCGCTGTGTGTCGCGGTCGGCGTTCCAGAGCGTACGAGGGTCGCTGTCGACGGCCCCGCCGCGTCGGGTCGTTGGTCCATTGGCCGTACATCGCCCGTCGCCCCCCTTGAAATCTGATCGGCAGTCAGGTCGTGCTGCCGCATCGCCCCTGCCCGATGCGGCCCCCAGGTGGGGACGATACACCAGATCGGTCACTCAGGGACATACCCCCTCTACTCTCCGTAACGAAAAGCGGAGAAAGCGGCACGCCACGCATTCAGATGACTTCATAGAGTGCACGGATGGCGGGGCGAAAAGGTTCACTGCCCGGTGGTGAGAACCAGATTTCGCGCCGGTTCGCCGGCCGCGAACCGGGTCAGCTGCCCGGCGAGGAGCCGCTTGGCGCGCGGCAGGAACGCCGATGTGGAGCCACCGACATGGGGGCTAATCAAGACACCTGGAGCGTGCCAGAGCGGATGTCCCGCGGGCAGCGGTTCGGGGTCGGTGACGTCGAGGGCGGCGGTGATGCGCCCGCTCTCGATCTCCGCGAGCAGCGCCTTTGTGTCGACGACCTGACCGCGGGCGACGTTCACCAGGAGGGCTCCGTTCTTCATCCGGCCCAGGAATCCGGCGTTCACCAAGCCCTTCGTCTGCTCGGTGAGCGGGGTGGAGATGATCACGACGTCGGCTTCGGGGAGCAGGACGGGCAGGTCGGTGAGTGCGCGCACGTCGCCGCGCTTTGCAGTGCGGGCGGAGCGCGCGACGCGTGCCACCCGCGCGCATTCAAACGGCGCGAGCCGGTCCTCGATGGCGGCGCCGATCGATCCGTACCCGATGATGAGCACCGACTTGTCGGCGAGCGCCGGATAGAAGCCGGACCGCCATTCTTCCTTGTCCTGGCCGCGTACGAAGCCGGGGATGCCGCGCAGGGAGGCGAGTATGAGGGCGAGCGTGAGCTCGGCGGTGGAGGCCTCGTGGACGCCCTTGGCGTTGCACAGCTGGACGCCGGCGGGGAGCGAGCCGAGGCCCGGCTCCACATGGTCGATCCCGGCGGACAGCGTCTGGACGACGCGTACGGATGTCATCGCGGCCAGCGGACGGATCGCGATCTCGGTCGGCTTCAGGTAGGGGACGGCGTAGAAGGCGCAGCGGGCGGGATCAGCGGGAAAGTCCGGACCACCGTCCCAGAAACGGTAGTTGAGGCCGGCGTCGGCCGGGTCGGGAAGGCCTTCGATCTCGGCGGCCTGAAACGGGAGCCATACGTCGTCCGCGGTCATGGTCAGAGTCATGGTCAGGAGGCTATGCGAAGGGCCGCGGTCCGCATTGGCTAGTTTGGGGAGCGGCCGGAGGAGAGGTACGGGGAGTTGGAGCGCAGGACAATCGGGGCGGCGGCCCTTGAAGTGGGCGCTATTGGGCTCGGGTGTATGCCGATGAGCTGGGCGTACACGGGCTCGCAGCAGCGTGGGGAGCGCTCGCTCCGTACGGTGCACGCTGCCTTGGACGCCGGCTCCAGCCTGCTGGACACCGCCGACATGTACGGGCCGTTCACCAATGAGCTGCTGCTCGGCCGGGTGCTGAAGCAGCGGCGGGCGGACGCCTTCGTATCGACGAAGGTGGGGCTGCTGGTGGGCGATCAGCATGTGGTCGCCAATGGGCGGCCGGGGTATGTGAAGCGGGCCTGCGACGCGTCGTTGCGGCGGCTGCAGATCGAGGCGATCGACCTCTATCAACTGCACCGGGAGGATCCGGAGGTACCGGTCGAGGAGACGTGGGGCGCGATGGCGGAGCTGGTGGGGGCGGGGAAGGTGCGGGCGCTGGGGATGTGTGCGGTGGGGGCGCGGGCGGCGCGGCGGATCGGGCGGGTGGCGTACGGGGCGCGCCCCGGGGCGCAGTCTGGGGGCCGCCTTGGAGCCGGCCTTTCAGCTGGTCCTGGAGCTGGTCCTGGTCCTGGTCCTGGAGCGGATCTGCATGCAGGAACGATCCGGCAGCTTGAGCGGGTCCAGCAGGTGTTCCCGGTGAGCGCGGTGCAGGCCGAACTGTCCGTGTGGGCGCCGGAGGCGCTCGGGCGGCTGTTGCCGTGGTGCGAGGCGCGGGGGGTGGGGTTCCTGGCGGCGATGCCGCTGGGGAACGGGTTCCTGACGGGGCGGCTGACGCCGGGACAGGGGTTCGAGCCGGACGACGTACGGGCGCGGCATCCGCGGTTCACGGCGGAGATGATGGCGGCGAACCAGCCGGTGGTGGCGGGGCTGCGGCGGGTCGCGGAACGGCACGGTCCGGGGGCGACTCCGGCGCAGGTGGCGCTGGCGTGGGTGCTGGGGCGGGGGCGGAGTGTGGTGGCGGTGCCGGGGACGAAGCGGGACGAGTGGGCGGTGGAAAACGCGGGCGCGGCGGGGCTGGCGCTGACGGCGTACGACTTGGCGGAGATATCGGGGCTGCCGCCGGCGCGCGGTTCCTGGGACTGAGTCCCTGCGATTGAGTCCCCGGGATTGAGTCTCTGGGATTGATTAGGGCGGCGTTTCTTCTCTGAAGATCGGGAACCCGGAAGGACTCCGCGGTGTAAGAACAGTAGTCAGGCAGCTCAAGCAGCCGTCGAAGGGATCAGATCTGTGCAACGTCCTGCTGTGACGGCCGTATTGGCCACCGCCGCGCTTCTCTTCGTGGCCGGGTGCTCGTCCGGTGGCGATGAGTCGGCGGCCGGCCGGAAGGGACCGACCTCGTCCACCCCGGCGCCCCCCGCCTCCGTCTCGGCCCCGGGCGGCTCGCCGAGTCCCACGGGGCCGCCCGCGAAGGGCTCGGTGAAGGTGGTCTCCACGCTGACCGAGGGGCTCGAGTCGCCGTGGGGCACCGCCGCACTGTCCGACGGCGACCTGCTGGTCGCGTCGCGCGACGAGGGGACGATCACCCGGGTCGACGGGGAGAGCGGCAAGAAGACCGTGATCGGCTCGGTGCCAGGGGTCTCCCCGGGGGGCGAGGGCGGCCTGTTGGGCCTGGCCGTCTCGCCGTCATTCGCCTCGGACCGCCAGGTGTACGCGTACTTCACCACGGCGTCGGACAACCGCATCGCCCGCATGCTGTACGACGAGAACAAGGCCGCCGGGCAGCAGTTGGGCGCGCCGGACACGGTACTGAGGGGCATCCCCAAGGGCATCGTCCACAACGGCGGGCGGATCGCGTTCGGCCCGGACAAGATGCTCTACGCGGGCACGGGCGAGACGGGTGACACGGGGCTGGCACAGGACAAGCAGTCGCTGGGCGGCAAGATCCTGCGCATGACCCCGGACGGCCGGCCGGTGCACGGCAACCCGGAGGCCGACTCCCTCGTCTACTCCTACGGCCACCGCAATGTGCAGGGTCTCGC
The DNA here is from genome assembly GCF_044548015.1 of Streptomyces sp. NPDC052236. Taxonomy (NCBI): domain Bacteria; kingdom Bacillati; phylum Actinomycetota; class Actinomycetes; order Kitasatosporales; family Streptomycetaceae; genus Streptomyces; species Streptomyces sp. NPDC052236. The sequence continues at coordinate 210,377 of NZ_JBIUBL010000005.1, read as the reverse complement.
CTGGGACGCCGACAAGCGCCTGTGGGCGGCGGAGTTCGGCCAGAACACCTGGGACGAGCTGAATCTGATCGAGCCGGGCAAAAACTACGGCTGGCCGGAGGTCGAGGGCAGGGGCGGGAAGTCCGGCTTCGTCGACCCGGTGGCCCAGTGGAGGACGGCGGAGGCCTCGCCGAGCGGTATCGCGTACGCCGGGGGCTCGATCTGGATGGCGTCGTTGAGGGGCGAGCGGCTCTGGCGCATCCCACTGGCGGGGAGGGAACCCTCGGCGGAGCCCCAGGCGTTCCTGGAGGGGACGTACGGCCGCTTGCGTACGGTGCTCTCGGCAGGCGGCAACAAGGTCTGGCTTGTCACGAGCGAGACGGACAAACGGGGCACACCCGAGGCGGGGGACGACAAGATCCTCCAGCTGGAGGTGAGGTAGCAGAGGCGGAAGGGGTGGACAGCTGGTGTTCAACGTCTTCGAGGAGTTCTTCGCACCGGGCCGCAAGCACACCGAAGAGGAACACAACCGCCTGGCCCTGACGAGAACGGACGTGGGTGACAGCGACCCCGGCCGCGGCCCCATAGACCTGGACTCGGGCAAGGTCACGGTCCGCGCCGCGGAGGAGCGGCTGCCGTAACGGGTAACCGGGGGTGGGCCGTGGGGCGCGGACGAGCCGGCTCCCTGGAGTGCCGCGGCGTCCGCCGCGACGGGCGCGGGGGCGCAGACCGGACCCGAGCGGCCTCCGGACCCGAGCGGCCTCCGGCCCCGACCCCGTCGCGCCGGGACCACGGCGCGGAGCCACCGCCGGACATGAGGGCGGCGTTGGACGCGAGGGCGCCGTTGGGCCGGGGCCTCCGCGGGGCCGAGCAGCCCCCGGCCACCACCCCGTGCGCGCCGGCTCACGACGTGAAGCCGCCGCCCGGGCGACGGGGGCACTCCGCAGCGAGGGCGGGCGCAGGCCCCTCGGGCCGGGGCCCCGGGAAGCGCCCCGCTGCCTCTGGGGGCTGGGTCAGGCCGGGGTCTGCTGGGGCGCCTCCTCCGGGGGTTGGAAGAGGCGCAGACGGTGGGCCGTCGCCGCCGCCTCGCCGCGGCCCGAGACGCCAAGTTTGGCCAGGATGTTGGAGACGTGGACGCTCGCCGTCTTCGGGGAGATGTAGAGCTCCTCGGCGATCTGGCGGTTGCTGCGGCCCGCCGCCACCAGGCGCAGGACGCCCTCCTCGCGGCGGGTCAGGCCGAGCGCCGGAGCTGCCGTGGCAGCGGGCGGCGGCGCCGGGGCGTCGGTCAGGGGTATGCGGGCGCGCCGGGCGAGCAGGGCGAGGTCCTCGGCGAGGGGGCGCGCGCCCAGGTGTTCGGCCGTGGTGTGGGCCTGGCGCAGGAGCTCGGCGGCCTGGGTCCGGTCAGAGGCGAGCAGGGCCTCCGCCCAGCGGTGGCGGACCCTCGCCAGGTCGTACGGGCGGTCCAGCCGGGCAAAGGCCGCACCGGTCTCCGCCCAGTCCGCCACGGTCTGCGTGCCCCCCGCGCCCTCGGCCCGTCGCAGTTCCGCCCGGACCCAGCGCTCGTGCGCCATCCACACCGGCGCCGCCGTGACCAGAACGCGGCTCGCCTTGCGGATCCGCTCCAGCGCCTCGGCGCGGCCCGGTTCCGCGGCGGGCAGGCCCCGCGTATCGGCCTCCAGCGTGGCCGCGGCGCGCAGCAGCGGCCACGCGTACCGCTGGGTGCCCGGCGGGAAGCCCGCCGCCGCCGCGCGCTCGAACTCCGCCCGCGCGTCCAGCACCCGCCCCTGCGCCGCGGCGACGCTCAGCGCCAGGGTGTGCAGGGGAAGGGTGTTCTGCGGTACGGGGTCGTGCGGCCCGAAGTGGGCGCGTGCGGTCTCCACGTGCTCGGCCGCCCTCGCCACGTCGCCCCGGGCGAGTATCAGGAAGGCGGACCAGGTCGTGGCAGATCCGCGCGGCTTGGGGCTCAGCGCGATACGCAGGGCCCGTTCCGCCATCTGGAACGCCTCGTCCCACCGCCCGAGCGACCCGTACGACTCGACCATGTTGGAGGAGATCCAGGCCTCGGTGTCCAACAGGCCGTAGTGACGCGAGAGTTCGATCCCCTCCGTGAGGACGTCCACCGATTCCTGGGAGCGGCCCGCCCCCTCCAGCACGGACGGCAGATTCACATGCGTCCGCCCCACATGTGCGGGCAGACAGAGTGCGATGACCCGCTCTTTGACGGCGTACATCTCCGCGAGCCCGCCCTCGACGTTGCCCGCGTCGGCCAGCAGGCAGCCCAGCGTGAGGCGGGCACGCAGCTCGATGTCCTCCTTGCCGACCATGCGCGCGTACTCCACCGCGCGCTCGGCCGTCGCGAGGCTGCCCGGCCCGGGATCGTGCACCATGCCCCAGCCTGCCGCCTCCGCCAGCACCTCCGCGTGGACAGCGGACGGCGGCAGTCCGCGCACCAGTTCCTGCGCCCTCCCCAGCTCCGCCCAGCCGTTGCCACGCCCCAGCGAGCAGATCAGCCGGGAACGCTGGACCGAGAACCACGCGGCGCGCAGCGCGTCGTCCTCCGCCTCCGCGAGCCGCTGGGCCCGCTTCGTTATCTTCAGAGCGCGCTCGCGCTCACCGCAGAGGCGGCCCGCTACGGACGCCTCCGCCATCAGGTCGAGATAGCCCAGCGGCGAGGTGGCCGGATCGCAGCCGCACGGTGGGTAGACCTCCGCGTGGTCGACGGGCCGCAGCGCCGCCCGTACCTCGTCGGGCACCTCCTCCCAGAGCTCCATCGCGCGCTCCAGCAGGTGCAGCTGCTCGGCGTAGGCGTGCCGCCGCCGGGCCTCGACGGAGGCGCTGAGCACGGCGGGCAGCGCCTTGGCCGCGTCGCGGGCGTGGTACCAGTACGTCGCGAGGCGCGCCGCGCGCTCCGCGTCCCGGACGAGGGACGGATCGGACTCCAGCGCCTGTGCGTAACGCCGGTTGAGCCGGGAGCGCTCGCCGGGCAGCAGGTCGTCGCTGACGGCCTCGCGCGCGAGGGAGTGCCGGAAGCGGTAGCCGTCGCCGTCGGACGTGGCCAGCAGGATGTTCGCGCCCACCGCCGCCCGCAGCGCCTCGATGAGGTCGTCCTCGCTCAGCCCGGCGACGGCAAACAGCAGCCCGTACTCAACGGTCGAGCCGCCCTCCGCGACGATCCGCACCACCCGCTGCGCGTCTTCGGGCAGCGCCTCGACCCGTACGAGAAGGATGTCGCGCAGCGAGTCGGGAAGCCCCGTCGAGGAATCGCCGGTCATGCCGCAGGCGAGCTCTTCGACGAAGAAGGCATTGCCGTCCGAGCGCTCGAAGACGCGGTCCACCAATGCGGGTTCCGGCTCGGCGGCGAAGATGCCGGCCATCTGGCAGTGGACCTCGCCGCGGTTGAAGCGGGTCAGCTCGATGTGCTGGACGGTGCGCATGCGGTCGAGCTCGGCGAGGAAGGGCCGCAGCGGGTGGCGCCGGTGCACGTCGTCGGAGCGGTAGGTCGCGATCACGACCAGCCGCCCGCGGCGCAGGGTGCGGAAGAGGTAGGCGAGGAGGTGGCGGGTGGAGGCGTCCGACCAGTGCAGGTCCTCCAGAACCAGGACGACCGTACGGTCGGCGGCGATCCGCTCCAGCAGGCGCGCGGTGAGCTCGAAGAGGCGCGCCATGCCTTCCTCGTCGTGCGGGCTGTGGTCCCGGCGGGCGGCTTCCCCCAGCTCGGGCAGCAGCCGCGCCAGCTCGTCCTCCTGACCCGCGGCGGCAGCGGCCAGCTCCTTCGGCACCTGTCGGTGCAGGGCGCGCAGGGCGGTCGAGATAGGCGCGAACGGAAGCCCGTCCGCGCCTATCTCGACACAGCCGCCGACCGCGACGACGGCCTCGCGGCGGCACGCCTCGGCGAGCAGCTCCTCCACGAGACGGGTCTTGCCGACCCCGGCCTCACCGCCGATGAGCAGTGCCTGCGGCTCTCCCGCGGCGGCGCGGGTGAGTGCATCGGTGAGCCTGGCCAGTTCGGCGGCGCGGCCGACGAACACCGGGCTGACGGACCTGGTTTCCATGTCGCCGAGCATCGCACGGCCCTCTGACAACGCGGCACTTCTTATCGGGATGATCGTCATCACGTCAGGTCACTCGACGCCCGGTTTCCGGCTCTACGCGGCGCGTGCGAAACGGGTGCTGTCCTGGCTCACCCGGCCCTCCCCCGAGTCCTTGGCGGCCCGTCTGGCGGCGCGGCGGGCCAGGCGCACCTGCCGCACGAGCCGCTGGGCCTCCGCCTCCCGGAGCAGGTCGGCCCGGCGGTACTTCTGGATCTCGTACTCGAACATCTGGTACTCCCTGGTGACGAGTGTTTCCCGGCGTCTTGCGATGCCTCGACTCTCGTCTCCCAGGGGGTCACGCCGCATCGGGAGAGTTCCGCATCTTCGCGGCGGCGGGGGCCTTAGGAGGCGCGCCCGGATGCGTAGGCGTACCTCCCGAGTGCCTTACTCCCTAGTGCCTCAGACCGGGAGTGGTCGCCTCAGGGCCGCTGCTCGTACACGTACGGAGTGGTGGTGGTGAGCGGTACGAAGCCGAGCCGCTGGAGGATCGGGCGGCTCTGGTCGGAGGCGTCGACCTGCAGGAAGCGGTAGCCGTTCGCGGCGGCGATACGGGCCCGGTGGGCGATCAGGGCCCGGTAGATGCCACGGCCACGCCAGGCGGCCAGGGTGCCGCCGCCCCACAGGCTGGCGAACTCGGTGCCCGGGTGCAGTTCCATCCGCGCCGCGCATACGGGCAGGTCACCGACCATCGCGACGGTCATCGTGACCGTGTCGGGGCTCTGCGCCAGTTGCGCGAGGAGCTGTTCGCGCAGCCGGGCGCTGCTCGTGCCGAAGGCCTGTTCATGTACGTCGGCCACGAGATCCACGCCTGCCGGATCGGTGACCGACAGCAGCCGGACGCCCTCGGGGAGGTCGGCCCGCGTGGGCAGTTCGCGGATCTCGGCGACCATCACCGTCTCGTCGGGCTCCGGTGTGAAACCGGCCGCCCGCAGGCGTGCGCCGAGGTCGTCGGGCCGGTCGTAGCCGTACAGCTTCCACTCGAAGTCGCATCCCAGGGAGGCGAAGAAACGCACCTGCCCGGCGATCGCCGCGTCGGCGGTGTCGTGGTCGAGTCCCGACCAGACGACTCCGTTCCAGTCGCCTCCTGTGCCGGTCTGCCGGACCACGTCGTCGACCCGTTCGCCCCCTCGCGGGTGCTGTCGCATCTGGTGGTCGAACAGGGTGAGTGCCTTGTCATGATCCATTCGCACATTGCAGCACCCGCGGGCCCATAGAGGCCAGCGAGTTTGTCGTGGTGGAGGGCCTACGAACCGGAGGGGGCGGGTGCTTCGGCGCTGGGCAGGCCGAGGAACAGGTCGAAGTACATGCCGATGGAGACGATCAGCCCCAGGAATCCAAGTACGACTCCGGCCACGGCGAAGGCCCGTACCCAGCCGGCCTCGGCCTTCCGCGACCAGGCGAGCACGGCCCCGCCGAGGATCAGCGCGAGCACCGCGAAGATGCCGTTGAACAGGGCCGTGGTGTGCCAGGCGTCGCCGTAGATCGCGGAGATCTGCTGGGCGGGGGTGCCGCCCTGCGAGGTCTCGATCTGGCCCATCAGTGTCTCCCGCTCGGCGGCGACCTTCCCGACCCAGCTGCCGCTGAGCGCCACGATGCCGAGACCGGCCGCGACGACGGCCGAGGCGGCGGTTCCCAGGCCACCGGAGGCGCTCGGCGGCTGCTCCTCGGCGTCGTCGTCTTCGGTGTCGTACGCATCGTCCGCCGCGTCACCCTCCGCGTCGTCCGCCTCCAGGGCGTCGTCGGCGTCGCGTTCGTCGGCCGCGGGGGCGGGCGCGGCGGATCCGGTGGGCTCCGCTACCTTCTCGGTCGTCTCCGGGGTCTCGGTCGTTTCGGTGGTCTCTTTGGTCTCACTGCGGTTCATGAGCCGCACGCTAGGTGGCCCGTATGAGAGTCGTCTTAACGACCGGTCCCCGCCCGCTCCTGTCCTTGCCGCCACTCCGGGGCCAGCACCGACCAGATCTCCGTGTTCTGCCGTACGCCTCGGTACGGGTAGCTCTCGCGCAGCACCCCGTCCCGCGTCATCCCCAGCCGCTTGGCGACGTTGATGCTCGCCGTGTTCTCCGAGGACACCTGCCACTCCACCCGGTGTATCCCTCGCTCGTTGACCGCCCAGTCGATCAGCACCCGGCACGCGCGCGTGACCAGGCCGCGGCCCGCGACGGACGGCTCCAGCCAGCAGCCTGCCTCGCAGGTGCCCGCGGCCGCGTCGAAGAGCCGGAACATCACCCCGCCGACGAGGTTTCCCTCCAGCCAGATGCCGTACAGCCGACCGCTGTCCGCGGCCTGCTTCTCCGCGTACACCTGGAGGAACGCCCGCGTCGATTCGAGGTCCGAGGTGACAGAGGGAAGCCCGACGTACTCGCCGATGTAATCCCGCCCGCGGTCCATATGGGCAAGGAACTCCTCGGCCCGCCACGGCTCCAGGGGGCGCAGTTCCGCTCCGTCGTCCCCCAGCGATATCGCGAACATCGATCGTCCTCCGGCCGGTTACGGCACGAGCTGTCGGTCTTCGCTCGCGCGCTGCTCCGGGATTTTCGCATGCGTACGGCGCTCGGGCGGTTCGATGCTGATCCGCGGCAGCCACCGGTCGAGCCACTGGGGCAGCCACCAGTTCGCGCCGCCCAGCAGGTGCATCAGCGCGGGCACGAGCAGCGTACGCAGGACGAACGCGTCCAGGGCGACGGCCGCCGCCAGCGCGATGCCGAACATCGCGATGACCCGGTCACCGCTGAGTACGAAGGCGAGGAAGACCGAGATCATGATGACGGCAGCGGAGTTGATCACGCGGCTGGTCTCGGCGAGGCCGACCCGTACCGCCCGCCGGTTGTCGCCGGTCTCCAGCCACTCCTCGTACATCCGGCTGACCAGGAAGACCTGATAGTCCATGGAGAGCCCGAAGAGGACGGAGACCATGATGACCGGCAGGAAGGGCTCTATCGGGCCCGCACTGCCCAGCCCCAGCAGTTCGCTCCCCCAGCCCCACTGGAAGACCGCGACGACGATCCCGAAGGACGAGGCGACAGCGGCCACATTCATCACGGCGGCCTTCAGCGGTATGCCGATGGAGCGGAAGGCGAGCAGCAGGAGCAGACAGCCGAGGGCGATGACGACGCCGACGAAGAGGGGCAGTTTGCCGATGATGACCTCGGCGAAGTCGTCGTAGCTCGCGGTCACTCCGCCGACGCGCACCCGCAGGGAGGTGCCGTCCGCGGCGGCGGGCAGGACATCCTGGCGCAGCCGGTCGACCAGATCGCTGGTGGACCGCGACTGGGGGGCGGAGTCCGGTACGGCGCTGAGCAGCGCCGTGTCGCCGCTGCCGTTGTACGTGACCGGGCCGACGGACTCGATGCCCTCGGCGCCTCGCAGGGCGTCGGGCAGCCTGTCCATCGCCAGCCGGTCGTCCGCGCCGTCGAGGCGGGCGACGAGGGTCAACGGCCCGTTGACGCCGGGGCCGAAGCCGTCCCGCATCAGGTCGTACGCCTGGCGAGTAGTGGACAGGGCGGGGCCGTTGCCCTGGTCCGAGGTACCGAGGTGGAGGGAGAATGTGGGCACGGCCAGCACCAGCATGACCGCCGCGGCGACGGCTCCCAGCAGCTTCGGGTGCCGTTCCACGAAGGCGGACCAGCGGGCGGCGAAGCCGGCCGGCAGCTCGGGCTGCGGGCCGTGTTCGATCAGCTGACGGCGTTCGCGCCCGCTGAGCGCCCGCATCCCGATGAAGGACAACAGCGCGGGCAACAGGGTGACGGACGCGGCCACTGTGAGTACGACGGTGAGGCAGGCGGCTATCGCGACGCCGTTGAGGAATCCGAGGCGCAGGATGAGCATGCCGAGGAGGGCGATGCAGACGGTGGCGCCCGCGAAGACGACGGCACGACCGGTGGTGGCGACGGCTTCTGTGGCCGCCTCGGCGACGGGCAGTCCGCGCCGCAGGCCCTTGCGGTGCCGGGTGACAATGAACAGCGCGTAGTCGATGCCGACGCCGAGCCCGATCAGCATGCCGAGCATCGGCGCGAAGTCGGCGACGGTCATCACATGCCCGAGGAGCACGATGCCCGCGTACGCCGTGCCGACGGACACGAGGGCGGTGGCGATGGGCAGGATGCTCGCGGCGAGCGATCCGAAGGCGAGGAAGAGCACGAGGGCGGCGATGGCCACCCCGACGATCTCGGCCATATGCGTGCCCGGCGCTTGGGTGAGCGCGACGGCACTGCCGCCGAGTTCGACCTCGATCCCGTCGGTCTCGGCGGCCTTCGCGGTGGTGACGAGTGCCTCGGCCTGGGCCAGGGGGATGGCGTCGGCCTGCTGGTCGAAGGTGACGGTGGCGTAGGCGGTGTGGCCGTCCGCGCTGATCTGACCGGTGGCGCTGGTGTCGGCGCCGGCGCTGGCGCTGGCGCTGGCGCTGGTGGATTCGCTGCCGTACGGGCTGGTGACGGAGGCGATGCCGTCGAGTCTGGCGACGTCGCGGAGCATCTGGGACATGCGCTGCTGGACGCCTGCGGCGCGGACAGCGCCGGTGCCGGTGCCGGTGTCCGTGCCGCCGTCGGCCCGGGTGCCGGTGGGCGTGGCCGTGGCCGTGTGCCAGACGATGGTGCCGCTGTCGCCGCCCTGGTCGTGGAAGCCCTCCTCCAGGAGAGCGGTGGCGCGACCGGATTCGGTGCCCGGGACCGCGTAGTCGTTGGAGTACGCCGTTCCTGCGACGATTGCCGCTGCGGCGACGCCGCCGAAGGTGAGCAGCCAGAGCAGAAGGGCTCCGAGTCGGTGCGTGATGCACCACCGCGCGATGGCTGCCAACGGAGTTGCTCCCTGGTGGTCGTGGATCTTTGACCGGGAACAGCCCGCAAAGAACTCAGTACCTGTATAAGACACTCTGGCAGCCAATGATGATCTTTTGTACCTTTCGTGGGGTTACTCACAGCGATGAAGCCGGCCCAGGACGGAGGGGCAGCAGGGCCTGTTCCGCCCTTCGGCGGGTGATGCCGGAACGGTAAATTCCCCTGTGTGCGGCGGGGGTTGTCGGTAGCGGCTGGCACGATGGGTGCCATGGAATACACGGCGGGGACCCACGAGTCGATGCTGACGCCCGGCGGCGCGGCGGCGTTTGCCCGCGCCTTCCATGACACGCCTGATCCCTATTTCGGCCGGGCCCCGGTCCAGGTGTTCGCGTATGACCCCGGCGCATCGCTCAGGGACCGGCGGGAAAGGTTCCGGGTCGTGTACGACGCGATTGTGGCCGGGATCGGGCAGCCGACGCTCTACGGCGGTTCGGTGGAAGGCCCCAATGTCCGCTGGCGGGACGGCAGAAGGCTGGTGCTGCTGGCCGGGGACCGCCTGCGTGCGCAGCTCTCGGTCCACGGCACCGAGGCGCTGGAGGGCGAGGAGCGCCGGATCTTCGAGTGGGGCGGCGCGTGGTCGGCTGACGAGCCGTACGATTTCGGTTTCCTGCCCTTCGTCTGGCAGTTGGACCGCAGCGGCCCGGGCGAGCGCCCGACCGAGCGCCCCGGCGCCCGGCCGGCGTCCAGCCTCGAACACTTCCAGGGTGCGCTGGAGGCGCTGCTCGTGGCATGGGTGGAGCAGCTTCCGGTGCAGGTCGGGGGCGACTGGGCGAGCTTCAGCGTGACCAGCGCGGCGGATCGTGGCCGGCAGCTGCTCATCTCGTACGCCTTGGGGGACGGCCTGTACATCTCGGTCGACGACCGGGACGCCGAGGACAGCCCGGAGCGGGCCGAGCTGATGCGAGCGCGCGGCTGGCACTCCCGCGACCGGGGCTGGTGGCAGACGGAATTCCCGGAGCCGGAGCGGGCGGAGGTGTCGGCGGTGGCGCGGCTGGCGGTGACGGAACTGCGGGCACGCGGCACAAGGGAGCCGGAGGAGCTACGAGCGCGCGACGTCAGCTGCAAGGACCGGGGCGAACTGTGGCTGCCGGGCCTGGGCATACGCCACTGAGCGGCGGCCCGCGCCACTGATGCGGGATGCGCCGCCGTGCGCCGATGCAGCCGCACGCCCCGAACGGTCTTGGGCGCACTGGTCCCCGGCGTACTCAACCCCAGGGCGGCGACACGCATCCTGTGCGTGGTCCGAGCCCGGGAGGCCCACGCGGCCGGAGGCCGCTCATGGACACTGCCCTGCGCGACCTGGCGACGTGGGTACGGCCAGAGGCAACCGGGGAGGCCCCGAACCATCCTCTGGTGGAGCGGGGCCCCGCACACCGGCACCGCACACCGGCACCGCACCCGGCGTCCCAGACCGCACGATCACGTCAGACCGGTCGACCCACGGTGCCGCAAGCCCGCGAGCCAACCATCACACGATCGAGCTAACTCGACCTCGTACACACTCTCCTGCGAGCAGCTGCCAACCGGCATCGGGTGGGCGTGGGCCGGGGCATTGGTGGTTGCTCCCGGTAGTCGGTTTCCCTGGCAAACCGCCAGAGGCAGCCCCACAGCTCCCCGGTCAGCGCCGCACCCGCCATGGGCGGCAACCCGCACGACCCGCCGCCAGGTCGCCATGCCGCCCGCACCACCGCAACCCGCACTCAGCCCCACCCGGCAGGCCCCCCAGGACGCCGAAGAGGCGGCCCGCACCACCCACATGCGAGCCGCCTCCTCAATACGCCCGGGTGACCCGGTTCCGCGTCAGCCCTCCGCGCCGAGCTTCTGCAGGATCAGCTCCTTGACGCGCGCCGCGTCCGCCTGACCGCGGGTCGTCTTCATGACCGCGCCCACCAGCGCGCCCACCGCCGCGACCTTGCCGCCGCGGATCTTGTCGGCGATCGCCGCGTTGCCCGCGATCGCCTCGTCGACGGCCGCGCCCAGCGCGCCCTCGTCCGAGACGACCTTGAGGCCGCGCTTCTCGACGACCGTGTCCGGGTCGCCCTCGCCCGCGAGTACGCCCTCGATGACCTGCCGGGCCAGCTTGTCGTTCAGGTCGCCGGCCGCGACGAGCGACGCGACCCGGGCGACCTGCTCCGGCGTGATCGGCAGCGCCGTCAGGTCCGTGGCGTCCTCGTTGGCGCGGCGGGCCAGCTCGCCCATCCACCACTTGCGCGAGGCGGCCGCGTCCGCGCCCGCCTCGATCGTGGCGACGATCAGATCGACCGCGCCCGCGTTGAGGATCGACTGCATGTCGTGCTCGGAGACGCCCCACTGCTCACGCAGCCGGTTACGACGCACCCGCGGCGGCTCCGGCAGTGTCGCCCGCAGCTCCTCGACCCACTCGCGGGTCGGCGCGACCGGTACCAGGTCGGGCTCCGGGAAGTACCGGTAGTCCTCGGCCTCTTCCTTCACCCGGCCGGACGTCGTGGAGCCGTCGTCCTCGTGGAAGTGGCGGGTTTCCTGGATGATCGTGCCGCCGGCGTTCAGCATCGCGGCGTGGCGCTGGATCTCGTAACGGCAGGCCCGCTCGACCGAGCGCAGCGAGTTGACGTTCTTCGTCTCGGAGCGCGTGCCGAACTTCTCCCGGCCGTACGGGCGCAGCGACAGGTTCACGTCGCACCGCATCTGCCCCTGCTCCATCCGCGCCTCGGACACGCCGAGCGCCTTGATGAGCTCGCGCAGCTCGGCGACGTACGCCTTGGCGACCTCCGGCGCGCGCGCGCCCGCGCCCTCGATCGGCTTGGTGACGATCTCGATGAGCGGGATGCCCGCGCGGTTGTAGTCGAGCAGGGAGTGGGACGCGCCGTGGATACGGCCGGTCGCGCCGCCGACGTGCAGCGACTTGCCGGTGTCCTCCTCCATGTGGGCGCGCTCTATCTCCACGCGGAAGATCTCGCCGTCCTCCAGCTGGACGTCCAGATAGCCGTTGAAGGCGATCGGCTCGTCGTACTGGGAGGTCTGGAAGTTCTTCGGCATGTCCGGATAGAAATAGTTCTTCCGGGCGAAGCGGCACCATTCGGCGATTTCGCAGTGCAGCGCGAGGCCGATCTTGATGGCCGACTCGACACCGATGCGGTTCATGACCGGCAGCGAGCCGGGCATGCCGAGGCAGGTGGGGCAGGTCTGCGAGTTGGGCGGCGCGCCCAGCTCCGTCGAGCAGCCGCAGAACATCTTGGTCTTGGTGCCGAGCTCGACATGGACCTCAAGGCCCATGACGGGATCGTAGGCGGCGAGGGCGTCTTCGTACGACACCAGTTCAGTGACGGTCACGGTGAAACTTTCCCTCTCAGCCCAGCAGGACGTCGTCGTCGCCCAGGCGCTTCAGCTCGCGGTAGAGCAGAGCCAGGCCGGTGACGATGGCGGCAGCGGATACGGCGGCGTCGATCAGCCGGAGCGTGTCGCCCTCGTCGCGGGCCTTCCTGGCCTGCTTGAAGACGCTGATCGCACCGAAGGCGGTGGTGCCGATGGACAGATACGTACCGGTCTTGGACTTCTTGAAGCCCTTGGCCTTGGCCAGCGTGCTCACAGCGACGGAGCCTCCTCAAGCAGCGGATGGCCCCACTTTTCCACGAAGGCGGCCTCGACCGCGGCTCCGACCTTGTAGAGCCGGTCGTCCTTCATGGCGGGAGCGATGATCTGGAGGCCGACCGGCAGGCCGTCCTCCGGCGCGAGCCCGCAAGGCAGCGACATCGCGGCGTTGCCGGCCAGGTTGGTGGGGATGGTGCACAGGTCGGCGAGGTACATCGCGACCGGGTCGTCGGCGCGCTCGCCGATCGGGAAGGCAGTGGTCGGCGTGGTCGGCGAAACGATCACGTCGACCTGCTCGAAGGCCTTCTCGAAGTCCCGGGTGATCAGCGTCCGCACCTTCTGGGCGGAGCCGTAGTACGCGTCGTAGTAGCCGGAGCTCAGCGCGTACGTACCGAGGATGACGCGGCGCTTGACCTCGGCGCCGAAGCCCGCCTCGCGGGTCAGCGCGGTGACGTCCTCGGCGGACCTGGTGCCGTCGTCGCCGACGCGCAGGCCGTAGCGCATGGCGTCGAAGCGGGCGAGGTTGGACGAGCACTCGGACGGCGCGATCAGGTAGTACGCCGACAGGGCGAGGTCGAAGGACGGGCAGTCCAGCTCGACAATCGTCGCACCGAGCGACTTCAGCAGCTCGACCGATTCGGTGAAGCGCTGGACGACACCGGCCTGGTAACCCTCGCCGGAGAACTGCTTGACGACGCCGACGCGCATCCCGGCCACCGAGCCGTTGCGCGCGGCCTCGACCACCGGCGGGACCGGGGCGTCGATGGACGTGGAGTCCAGCTCGTCGTGGCCGGCGATGACCTCGTGCAGGAGCGCCGCGTCCAGGACCGTACGGGCGCAGGGCCCGCCCTGGTCGAGGGAGGACGAGAACGCGACCATGCCGTAACGGGAGACGCCGCCGTAGGTGGGCTTGACGCCGACCGTGCCGGTGACGGCGGCGGGCTGGCGGATGGAACCGCCGGTGTCCGTGCCCATGGCGAGCGGCGCCTGGTACGAGGCGAGGGCGGCGCTGGAACCGCCGCCGGAACCGCCGGGGACCCTGGTCAGGTCCCACGGGTTGCCCGTCGGGCCGTACGCGCTGTTCTCGGTGGAGGACCCCATGGCGAACTCGTCCATGTTGGTCTTGCCGAGGATGATCACGTCCGCGGCCCTGAGCCTCTTGGTCACCGTCGCGTCGTACGGCGGGATCCAGCCCTCAAGGATCTTGGAACCGACCGTGGTCGGCATGGTCTGCGTGGTGAAGATGTCCTTCATCGCGAGGGGTACGCCGGCCAGCGGGCCGAGCTTTTCGCCCGCGGCGCGCTTGGCGTCGACTGCGCGCGCCTGGGCGAGCGCGCCCTCGCGGTCGACGTGCAGGAAGGCGTGCACCTTCTCGTCGACGGCCTCAATCCTGGCCAGGTGGGCCTCGGTGACCTCGACGGCGGTGAGCTCGCCTGTGGCGATCTTCTCGGCGATCTCGGCGGCGGTGAGCCTGATGCAGCTCTCGTTGTTGCTGATGGCCGTCATGGTGATTAGTCCTCCCCCAGGATCTGCGGCACCTTGAAACGCTGCTGCTCCTGGGCAGGGGCTCCGGAGAGCGCCTGCTCGGGGGTGAGCGACGGACGGACCTCGTCCGCGCGCATGACGTTGGTCAGCGGCAGCGGGTGGGAGGTCGGGGGCACGTCTTGGTCGGCGACTTCGGAGACGCGGGCGACCGCGCCGATGATGTCGCCGAGCTGTCCGGCGAAATGGTCGAGCTCGTCGCCGGACAGTTCCAGACGTGCCAGCCGGGCGAGGTGGGCGACCTCCTCGCGCGTGATGCCAGGCATGCAGCGATCCTCAGGGTGAGAGTGTGTGGTTTGAGCCCAATCCTATGGGGCGCGGGCCTCCGGCCACTAAACGGATTCCCGAGGGGCCGCCGCGAGGGCCGCCGCCCCGGCTCCCCCGGGCCTGGAACCCGGCTCCGCCGTGGCTGCGGAGGGTGCTTCGGAACAGGCTTCCGATCAGGCCTGGGACCCGGCCTCGGGCGGGCCTCCTACCGTGCCGAGCCCGGCCCCGGCTCGGCCCCGACCCGGCCCCGACCCGGTCGTGCGCCCGGGCTTCGGCCCCTCTCTGGCCCCACCCCGGACAAGGCCTGGGTTCCGGCCCGCCCCCGCCTTGACCAGCCTGCCCCAGGCCCGGAACGCCCCCCGAGGAGCGTGCACCGTGTGCAGATGGCTGCCCGGACCGGGGCCTACGCCCTGGCCTCGCACCGGATCCGCCGTGGCTTCGGAGGGGCTTCCGTTCCGGCCCCGGACACTCCGGACGGGGATCCCGCCAGGCCGGGCCCAACCGAGCCGTACGCCCTGTCCTGGGTTCCGCCACGACCCTGCGGGGGCCTGCGCACTGGCCTGGAATTCGCCACAACAGGGCGGGATCCTGCTCACTGGCCTGGGATCCCGCCTCGGACGGGCCTGCGCCCCGCCACGCAGCGACTGGCCTGCGCACCTCTTCGGATCTGTCCGACCAGAGCCTGTGCCTGGCCTCAGATCCAGCTCCGCCTTGGCTTCGAAGGGGGCCACGCAAGGGCTTCGGGACCCGTGCCCCGGCCTCGGGGCGGGCGTCGCATCCGGCACCGGGACCCTCCGGGCTGGGCCGCGAACCCGTCTCGCCCGCTCCCCGGACCCGTCCGCCGTCAGCGCCGTCAGTTCAGCGCCGTCAGTTCAGCACCTGGCCCTGGGGGCTCGTCCGCCTCCGAGCCCGCCGGCAGCCGCGCCGGGCGGTGCCAGCCTCGCTCGCCCCTGGCGCGCAGCCACGCGGTCGTCTCCTGCGGCGGCATCGCCGCCGCGACCAGCCAGCCCTGCACGGCGTCGCAGCCCAGGTCCCGCAGCCGCTCCCACGTCTCGTCGTCCTCGACGCCCTCCGCGACCACCAGCAGGCCCAGCGAGTGGGCCAGGTCCACCGTGCAGCGGACGATCTCCGCGTCCTCGTTGTCTATGGCGAGCCGGGCCACGAAGGAACGGTCGATCTTGAGCTCGCTCACCGGGAGGCGGCGCAGGTGCACCAGCGAGGAGTAGCCCGTGCCGAAGTCGTCCAGGGACATCCGCACGCCGTGGTCGGTGAGCCCGGCGAGGGTGTCCGCGGCGCGCTGCGGGTCCTCCAGGAGGACATGCTCGGTTATCTCCAGCTGAAGGGAGCACGGCGGCACACCATGGCGGGCGAGGCGCGCCGCGACGGAACCGGCGAAGCCGGGGGTGTGGACGTCGCGCGGCGAGACGTTCACCGCGACCGGGACGTTCAGGCCCTGCGCGCGCCACCTGGCGACCTGCGCGAGGGCCGTGTCCAGTACGTACTCGGTCAGATGCGGCATCAGGCCCGAGGACTCGGCAATCGCGATGAACTCGTCCGGAGGGACCCGCCCTCGCTCCGGGTGGACCCAGCGGACCAGGGCCTCCAGGCCCGCGACATGGCCGTCGAAGCCCACCTTGGGCTGGTAGTGCAGCTCCACGTCACCGGCGTCCAGCGCGCGCCGCAGGTCGCCCAGCAGGCCGAGCCGGTCCGGGGTGTTGCGGTCGCGCTTGGACTCGTACACCTCGACGCCCGTACGGTCCCGCTTGGCCTGGTACATCGCAACATCCGCGCGGCGCAGCAGCCCCTCCGCGTCCAGCGCGTGGTCGGGGAAGACGGCGACACCGGCGCTCGCCTCCAGCACCAGCGTGAGCCCGTCCAGGTCGAGCGGCGAGGACAGCTCGGCCACCAGATGGCGGGCCACGCGCTGGGCGCTGGTGGTGGAGTCGGCTGTCGGGAGCAGTACGGCGAACTCGTCGCCGCCGAGGCGCGCGGCCTCGGCCCCGCGAGGCAGGGCCAGGCGCAGCCGGTCGGCTATCTGGAGGAGCAGCCGGTCGCCCGCGAGGTGGCCGAGTGTGTCATTGACCGACCGGAACCGGTCGAGGTCTATCAGTACGAGAGCGGATCGCGCCCCGCTGCCCTCGGCGTCCTCCAGCGCGGCCCAGGTCCGCTCCAGCAGCCACTGACGGTTGGGCAGCCCGGTGAGCGGGTCGCGCAGTTGCTCCTCGGCCCTCGCCCTGGCTATCCAGAGCGTGGAGTCCAGGGCGATCAGCGGGACCGCGAACAGGGGCAGCAGCAGCGGCAGGGCGGTGGCGACCACGCAGATCAGCGGAGCGATGCCGAGCAGGGCGACAGCGACAAGCCCCTGCCTCAGCACGGCCGTACGGGCGGCGGTGGGCAGCCCGCCGCCCGGCGGCGCCAGCGCGTACCAGAGGAGCAGCCGGGTGACCGCGAGATAGGCGGTGGCCGCCAGGATCACTTGAGGCCCGGCCTCGACGTCCCACTCCAGGGGGTTCCAGGGCTCCTCGACGGTGGGCATCACCCCGAACACCGCGAGGACGAGCGCGGCGCCGCCGATGCCCAGTATGTCGATGGCACCGTGCAGGACGCCCTGGCGCCAGCGGTGCCTGCGGGCAGCTCCCACCAGGACGACGACGGCCAGACTCACCAGACCGGCCGGCACCCAGCCGAACAGCAGGAGCACGGCGAGCGTGAGCGCGGCGCCGGAACCGGTGCCGCCCCACCAGCGGTCACGGCCCAGCGCGACAAGGTGGCCTACGACGATCCCGGTGAGGACAGCGAGCGCCCAGCCCACCGTGGAGGTGGGGAAGAGCGCGTTGCCCGCGCGCACGGTCCCTACGATTCCGGCGGCGAGCACCGCCGCGGCGATCACTCCAATGGCCGCGGGCAGGCTCGAACTCATGCCCGTAAAGGCCGCCCATCCACGCGGCCGTGAGACCGGGGCGGCGCTCTCGGTCGGTTTCATTCCCGTCCCTCTCACAGCCGGCAGTGCCGATGCCTCGCGATGGCTCGCGTTGTCATGCCACCACGACTGAAAACCCACTACGCAGCCGTGCACGACAGGCGCACGTCTCAACAGTAGGCCGCAGCAGGCTCCGACGGGCAGCGCTCTACAGCTCTTGCCCGAATGCGACCCGGCCACCCTTATCCATCTGGTATGCGCTGAACGGGTGACCTGTACCGGTCGTTGAGAGGCTGATTCCCGCGTCCGAAACCAGCCCCGCACGCCCCCTGCAGCCCTCCGCGCAAGCCCCTTCCAAGCCCCGCGCACGCCCCCCACTTTCACGTCCCGTCACGCCTCCGCGGGCACAGCGGCCTCACGCGCCGCGTCAGGCCCCTGTTCGAGCAGTACGGTGAAGCCCTGCTCATCCAGCACCGGAACCTTCAGCTGCATTGCCTTGTCGTACTTCGAGCCGGGGTTCTCGCCGACCACAACGAAGGCTGTTTTCTTCGAAACGGAACCGGCCACTTTCGCTCCGAGGCTCTGGAGGGCCTCTTTTGCGCCATCCCTGGTGTAGTTCTGGAGAGTTCCGGTCACGACGACGGTGAGTCCCGCCAGCGGACCCGGCCCTGCGTCCTTACCTGCGTCCTCGTCCTCCATCCGGACGCCCGCCGCCCGCCACTTGCGCAGGATCTCGCGGTGCCAGTCCTCCTCGAACCACTGTTTGAGGGTGGCCGCAGTGGTCTCAGCGACGCCGTCCACCGCCAGCAGTTCTTCCACCGAGGCCTGCTCGATCCGCTCGATCGAGCGGAATTCCCGGGCCAGCGCCTCGGCCGCCACCGGGCCGACATGACGGATGGACAGTCCCGTGAGGAACCTGGCCAGCGGGCGCCGCTTGGCCGCCTCGATGCTCTCCAGCATCGCCGCGGCGTTCTTCTTGAGCTCGCCCTCCTGGTTGGCGAAGACCGTGACGACCTTCTCCTCGCCCGTCTTCGGATCGCGCTTCGGCAGTCCGCTGTCCTGGTCGAGGACGTACGCCTTGATCGGCAGCAGCTGTTCCGGCGTGAGGTTGAAGAGATCGCCCTCGTCGGTCAGCGGCGGCGTCGACGGCTCCAGCGGCTGGGTGAGCGCGGTCGCCGCCACATAGCCGAAGTTGTCAATGTCCAGCGACTTGCGGCCGGCGAGATAGAAGAGGCGCTCACGCAACTGGGCCGGGCAGGAGCGGCTGTTGGGACAGCGCAGATCGACGTCGCCCTCCTTCATGGGCCGCAGCGCCGTCCCGCACTCGGGACACTCCGCGGGCATCACGAACTCCCGCTCGCTGCCGTCCCTCAGATCCACAACCGGCCCGAGGATCTCCGGGATGACGTCACCGGCCTTGCGCAGCACCACCGTGTCGCCGATGAGCACACCCTTGGCCTTGACCACGTCCTGGTTGTGCAGGGTGGCGAACTCGACCTCGGAACCCGCCACCGTGACCGGCTCGACCTGGGCGTACGGCGTGACTCTGCCCGTACGGCCCACGCCCACGCGGATGTTGACCAGCTTGGTGTTGACCTCTTCGGGGGCGTACTTCCACGCGATCGCCCAGCGCGGTGCCCGCGCGGTGGAGCCGAGCCGCCCCTGCAGCCGGATCTCGTCCAGCTTGACGACCACGCCGTCGATCTCGTGCTCCATGGAATGGCGGTGCTCGCCGAAGTAGGCGATGAACTCCCGTACGCCCTCCAGCGAGTCGACCACCTTGTAGTGCTGGGCGGTCGGCAGGCCCCATTCGCGCAGCAGGTCATACGCCTGCGAGAGGCGCTCTATGTCGAAGCCCTGACGTGCGCCGATGCCGTGCACCACCATGTGCAGCGGCAGCGTCGCGGTGACCTTGGGGTCCTTCTGGCGCAGCGAGCCGGACGCGGAGTTGCGCGGGTTGGCGTACGGCTGCTCCCCGGCCGCCACCCGCCGGGCGTTCAGCTTCTGGAACTTGTCCATCGGGAAATAGACCTCGCCGCGGACCTCGACGAGATCCGGGATGCGGTCGCCCTTGAGTCGGTTCGGGATATCGGCGATCGTACGGACGTTCGGAGTGATGTCCTCGCCGACCCGGCCGTCGCCGCGGGTGGCCGCGCGCGTCAGCAGCCCCTTCTCGTACGTCAGGTTCACGGCGAGGCCGTCGACCTTCAACTCGCACAGGAAGTGGTAGTCCGGGGAACCCACGTCCTTGGCGACCCGCTCGGCCCAGGCAAGCAGCTCGGCCTCGTCGAAGGCGTTGTCGAGGGACAGCATCCGCTCGCGGTGCTCGACCTTGGCGAGCTCTGTTTCGTACTGTCCGGCGACCTTCTGGGTCGGCGAATCGGGCGTACGCAGGCCGGGGTACTGCTCCTCCAGCGCTTCCAGCGTGCGCAGCAGCTTGTCGAACTCCGCGTCGCTGACGACCGGGCTGTCCTTCACGTAGTACCGGAAGCGGTGCTCCTCGACCTGCTCGGCGAGTTGGGCATGCTGCTCCCGTACGTCGGCGGGCAGTGCCGTCTGCTGTTCGTCGCCAGCCATCGTTCTGTCCTCCCGTATCCCAAGCACCCGTTACTCAGGGTTGTCCGCGAGTGACCTCGCCGCCCGGACGCAGTGGGCGAGCGCCGCGCGGGCATAGGCGGGCGAAGCGCCCGCGAGCCCGCACGACGGGGTGATCACCACGGACTCGCTCAGAGTCCCCGGATTCAGCCCCAGCCTGCGCCACAGCGTTCTGACACCCATGACGCTACCGGCAGGGTCTGACAATGGGGCGTCGGTACCCGGCACGATGCCGGCGAACAGCTGCGTACCGCCCTCCACCGCCTCACCGATCGACTCTTCGTCACGCTCGGTGAGCAGAGCGAAATCGAGCGAGATGCCCGAGGCCCCTGCCCGGCGCAGCAGCTCGATCGGCACGTCCGGCGCGCAGGAGTGGACGATGACGGGCCCCTCACTGACCTCGGTCACGCCCCCGATCACGTCCCGCAGCGTGGATTCGACCAGCTGACGGTCCACCGCCCGGTAGGTGCGGTACCCGCTGGCGGTCCTGACGTGCCCGCGCAGTACGGCGGTGAGCGACGGCTCATCGAGCTGGAGCACCACCTGCGCGCCCGGCACCCGGCGGCGTACGTCCGCGAGATGGGCGCGCAGCCCCTCCGTGAGCGAGGCCGCCAGGTCCCGTACGGCGCCCGGGTCGCCGAGCGCCGCCTCGCCGCCGCGCCGCTCAAGGCCGGCCGCGAGGGTCCACGGCCCCACCGCCTGGACCTTCAGCGGGCCCTCGTAACCCTGGGTGAACTCCTCCAGCGCGTCGAGGTCCTCGCCGAGCCAGGAGCGGGCGCGGCGGGTGTCGCGGCCCGGCCGGTCGCTGACGCGCCAGCCACTGGGCTCGACGTGCGCGTACACCTCGACCAGCATCCCGATGGTGCGCCCGGTCATGTCGGCGCCGGGCCCGCGGGCGGGCAGCTCCGCCAGATACGGAAAGTCACCGAAGGAGCCGATGACGGTCTTGGCGGCCTCGCGCGCGTCGCCGCCGGGCATGGACCCGATGCCGGTGGCGGGGCCCCACTGGAACTCGCTCTTGTCGCTGTTGCCGCTGTTGTCGCTCACTCAGGCAGGGTAGTCCCGCTGGTCGGCTGACCAGGCCTTACCGCCCCGCCCTACCGCCCCGGCCGCACCGTCAGGTCGTTGATCTCCGCGTCACGCGGCAGGTCGATCGCCGTCAGGATCGTCGTCGCGACCGAATCCGGGTGGATCCAGCGGGACTCGTCGTACTCCTTGCCCTCCTGCGAGTGCACCTTGACCTGCATCGGGCTGGCGGTACGCCCCGGATAGACCGAGGTCACGCGTACGCCATTGCCATGCTCTTCATGGCGCAGCGCGTCGGCGAGCGCCTTGAGGCCGTGCTTGGACGCTGCGTACGCGCCCCATTGGGCATGGGCGTTCATCCCCGCGCCGGAGTTGACGAAGAGCACATGCCCGCGAGCGGCCCGTAGTTGGGGCAGGAAGAGCCGGGTCAGTTCGGCGGGAGAGATCAGATTGGCGTTGAGCTGCTGATGCCAGGTCTTGGGGCGCAGCTCGATGATCGGGCCGAGGTCGACCACGCCCGCGATGTGCAGGAGGGAGTCCAGGCGGTCCGGCATGGGCTGCTGGCCCAGGGCCCAGGAGATACGGTCCGGGTCGGCCAGGTCGGCGACGAGCGTACGGGCGCCCTCGTACCGGGCGGCGAGTTCCTTGGCGCGCCCGGCGTTGCGCGCCAGCAGCACGAGGTCGTCGCCGCGCTCGTGCAGCCGGCGCGCGACGGCCGCGCCGATGCCGGAACCTGCTCCAGTGATCAAATGTGTAGCCATAGGGCCATGCTCGCACTACCGCGCGCCTCGCTACCGCACGCCTGCGGACTCCTCCAGATACGCGAGGGCCGCGACCCCGTCCTCCGCGAAAAACACGAGATCAGTCAGGGGCAGCGGCAGGAAGCCCTCCTCGTCCATCCGGCGGAACTGCTGCTTCAGCCCGTCGTAGAACCCGGCGGTGTTGAGCAGCACCACCGGCTTGGTGTGGATACCGTGCTTCTTCAGCTCCAGGATCTCGGTGGCCTCGTCCAGCGTCCCCGTACCCCCGACCATGATCACGACCGCGTCGGCGCGGGCGATCAGCTCCGCCTTGCGCTCGGCGAGGTTCCTGGCGACCACCATCTCGTCGGCGCCGTCCCGCACCTTGGCCGAGAGAAAGTCCACGGACACGCCGACCAGCCGGCCGCCCGCCTCCTGCACGCCGTCCGCGACGACCTTCATCAGCCCGACGTTCGAACCGCCCCAGACCAGGGTGTGCCCGCCTTTGCCGATCAGCTCGGCGAATTCGCGGGCGGGGCGGGTGTAGCGATCGTCGAGATCGGCGGCGGAGAGGAAGACGCAGATATTCATGGGGCTACGGTACGGTCCGGCTCCGACAGCCGGAAGAATCGGCCAGCTTCTGACGCTGCACCAAGGAGGGCCATCGCGGTCATCACCGAAAGGATTCCGACAGTCATGACAGAGACACACAAGGGCCACCGCATCACGGTGGAGCAGGGCACCGACCATGTACGCGTCGTGCACGACGGACTACTCCTCGCGGAGAGCCGACGCCCGCTGCTGCTGCGCGAGACCGGGCTGCCCGTTCGCTACTACCTCCCGCCCGCCGACGTACGCACGGATCTCCTCACGCCGTCGGACACGCACACGCACTGCCCGTTCAAGGGCGACGCCGATTACTGGTCGCTGCCGGACGCGGCCGATCTGGTGTGGGCGTACCCCGAGCCGAAGGCGGAGGTCGCCGAGATCAAGGACCATTTCTGCTTCTACGACACCGAGGTCGTCCAGGACTGACGTAGGAATCTTCAGAATTCTGCTCGCGGCGCGATGAGTTCCGCGACGGCCACGAGTCTCCCCTCTTATGGCGAACAAGACGAAGTCGGGAGACGGCACGTTCATCGCGTACGAGGAACAGGGCGACGGCCCACCGGTGGTGCTGGTCGGCGGCGCCCTGTGCACGGCGGCGACGGACGCGCCGCTGGCCGCGCGGCTCGCCTCCCGGTTCACCGTGTACACGTACGACCGGCGGGGACGCGGCGCGAGCGGTGACACCGCTCCGTACGCGGTGGAGCGCGAGATCGAGGACCTCGCGGCGGTGATCGCGGCGGCGGGCGGCAGGGCGTCGGTACACGGCATATCCTCGGGCGCGGTACTGGCGCTGAGGGCGGCGGCCTCCGGGCTGCCGATCACTCAGCTCTCTGTCTACGAGCCGCCGTTCCACCTGGACGCGCCGCCGACGACGTACGGCAGCGAACTGCGCGAGCTGGTCGCCCGGGGGCGGCCCGGCGATGCGCTCGCGCTCTTCCTGAGGAGGGTCGGGACGCCTCAGGAGGCACTCGACGGGATGCGTCGGGCCCCGATGTGGGCGGGCCTGGAGGCGGTGGCGCACACGCTCGTCTACGACGACGAGGTGATGGGCAGCGGACAGGTGCCGGTGTGCGTGCTGACCTCGGTCACCCAACGCGTCCTGATCCTCGACGGCGGCGCGAGCCCGGCGTGGATGCGGGAGGCGGCGCACGTGGTGGCCAACACGGTCCCGCGCGGCCGGCACCACACGCTGACCGGCCAGACGCATGAGGTGGCTCCGCAGGTGCTGGCACCGGCGCTGACGGAGTTCTTCACCAGCTGAGCGCCCAGCCGAGGTGGCCGGAGACGTCGGCACCGGCTGAACCACGGAGTGGCCTGCTCACCGTCAGCGAGCAGGCCACCTGTCGAATGCGGGAAGGCCGGGCGGAACCGCGTCACCTCCTCACGGTCAGTTCACGCTCAGTCCTCCACGACGGTGAGCTTTCGGTCGTTCAGGGGCTGGACCGGGCGGTTGCTCTTCGGGAACAGCTCGCGGTACTTGGCGGTCTCGGCCGGAGAGACCTGGACCGGGTCCTTGAGAACGGTCCACTTGACGCCCTCCGCGCAGGGCGGGGTGGTGAGCGAGCCTTCGTAGCGGTACTGGTCGCGGTCGCCGGGCAGGAACTTGGTCAGGTCGATCGCCTCAGTGATCTTCGCCGTGCCGCCTTCCTCGGCCGGCAGTTTCTTCCAGAGGTCCCCGAACGCGGAGGTGCCGGTCTTCTCCTCCATCAAGACGCCCAGGACGGCGAGGTTGCCCTTCTTGTCGGAGTGGACGAAATGCATCTCCATCGCGGCGTGGTGGCCGTCCTCGGTGTGCTCGCTCGGAAGGTGAAAGTGGAACTGCTTCAAATCGTAGGAAACGCCGTCAATGACAATCCTGCTTCCCGCCGAAACGGTGGCCTGCACCGTGTGGCCGTTGTTCACCAGTTCGGCGGTCACCGGTCTGTAGTCGACGGTGATCCCCTTGTTGACCGCGACTGCGGCGCCTTCGGTCAGGTCCACCGGAGACTGCTCACGGCCTGTCTCGCAGGCCTCGAAATCCTCTTCGAGGGTGGCCCAGTTCGCCGGCCCGGCAGCTCCTTCGTAACTCCAGTGGGCGCCCTTTGGCTTGTCTTTGGACTGGGGCGAGGCGGACGCGTGCGCGGCGGGGGTCGAATCCGCCTTCGCATCACTGCTGTTGTCACTGGTGCCGCAGGATGTGGCCGCGAATACCGTGAGGGTGGCGACTCCGGCTATCGCAGCCATACGTATGAGCTTCGGCGACATGTTGAATACACCTCAAAGAAATGATGGTTGGGGAAGCCGGTGGCATGTCTCCGTTGTGGACATGCCGATCCGGCGGGACAGCGCATGACAGAGCAGCTGACCAAGGCTGGGGAAATTTCGCGTCGTCCCGGCGCGTGGGCGTACGGAACCTGCCCCGGGCATCGCCGGGGAAGGGTGTTCCGTGATCAGCCAGAGGGTGTGTGGCGACGACGAGGACAAGCAGCTTGTGCCACGGCCTCTAAGCAGGCACCCGTCTCACCGGGCGAATCCGCAGCGCGGCCGCCGACGGTGAGGGTGATAGGCCTGCGAACACGGCGGGGCATGAGCCAGCTCCTGAGAGGTCAGTCACCCGGCGGGTGCTGACCTCTATCTTTCGACCTCGTCCGCTATCGCCAGGACAAGCCACGTACAAGAGGAGGCAAACCAAGGTTATGTTCGGTCAAAGATGACGCTTACTATGATCGAAACCTGACGGTTCGCCCGAACTTGGCGTGCTGGGAGCCATTGGGCGACGCCGTTCGCGGAGCCGTTTCGGCCCATGCCTTGGACCTCGTTCCCGCGCTGCTCTTCACGAAGATGTCGAGGCAGGCCGGCCCGGGGCCACCAGGGCTGGGCCGGTGCACGCGAGCGGGACCCGTGGGTCAGACCGCTGACGCCGTCGCCCGCTCCGTCGTCGCGATCGTCGCCGAGCCGACCACCCGGGTGCCGTCGTACAGGACGATCGCCTGGCCGGGTGCGACACCGCGGACCGGCTCCGCGAAGGAGACGCGCAGTTCGCCGTCGACCAGCTCGGCGGAGACCTCCGTCTCGCCGCCGTGGGCGCGCAGCTGCGCCGTGTACGTCCCCGGGCCCGCCGGAGCCGTCCCGCACCAGCGGGGCTTGATCCCCGTCAGAGCCGTCACGTCCAGCGCCTCCACCGGGCCGACCGTCACCGTGTTGTTCACCGGAGAGATGTCCAGCACGTAGCGCGGCTTGCCGTCCGCCGCCGGGTGGCCGATGCGGAGGCCCTTGCGCTGGCCGATCGTGAAGCCGAAGGCTCCGTCGTGGCTGCCCACCTTCGTGCCCGACTCGTCGACGATGTCGCCCTCCGCCGTGCCCAGCCGGTTCGCCAGGAACCCCTGGGTGTCGCCGTCCGCGATGAAGCAGATGTCGTGGCTGTCGGGCTTCTTGGCGACCGCGAGGCCCCTGCGCTCCGCCTCTTCGCGGATTTCGCCCTTCGTGGTGAGGGTGTCGCCCAGCGGGAACATCGCGTGCGCGAGCTGGCGCTCGTCCAGTACGCCCAGGACGTACGACTGGTCCTTGGCCATGTCGCTGGCGCGGTGCAGCTCGCGGCTGCCGTCCGCCGCCGTCACGACCGTGGCGTAGTGGCCGGTGCACACCGCGTCGAAGCCGAGCGCGAGCGCCTTGTCCAGCAGCGCCGCGAACTTGATCTTCTCGTTGCAGCGCAGGCACGGATTGGGCGTGCGGCCCGCCTCGTACTCCGCGACGAAGTCCTCGACCACGTCCTCGCGGAAGCGTTCGGCGAGATCCCAGACGTAGTAGGGAATGCCGATGACATCCGCGGCACGGCTCGCGTCGCGGGAGTCCTCGATGGTGCAGCAGCCGCGCGCGCCCGTACGGAAGGACTGCGGGTTCGCGGAGAGCGCCAGGTGCACACCGGTGACATCGTGGCCCGCCTCGGCGGCGCGGGCGGCGGCGACGGCGGAGTCCACGCCGCCCGACATGGCGGCGAGCACGCGGAGGGGGCGCTGAGGAGAAGTGTGAGTCATAGCGCTACCAGGGTACGGGGCGCGGGGAACCGAAAGCTCGCGAGTAAGCGTTGAGCATCGCATGGGGAGCGAATCGAAGCACGGCAGCGACAAAAGCGACAGCGGGCGCGGAGTCAGTCGGCGCGCCTTGCTGATCGGCGGCGGAGTCGCCGTCGTGGGCGGTGGCGTTCTGGCCAAGGACGAGTTGGAGCGCCTCTGGTGGAAGGCGCCCGGGATCACCAAGGAGCGCAACGAGGGTGAGCTCGATCACAGGGACGCGGAGTGGACCGCCGCGTCCCGGGCGAACTGGCGGCTCGCCGACCGGCCCGACGACTACCGCATCGACCGCGTGATCATCCATGTCGTCCAGGGCAGCTACCCGACGGCGCTCAAGGTCTTCAAGAACCCCGGGCACGGGGCGGCCACACACTACGTCGTACGCAAGGACGGCCATGTGGCGCAGATGATCCGCGAGCTGGATGTGGCCTTCCACGCCGGGAACCGCTCGTACAACGAACGCAGCATCGGCATCGAGCACGAGGGGTTCGTGGACAAGCCGGCCGGTTTCACGACCGCGATGTACGCCTCGTCGGCCAGGCTCACCGCGGGCATATGCGCGCGCTACGACATACCGGTGGACCGCGAGCACATCATCGGCCATGTGGAGGTGCCGGGGACGGACCACACCGACCCCGGGCCGCACTGGGACTGGAACCGCTATATCGCGCTCGTGGCGAAGGCCGCCCCGGCCGCGCGCAAGGAGCAGGCGGAGGCCGAGTCGGCGGAAGCGGCGGCGAAAAGCGCTAGCTGAGTCCCGCCGTACGCGCCCGGTCCACCGCCGGGCCTATCGCCTCCGCGACCGCCTCCACATCCGCCTTGGTCGACGTATGGCCGAGGCTGAAGCGCAGCGTGCCCCGGGCCAGGTCCGGGTCCGCTCCTGCCGCCAGCAGGACGTGGCTGGGCTGGGCGACCCCCGCCGTGCACGCCGAGCCCGTGGAGCACTCGATGCCCTGCGCGTCCAGCAGCAGGAGCAGCGAGTCGCCCTCGCAGCCGGGGAAGGTGAAGTGGGCGTTGGCGGGGAGGCGGTCGTCCGGGTCGCCGCCGAGGATCGCGTCCGGGACTGCCGTACGTACGGCCTGGACCAGTTCGTCGCGCAGTCCGCCGATCTCGCGGGCGAAGTCCTCGCGCCGCTGGGCCGCGAGGTGGCCCGCCACGGCGAACGCGGCGATCGCGGGGGCGTCGAGGGTGCCGGAGCGTACGTGGCGTTCCTGGCCGCCGCCGTGCAGGACGGGGACCGGGCTGTACTGCCGGCCCAGCAGCAGCGCGCCGATGCCGTACGGGCCGCCGATCTTGTGCCCGGAGACGGTCATGGCGGCAAGCCCCGACGCGGCGAAGTCCACGTCGAGCTGGCCGAAGGCCTGGACCGCGTCGGCGTGCAGCGGAACGCCGAACTCCGCCGCCACTGCGGAGAGGCCGGCGACCGGCATGACCGTGCCGATCTCGTTGTTGGCCCAC
Source organism: Streptomyces sp. NPDC052236 (assembly GCF_044548015.1). NCBI lineage: Bacteria > Bacillati > Actinomycetota > Actinomycetes > Kitasatosporales > Streptomycetaceae > Streptomyces > Streptomyces sp. NPDC052236. Next base: position 182,702 of record NZ_JBIUBL010000005.1, on the reverse strand, counting down.
ATCACGCTGGCGAGCGCGACATCGTCGGGGTTGCGCTCGATGGCCTCGCGCAGCGCGCCCGGGTGCACCCGCCCGTACGCGTCGACCGGCAGGTACTCCACCGTCGCGCCCTCGTGCTCGCCGAGCCAGTCCACGGCGTCGAGGACGGCGTGGTGCTCGACGGGGCTGGCCAGAACCCGGGTCCTGGCCGGGTCGGCGCCGCGTCTGGACCAGTACAGGCCCTTCACGGCGAGGTTGTCGGCCTCGGTGCCGCCGGCGGTGAAGACCACCTCGCTGGGCCGTGCGCCGAGCGCCTCGGCGAGCAGTTCGCGGGCCTCCTCGACGGCGCGGCGGGCGCGACGCCCGGCGGCGTGCAGCGCGGAGGCGTTGCCGGTCACGGTGAGCTGCGCGGTCATCGCCTCGACCGCCTCCGGCAGCATGGGCGTGGTCGCAGCGTGGTCGAGGTAAGCCATGGTGGCCTCGATTCTACGAGGCATGGCGGGGGCGCGGGGCGGCGCAGGGGTGCAGGAGGGGTGCACGGGCGTAGGAGAGCCGTACGAGGTTCGTACGGGGACGTGTGCGCGGCTCCCGTTCGGTCAGCCGCAGCAAGCCTCCGTCAGCCGCCGAAGGACCAGGCGACCGCGTCGTTGACCGTGAGGAGTACGGCGAGAACGGCCAGGTCGGCCACGCCCAGGGCCAGTCCGAGCAGGGCCCGGCCGCGGCGTGCGGTGCCGCGCCTGAGGGCGATGGCCGCCAGGACCACGGCGATCGGGCCGAGCAGGACGTTCATCACGAGCAGGCCGACAAGCCCGAGGACGAAGGAGGCCACTCCGTTGGGGGTGAACCCGCTTTCCGCAAACGGCCCGGTCAGCCGCGCGGGGCCTTCGCCAGCTGGCGGGACTGAGCCACCAGACGGTCCGCGCTGTCCCAGACCTCGGCGTCCTCCTCCAGGAAGCCGCCTGCGAGGTTACGGGTCGTGAGGAAGACCCGCAACGGCCCCGGGGCCGGGCGGCAGCGGATGTGGGCGGTGAGCTCGACCGTGGGGGTCCAGCCCTTCAGGCCCAGCTCGAACGAGGTCGGCGGGAGCGCGTCGACCGTGAGCAGCAGCGAGAGCGGGTCCGCGTCGCGGCCGTCCGCGAGGGCGAACCAGCCGCGCATCTCGCCCTTGCCGGAGGGCGCGCCGACCGCCCAGCCGACGGTCGCCGGGTCGAGCTTGATGTCGATGCGCTCGGTGATCGCGGAGCTGCCCTCGATCTCAGGCGCGGGGCCGTCGGACGGGCCGAGGCAGTGCTGCCGGTCCGGCATGGCGGGCGGCTGCGCCGTGGTGCGTACGTCGTCGGGCAGCGCGGCCAGGTCTCCGTACGAGGCGAGGACGCGGATGCGCTCGACCTCGGTGCCGTCGTCCGCGTACTGGAAGAGGGCCGCCTGGCCGGTGGAGAGGGTGCGGCCCGCGCGGACGACCTCGGTACGGATGACGGCGGGGCCCGGCTGGGAGGCGGTGAGGTAGTGCGCCGAGACCGTGAACGGGTCGGGGTGCGGGAGGGCGTCGCCGAGCGCGCGGCCGAGCAGGGCCAGCAGGTAGCCGCCGTTGACGGCGTGCAGGATCGTCCAGCCCGCCGAGAGCTCCACGTCGTAGACGCCGGGCGAGCGAAGAGTGACGGCGGTGTCGCGGTCGAACTCGCTGTCGCCGATGGTCGCCTGGATGGTCTGTACTGCCTGCACTGCCTGCACTGCCTGGAATGCCCGTACTGCCTCTGTCGCCTCAGCCATGGCTGAACGGTACAACGTCGAACTACTGAGCGGTAGCTTTTTCTTCGGTGGTCGCCGAGCGCCGGTTCCAGGCCCGCGGTGCGCGCCAGTGGAAGCGCATCGCGAGCAGCCGCAGCACGAACGCGGTCACCGCGGCGAGACCGCTGGTGGCCGCGTTGAGCATGTCGAACTGGATGCACAGCGCCACCAGCGTCGCGCCGACGAGGGCGGGTACGGCGTAGAGGTCACGGTCCCAGCGCAGCAGCGAGGGCACCTCGTTGGCCAGCACGTCCCGCAGCACACCGCCGCCGACGGCGGTGGCCAGTCCGAGCACCACGGCGAAGGTGAGGCCGAGCCCGTACTCGTACGCCTTGGTGGTGCCGGTGACGCAGAACAGGCCGAGGCCGGCGGCGTCGAAGACATTGACGCCTGTCTGGATGCGTTCGACGTGCGGGTGCAGGAAGAAGACCAGGACGGTCGCGACCAGGGGGGTGAGAAAGTACCCGAGGTCGGTGAAAGCGGCGGGCGGGACCGCTCCGATGATCAGGTCACGCAGCAGCCCTCCGCCCAGCGCGGTGACCTCGGCGAGCACCGCGATGCCGAAGACGTCGAAGTTCTTGCGTACGGCGAGCAGTGCGCCGGAGATCGCGAAAACGAAGATCCCGGCGAGGTCGAGCGCGTGCTGGACGGAGGGCGTGAAGAGTTCATGGAGCACCGGACGATTGTGCCGGTTCTACTCCTTGATCTTGGGGCTGCCCTCCGAGCCTTCGGACTCGCCGCCGGTCTCCGCGGCTTCCGCCTTGGTCACCGTCGGCTCCGCCGACTTCGGCGTAGCCGTCACTATCTCGATCGCCTCCCGCGCCGACGCCAGTACCTCGCCCTCCTCCGGGGCCTGGTCCGCCGCGTTCTCCGGGTGGTGGCAGGCCACCTGCTGGCCCGGCTTCAGTTCGAGCAGCGGCGGTTCCTGCGTCTTGCAGATCTCCGTCGCCTTCCAGCACCGCGTGTGGAACCGGCACCCCGTCGGCGGTGAGATCGGCGACGGGACATCCCCCTTGAGCAGGATCCGGTCGCTCTTCACCCCCCGCCGCCTCGGGTCCGGCACCGGCACCGCCGACATCAGGGCCTTGGTGTACGGGTGCATCGGCGCCTCGTACAGCGATTTGCGGTCCGCCAGCTCCACGATCTTGCCCAGGTACATCACCGCGATGCGGTCCGACACATGGCGGATCACCGACAGGTCGTGGGCGATGATCACGTACGTCAGGCCCAGCTCGTCCTGGAGGTCGTCCAGCAGGTTCACCACCTGCGCCTGGATCGAGACGTCCAGCGCCGACACCGGCTCGTCCGCGACGACCAGCTTCGGCTTGAGCGCGAGCGCGCGCGCGATGCCGATGCGCTGGCGCTGGCCGCCCGAGAACTCGTGCGGGTACCGGTTGTAGTGCTCGGGGTTGAGGCCCACCAGCTCCAGCAGCCGCTGGACCTCCTTCTTGATTCCGCCCTCCGGCGCGACGCCCTGGAGCTTGAACGGCGCCGAGACGATCGTGCCGATCGTGTGGCGCGGGTTCAGCGAGGAGTACGGATCCTGGAAGATCATCTGGACGTCACGCCGCAGCGGGCGCATCTTGCCCACGCCCAGGTGCGAGATGTCGTGGCCCTGGAACTCGATCTTCCCGGCGGTCGGTTCGAGCAGCCGGGTGATCAGCCGGCCCATCGTCGACTTGCCGCAGCCCGACTCGCCCACCACGCCCAGGGTCTCCCCCGAACGGACGTCAAAGGTCAGCCCGTCGACCGCCTGGACCGCCCCGGCCGACCGCCGCAGCAGCCCCTTCTTGATGGGGAAGTGCTTGACCAGGCCCTCGACCTTCAGCAACGCGTCGGGCGCGGCCGGCGAAGCGGCGGGCGCGGACTCCGGGTTCTTCACGTCGTTCTCACTCACAGCTTGGGCGCAATCTCTTCGGTCCAGATCCGCGTCCGCTCGTCCTGCGACATGTGGCAGGCGGAGAAGTGCCGGCTGCCGACCTCGCGGAGATCGGGGCGGACGGTGCGCGTCAGGTTGTCCTTGGGCACATCGGCGTACGTGCACCGCGGGTTGAAGGCACAGCCCTGGGGGACGTTGATGAGGCTGGGCGGGGAACCCTTGACCGGGATGAGGCGCTCGGTCTGGTCCCGGTCGATGCGCGGCATCGAGCCCAGCAGGCCCCAGGTGTACGGGTGCTGGGGCTCGTAGAAGACCTGCTCGGCGGGACCGCGCTCGACGCACCGGCCGCCGTACATCACCAGGATGTCGTCCGCCAGCTCGGCGACGACGCCCAAGTCGTGCGTGATGACGATGACCGCGGAGCCGAACTCCTTCTGCAGATCCCGGATGAGGTCCAGGATCTGCGCCTGGACGGTGACGTCCAGCGCGGTCGTCGGCTCGTCGGCGATCAGCAGCTCGGGGTTGTTGACCAGCGACATCGCGATCATCGCGCGCTGGCGCATACCGCCGGAGAACTCGTGCGCATAGTTGTCCACCCGCTTGTCGGGCTGCGGGATGCCCACCCGGTCGAGCAGCTCGATCGCCCGCTTGCGCGCGATCTTCTTGTCGACTTTGTGGTGGACCTGGTACGCCTCGATGATCTGGCGTCCGATCGTGTAGTACGGGTGGAGCGCGGACAGCGGATCCTGGAAGATCATCGCCATCTCGCGCCCGCGCAGCTTGCGCACCGTCTCCGGGTCGGCGCCCAGCAGCTCCTGGCCGTCCAGCCAGACCTCGCCGGAGATCTGCGCCTTGCGGCGGCCGTACTGGCCCGCCGTGTGCAGGCCCATGATGCCGAGCGAGGTGACGGACTTCCCGGAGCCGGACTCGCCGACGATGCCGAGGGTCTTGCCCTTCTCCAGCTGGAAGCTGAGCCCGTCGACGGACTTGACCAGCCCGTCGTCGGTCGGGAAGTGGACCTTCAGGTCGCGTACTTCGAGGAAGGCGGTGGGGGCCGGGGAGCCGACCGCGGCCGGCTCCCCCAGTGCGGTGCCGGTCACGGCGAGGTCCCCGGTGAGGTCCCCGGTGGCGGGCTTGTCGAGGTTGGTCATCCGATCCTCACTCGCGGGTCGATGACGGCGTAGAGAAGGTCCACGAAGAGGTTGGCGACACAGATGAACATGGCCGCGATCAAGGTGACGCCCAGGATGAGCGGAAGGTCCTTGGTGTTGATCGAGTCGATGGCGAGCCGACCGAGGCCGGGCAGGTTGTACGTCGACTCGGTCAGGACCGCTCCGCCCAGCAGCGCGCCGAGGTCCAGGCCCAGCAGCGTCAGGACCGGGGTCCAGGTCGAGCGCATCGCGTGCCGCCCGATGACGACGCGCTCCGTCAGGCCCTTGGCGCGGGCCGTACGGATGTAGTCCTCGCCCATTATCTCCAGCATGGTGGCCCGGGTGAGCCGGGCGTACATCGCCGCGTACAGGAAGGCGAGGGTGATCCACGGCAGGATCAGCGTCTGGAACCACTGAGCCGGGTCATCGCTGAACTGAGCGAACTCACCGCTGATCCAGTCCAGCTGGTAGCTGAAGATGGCCAGCGAGAGCAGACCGGTGAAGTAGATGGGAAGCGAGACACCTGCGAGCGCGACGGTCATCGCCGCGCGGTCCCAGATGGTGCCCCGGCGCAGTGCCGAGACGACGCCGGCGGCGACACCGCCGACGACCCAGAGCAGGCAGGCGCCGGCCGCGAGCGACAGGGTGACCGGAATGGCCTCGGTGAGCTGCGGCCAAACCGCCTGCTCGGTGCGGAAGGAGTAGCCGAAGCAGGGAGCCGGACAGTGCGTGACATCCGGGCCGTTGGCGTAGTCCCGACCGACGAACAGGCCTTGGACGAAGTGCCAGAACTGCACCAGCACAGGGTCGGCGAGGCCCAGCTTCTGCCGGATTCCCTCGATAGAGGCGGGGTCGGTCTGCTTGCCGGCGAAGAGATACGCCGGGTCGGAGCCGGCCCACTTGGGGAGTACGAAGAAGATGACGAAGGTCGTCAGCGTGACGACCAGCAGCATCATGGCGACGGCGAACAAACGCCGGATGATGTAAGCAAGCACTGTGCGCGGCCCGGCGGCGGCCCGGAGATCCCCGGATTACGGGGTCCCCCGGGCCGCCGCCCGAGGCCATCACCTGCCCTTCGGGACTGGCGGGTTGGGCGATGGTGGGGTGTTACTCGTTGTTACGTGTCGTAACCCGTCACATGTGACGGTTGACCGACGACTACTTGACGACGCCCAGCGAGACGTAGTCGTAGCGGCCGTTGTACGCCGCCGTGGAGTAGGCGTTCGTCAGCCGCGAGCTGCGCCAGGTGAAGTTCTTCTCGTAGATGAACGGCATCTGGACCGCGAGGTCCGCGACAGCGTGGTTCATCTGCTTGTAGATCTCGCCGGCCTTCGCCGGGTCGGTCTCCTTGAGAGCGTCGTCGAAGAACTTGTTGATCTTCGGGTCGTTCGTCTCGGAGACGTTGTAGTTGCCGTTCGCCTCGATGAAGCGACCGTCGATCAGCGGCTGCGAGAAGCCCTGGCCGGTCGGGAAGTCCGGGCCCCAGCCGGTCATGACCAGACCGAGACCGCGCTGCTTCACGACCGCGGGAGAACCGGTGATGGTGGAGGACTCGGCGCCGTCGATCGACTCGACCTGGGCCTTGATGCCGACGGCCTGCAGGGACTGCTGCAGCGCCTCGGCGGTCTGGACCTCACCCGGGTTGTTGACGCGGGCGGAGATGTTGGTGGAGAAGCCCGCGGGCTTGCCGCACTTCTTCAGAGCGTCCTTGGCCTTGGCGACGTCAGGCTTGCCGTCGCGCGCCAGGATGCCGTACGGGTCGTAGTCGTCCGAGCCCTTGATGCCCTTGGGCAGCATGTTCGTGGCGATGTCGCCGGCGGCGTCCGGGCCGCCGCGGACCGTCTGCATCGACTTGTAGTCGGCCGCGTAGATGACGGCCTTGCGGCACTCGATGTTGTCGAACGGCGCGACCTTGGTCGCGATGTCGACGTACCGGATGAAGCTGGTCTCGATGTTGTCGACGTTGTCCTTGTGCTGCTTGAGCGCCGTGGTACGACCCGACTGAGTCATGCCCGTGGCGTTCAGGTCGACGTCGTAGTCGCCCTTGATCAGCAGCTGGTCGATCGCCTCAAGGTTGGAGTTGACCGTGACCGTGATCTTGTCCGGCAGCGCGGGGCGGATCGGGTCGGATGCCTTGGTCCACTTGTCGTTGCGGACGAGGACGGCGCCCTTCTTGGGCGAGTACGACTCGAACTTGTACGGGCCCGAGGAGAACGGCTTGAGCTGGTACTTGCCCGCCGTGTCCTTCTCCTTCTTCACCGGGGAGCCGGCCGGCATCGCGAGCATCTGCTCGAAGTCACCGTTGGGCGTCGCCAGGTTGAAGACAATGGTCTTGTCGTTCGGCGTCTGAATCGCCTTCAGGCCGAGCTTGTCCGGCGTCGCGTCCTTGTAGGGACCCTTGTACTCCTCGTTCGGGTCGAGGACATTCCGCAGGAAGCCGGGACCGCCGGTGATGACGTCCGTGGCCCAGATGCGCTCAATGCCGTACTTGATGTCCTTGGAGGTGATCGGCGTGCCGTCCTCCCAGGTGATCCCGTCGCGCAGCTCGTACGTGTACGTCTTGCCGCCGTTGGTGACCTTGCCGTTCGCCTTGGCGAGGTCCGGGACGAGCTCGGCGCCGGCCGCGCCCGGCTTGGGCGCGTAGGAGATCAGTTGGCGCGCGTAGAACCGGGAGAAGTCCCAGGCCATGCCGTAGTACTGGCGCTGCGGGTCGGTGGAGTCGAAGTCCTGCTTGCCGATGAACTTGAGCGTGCCACCCGCCTTGGTGGAGGCGTTGGCGACACCCTTCGTACCGGCGTTGTACCCGGCGGCCTTGCCACCGCCGCTCTCCTCATCCTTGGAGTCGCCACCACCGCACGCCGCGGTGGACATAAGAGATGCCACGACAACCGCCGCACCGGCGATCTGCCTGCTCCTCGACGAACGTAGGGGTTTCATTGTTACTGCAACCTCCGGAGTAGCGCGGTCCTTGGCTTGTTGCCGGGGAACCATCGGGGAGCCGCCTGACCTGTGTGGCAGGCGCGCGTTCAGTTGTCCGCGGCCGGGCAGTGCCGCAGGGGGTGGGGCCGTGGCCGTCAACGGGTGCCCTTGGGGTCGAGCGCGTCCCGCACGCCGTCGCCGAAGAGGTTGAAGGCCAGGACCGTCACGAAGATCGCCAGGCCGGGTACGACCATGAACGTCGGGTCTTCCTTGTAGTACTCCACAGCCTTGGAGAGCATCTGACCCCAGGAAGCGGTCGGCGGCCGAACGCCTGCGCCGAGGAAGCTGAGCGCCGCCTCGGTGAGGATGTTCGTGGGGATCATCAGGGTCGTGTAGACGGTGATCGGGGCGACCAGGTTGGGCAGCAGCTCCTTGAAGAGCACATAGCGCCGACCGGCGCCCAGGCTGCGGGCGGCCTCGACGTACTCCTTCTCGCGCAGCGAGAGCGTCTGGCCGCGCACGATACGTCCCACGTAGGGCCAGCCGAAGAAGCCGATCACCATGACCAGGACGGCGATACGGACGCTGCTGCCGGTAAGGCCGAACAGATCGCTGGGGAGCACGGAGACCAGCGAAATGATGAAGAGCAACTGCGGGAAGGCCAGCAGCATGTCCATCACCCGGCTGATGACCGAGTCGACCCAGCCGCCGAAGTAGCCGGCGACGATGCCGAAAATGGTGCCGAGCAGGACGGCCACCATGGCCGCGAGGAAGGCCACCAGCAGCGAGATCCGCGCGCCGTAGACGATGCGGCTGAACACGTCGCGGCCGTTCTGCGGCTCAACTCCCAGTAGGAAGTCGGAACTGATGCCGCCGTAGGAACCGGCGGGGGTGCCGAACAGCGGGTCGATCTGGTCCTGGTGGAACTCGTTGGGCGGGTGGCCGAGCAGGCTCACAATCAACGGCGCGAAGATCGCGACGAGCACCAGGAAGACCACGACGATCCCGCCAGTGAGCGCCAGTTTGTCCCGCTTCAGGCGAGTCCAGGCGATCTGCCGCAGCGATCGCCCCTCTACCGACTTCTTGACTACATCCGTCGCGACATCGCCGGCCGCGGCCTTCTCCGCGTCCGTGCCCGTGTCGTGCAATGGTGCCGTCATCGTGGTGGGGACCCCTCTCGGCCGGAGGTAACCGGCCCGTACCCGCCGCTGTAGCGGCTTTGTTCACAACATCTGATGCACGTCGTGCACTTGTACGGCGAACACGCATGAAGTGCTCCGTACGCGGGAACGAATATCCCCTTGTGGCGGAGTCTTCAACGGTCAAGTGATCAGCCGCCAGCCCCACAGAGGAATGTTTGCTCAAACGTGATGAGTTGAGGGGTTTCCGTTATACGGACGTCACCAACGGCTCAGCGGATGGCCATCCGTGACGTATCGGACGAAAGACCCTCGAAAGGTCTACACCAAGGGGCGTATTCAAGCCACCTCAGCGGCCGTGCGGCGGCGGGTAGCCGTAGCCACCGCCCGCCGGTGCGCCGCCGTGGGCGTCGCGGTCGTAGAACGGGCGGGAGTTGGCCCGCAGCCACATCGCCACCGGGTCGTAGTCGTCGGACATCGCGACGGTGGAGACCGGAAGTCCGTCCGGAACCGCGCCGATCGACTGCCGCATCATGGCGCGTACCGCGTCGACCGACGCGTGGCTCGTGTCGTACAGATCCAGCCCGATGGCGAGATACGGCGCACCGAGCGCGGGCTGTACCCAGGCGCGGCGCAACGAGCGGACCGCGGGGGTGCGGTGGGCGTTCTGCGAGAGCAGGCCGTAGAAGTGCGGGATTTCGATGGCTGGTTCGGACAGTCGCAGCGGTCCCGCCGGCATCCGGTCGAGACCGGTGGCGATACGGCGCAGATCCAGCCACGGGATGCCGACGCCGCCGCCCGGGGCATGCGGGTTCAGCCAGATCCCCCAGTGGTCCGGGAACAGGGCGCGGGCGATGTCACGGCCCGCGGCCACTTCGTGCGCACGGTTCCAGCCGGAGACGGCGAGTTCCTGGGCGGAGGTGACGCAGGGCGCGTAATTGACGCCGTCGACCTCCATGTTCCCGTACTGGGCGTCCGGCGACCCGGCCTGGCCATGCCAGAGGAGCATCCAGATCTGGCCACTGGCCGGCTCGGCGAGCGCGTGCAGCAGCGCCTCGTACGCGTCATAGCGTCCGGGAGTCACCTGGCGCAGCATGTGCTCGACCTGCCCGGCCGCCGCAGTGCCTGACGCACTCACTCTGGGTTCCGCCCCTCGTCGATCCAGCATCCAGCACAGCAAACCAGCTTAATTCAGGAGTCGGCACATCGACTTGACGCCTTGACGGCCCTGACGGCCTTGACTGCCCTGACGACTATGCGTGCTGTCGTTGATAAAAGGGCCGCACGCGCTCCAGCATCCACTCGCCGACGGGATCCTGCGCGACATCCAGCAGTACGAGGTTGACGGGCCAGCCCACCTGTACCCGGTGCAGCGCCCTGCCGAGCGCGTCCATCGGGGCGTTGCGCTCCTCCGCCTCCCAGGAGTTGAGCTGAACACCGATGAACAGGGTCGGCGGGTCGCCCTCGATGGACGCGAGCGCCCGGCGGGCGCTCTCCACCACGCCGGAGGACTCGAACTCCCCGGCCGCGGCGGCGAGGAAGTCGACGGGTTCCTCCTGCCAGTCGGGCTCGAAGAGCCGCACCCGGCCGCCGGTGGTCGGTCCGTCGAGCGGCGTACGGCCCACCCGGCACAGCTCGGCGACGGCGGGCGGCGGCAGGGGGGCGCCGACCGCGCCGCCGGGGTTGACGGCGATGCCGAGCTGCGGGGGGAGTCCGCGGGCGAAGTCGCGGGCGGGCGCGACGGTGAAGGAGATATGGCTGCCGACGCAGAGCAGGTACTGCTCCTCGGAGCTGAAGACGGGGACGTAGGCGGCGCCGTCGATCTCCATGGTGGGGAGATCGAGATCGGGGCTGTCGGGCCCGCCGCCGTTGGGGAGCGGCACCCAGATGCGGCTGCGGCCGAGCACTTCGACGAGCCGGCCGCCGGCGGAGGGGTTGCCGAGGGAGGCGGCGAGCGTCTCTTCGAGCTCGTTCGCCGGCCAGGTGTTGGGCGGGTGGGTGTGCATGTGCGGTGTCCTTCTACGTCCTTCTGCCCCGGGTTCCACGGTCCGCCCGACCCTAGCGCCGCCCCGGGGACCGCTGCGCCCGGGCCCTTGCCGGGGCCCGCCCCGAACCCCGCGCCTCAATCGCCGGCGAGGCTTGATTTCCAGCCCGTCCGGCGATTGAGGACCGGGGGTCTGGGGGCGGAGCCCCCAGTTACGGGAAGGGGCGGGTAGGGGAACAGGCCCGCCGCAGGCGCACCCCGCACCCGACACCCCGCACGCACCGCACCGCACCCCGCAAGCGCGAGCTACGCCTCCCCGAACCCCACCCGCCCCAGCACCCCCGCCGCATCCCTGTCCAGCAGCACCGCCGACACGCAGCCCCCCGGCAGCCTCCCCTCCTCCGCCTCGCCGATCAGGCGGCCCACCGCCCGCCGGTGCCTCGCGAAGGCGTATCCGGAGACGCCCCGGCCCCGCTCCCGCTGGCCCGCCCGGGCCACCTCGGGGGCGACGTCCAGCAGCACCAGGTGCAGCCCGCTCCCCCGGCGCCGGGTCTCGCGGGCCAGCCAGCGCCGTACCCACGCCTGCGTGCCGCAGTCGTGCACGACGACGCTCTCGCCGGAGCGCAGCGCCCGCCGCAGCCCCGCGTAGTGGGCGATCCGTACGAACGGGCGGTACACCGCGTACGGCAGCAACCGCGGCATCCGCGCGTCCCACCGGTCGCGCGTGTCCTGTGAGTCGATCCCGCGTCCGCGCGCCGCCCGCCGGATCAGCGTGGACTTCCCGCTGCCGGGCAGACCGGAGACGACCACCACATCACCGGTGGCGAAAACCAGACTGTGCGGAGTGCGCCCCGAGCGGCCCCTCAGGTCTCTGAGTACGGGCACGGACGCCCCGCACAGGTCCCGTACCGGCATGTCCGGCCGGGCGGGCACCCCCGCGGTCGCAACGTAGGCCTCGGACGGCTGCAACGTCATCACGCTCCCCCATGTCGGATCACCCACCCTTGCCCATGAAGTGTAAAGAAATGGTAATGCCCCACCATAGTTCTGCGGCTGCGGACGGGCTCGGGACACGCCGAGGACAAATTGAGGACAAGCTGAGGCCAAGTCGAGACCGGCCTCAGGGCAGGCCGGGACGGACCGCCCCACCCGCCCACTTCCCCATGATGCGTGCAATGATGTGCGCGCCAACTGCATACCGGCCGCTTGAATCCACGCGGGAGAGTCCTGGCCACAGTGCGCCGGGCGCCGAAGGAGCAAGTCCCTCCCTTGAATCTCTCAGGCCCAGTACCGCGTGCGATGAGGCAGATCTGAAAAGCGGGCCGCTGTCGAGCGGCCCCACCCACGGTGCAAGTCACGACCGTCCGTACCCATCAGTACGTACGATCGCGATGAACCTCTCAGGTTCCGATGACAGATGGGGAGGACTGACCTCGCCTTGTCCTCGTCGGCCAGCCATGCCCTGGGAGCCATATCCATGAGCAACGTCCCCCGTCTGACCGCACTCGACGCCGTCCACCGTGCGCTCGGCGCGACCATGACCGACTTCGCGGGCTGGGACATGCCCCTGCGCTACGCCAGTGAGCGCGACGAGCACAACGCCGTCCGCACCAGTGCCGGTCTCTTCGACCTCTCCCACATGGGCGAGATCACCGTCACCGGGCCCGAGGCCGCCGCCTGTCTGGACTACTCGCTGGTCGGCAACATCGCGACGATCGGCGTCGGCCGCGCCCGCTACACCATGATCTGCCAGGAGGACGGCGGGATCCTCGACGACCTGATCGTGTACCGCCTCGGCGAGACCGAGTACATGGTCGTCGCCAACGCCTCCAACGCGCAGACCGTCCTCGACGCGATCACCGCCCGCGCCGACGGCTTCGACGCCGAGGTCCGCGACGACCGTGACGCGTACGCCCTGCTCGCCATCCAGGGCCCCGAGTCCCCCGGCATCCTCAAGTCGCTGACCGACGCCGACCTCGACGGACTGAAGTACTACGCGGGTCTGCCCGGCACGGTCGCCGGCGTCCCCGCGCTGATCGCCCGTACGGGCTACACCGGCGAGGACGGCTTCGAACTCTTCGTCGAGCCGCAGTACGCCCAGCAGCTCTGGCAGGCGCTGACCGAGGCTGGGGGTCCCTCCCATGCCGAAGGCCATGGGGGAGCCCCCGCCGGCCTGGTCCCCTGCGGGCTGTCCTGCCGGGACACGCTGCGTCTGGAGGCGGGCATGCCGCTGTACGGGCACGAGCTGACCACTGGGCTGACCCCCTTCGACGCGGGCCTCGGCCGCGTCGTGAAATTCGAGAAGGCCGGTGACTTCGTGGGCCGCGAGGCCCTGAGCGCCGCCGCCGAGCGCGCCGCGACCAGCCCGCCGCGCAAGCTGGTCGGCCTGATCGCCGAGGGCCGCCGGGTGCCCCGCGCGGGCATGGCCGTGGTCGCGGGCGGCGAGGTCATCGGCGAGGTCACCTCCGGCGCGCCCTCCCCCACCCTGGGCCGGCCGATCGCCATGGCGTACGTCGACGCGGCGCACGCCGCCCCGGGCACCCAGGACGTCTGCGTCGACATCCGTGGCACCCATGAGGCGTACGAGGTCGTCGCGCTGCCGTTCTACAAGCGCCAGAAGTAGCCAGAAGCAGTCGGTAGCAGTCATCGGTAGTAGTCAGAAGTAATCCAGGCCACATCCAGGCCACTCGGTCACGTACCTCAGCACTCCCCCGCGTACAGGAGAATTCACGCCATGAGCAATCCCCAGCAGCTGCGCTACAGCAAGGAGCACGAGTGGCTGTCGGCCGCCGAGAACGGCGTGTCGACGGTCGGCATCACGGAGCACGCGGCGAACGCGCTCGGCGACGTGGTGTTCGTGCAGCTCCCGGCCGTCGGTGACACCGTGACCGCGGGCGAGACCTGCGGTGAGCTGGAGTCGACCAAGTCGGTCAGCGAGCTGTACTCGCCGGTCACCGGTGAGGTCGTCGCCGCGAACCAGGATGTCGTGGACGACCCGTCGCTGGTGAATTCCGCCCCCTTCGAGGGCGGCTGGCTCTTCAAGGTGCGCGTCGCGGAGGAGCCGAAGGACCTGCTCTCCGCGGACGCCTACACCGAGTTCTCCGGCTCCTAAGGCTTAAGGACGTATGGCCATGTCTCTTCTCAACACCCCTCTCCATGAGCTGGACCCGGACGTCGCCGCCGCCGTCGACGCCGAGCTCCACCGCCAGCAGTCCACCCTCGAAATGATCGCCTCGGAGAACTTCGCTCCGGTCGCGGTCATGGAGGCCCAGGGCTCCGTCCTCACCAACAAGTACGCCGAGGGCTACCCGGGCCGCCGCTACTACGGCGGCTGCGAGCACGTCGACGTGGTCGAGCAGATCGCCATCGACCGCGTCAAGGAGCTCTTCGGCGCCGAGCACGCCAATGTCCAGCCGCACTCCGGCGCGCAGGCCAACGCCGCCGCCATGTTCGCGCTGCTCAAGCCCGGCGACACGATCATGGGTCTGAACCTCGCCCACGGCGGGCACCTGACCCACGGCATGAAGATCAACTTCTCGGGCAAGCTGTACAACGTCGTCGCGTACCACGTCGACGACGCCACCGGCCGCGTGGACATGGCCGAGGTCGAGCGGCTCGCCAAGGAGTCCAGGCCGAAGCTGATCGTGGCCGGCTGGTCCGCGTACCCGCGTCAGCTCGACTTCGCCGCGTTCCGGCGGGTCGCGGACGAGGTCGGCGCGTATCTGATGGTCGACATGGCCCACTTCGCGGGCCTGGTCGCCGCCGGCCTGCACCCGAACCCGGTACCGCACGCCCATGTGGTCACCACGACCACCCACAAGACCCTCGGCGGTCCGCGCGGCGGTGTGATCCTGTCGACGGCCGAGCTCGCCAAGAAGATCAACTCCGCGGTCTTCCCCGGTCAGCAGGGCGGCCCGCTGGAGCACGTCATCGCGGCGAAGGCGGTCTCCTTCAAGGTCGCGGCGTCCGAGGAGTTCAAGGAGCGCCAGCAGCGCACCCTGGACGGCGCCCATATCCTCGCCGAGCGCCTGTGCCAGGCCGATGTGACCGAGCACGGCGTCGCCGTCCTGTCCGGCGGTACGGACGTGCATCTGGTCCTGGTCGACCTGCGCGACTCCGAGCTGGACGGCCGGCAGGCCGAGGACCGCCTCCACGAGGTGGGCATCACGGTCAACCGCAACGCCATCCCGAACGACCCGCGCCCCCCGATGGTCACCTCGGGTCTGCGGATCGGCACCCCGGCGCTGGCCACTCGCGGCTTCCAGGACGCCGACTTCCGCGAGGTGGCGGACATCATCGCCGAAACGCTGAAGCCGGCATACGACACCCAGGCGCTGGCCGCGCGGGTCTCGGCACTGGCCGCGGCCCACCCGCTTTACCCCGGCCTGAAGTAATTCCGCACACTTTTGGTCGAATTTTCGTACGAGTTCATGGGGCACCGCGCACACTGGTCCAGTGCGCGCGGTGCCCCGCGCCATGCGCTGCCCGCACGCCCCCGCACCACCCCGGCAGACAACGACGTCCGCCAACCCTCTATAGGAGTACCTCCGTGGCCATCTCGGTCTTCGACCTGTTCTCGATCGGCATCGGCCCGTCCAGCTCCCACACCGTCGGTCCCATGCGCGCCGCCGCCCTGTTCGCCCGCCGGCTGAAGAACGAGGGCCTGCTGGTCCACACCACCGCGATACGGGCCGAGCTCTACGGCTCCCTGGGAGCGACCGGCCACGGCCACGGCACCCCCAAGGCCGTCCTGCTCGGCCTGGAGGGCGACTCCCCCCGTACCGTCGACATCGAGACCGCGGACGCCCGGGTCGAGCACATCCGCACCGAGGGCAGGCTCAATCTGCTCGGTATGCACGAGATCGGCTTCGATTTCGACGCGGATCTGATCCTGCACCGGCGCCAGGCACTGCCGTACCACGCCAACGGCATGACGCTCTTCGCGTACGACGCGGAGGGCGCGGCCGTCCTGGAGAAGACGTACTACTCGGTGGGCGGCGGTTTCGTCGTGGACGAGGACGCCGTCGGCGAGGACCGGATCAAGCTGGACGACACTGTCCTGAAGTACCCCTTCCGCACCGGCGACGAGCTGCTGCGGCTCGCCCGGGAGACCGGTCTGTCCATCTCCGCGCTGATGCTGGAGAACGAGAAGGCCTGGCGCACCGAGGACGAGATCCGCCGGGGGCTGCTGGAGATCTGGCGGTCCATGCAGGACTGCGTCGCGCGCGGCATGTCCCGCGAGGGGATCCTGCCCGGTGGCCTGAAAGTGCGCCGCCGCGCGGCCAACTCCGCCCGTCAGCTGCGCGCCGAGGGCGATGCCCCGGCCCGCGCGATGGAGTGGATCACGCTGTACGCGATGGCCGTCAACGAGGAGAACGCCGCGGGCGGCCGGGTCGTCACCGCCCCGACCAACGGCGCCGCGGGCATCATCCCGGCCGTGCTGCACTACTACATGAACTTCGTGCCGGGCGCGGACGAGGAGGGTGTGGTCCGTTTCCTACTGTCCGCGGGCGCGATCGGCATGCTTTTCAAGGAGAACGCCTCCATCTCCGGCGCCGAGGTCGGCTGCCAGGGCGAGGTCGGCTCCGCCTGCTCGATGGCGGCGGGCGCGTTCGCCGAGGTGATCGGCGGCACCCCCGAGCAGGTCGAGAACGCCGCGGAGATCGGCATGGAGCACAATCTCGGGCTGACCTGCGACCCTGTGGGCGGGCTCGTGCAGATTCCCTGCATCGAGCGCAACGGCATGGGGGCGGTCAAGGCGGTGACGGCGGCAAAGATGGCGATGCGCGGCGACGGCAGCCACAAGGTCTCCCTGGACAAGGTCATCAAGACCATGAAGGAGACCGGGGCCGATATGTCGGTGAAGTACAAGGAGACCGCGCGCGGCGGCCTCGCGGTGAACATCATCGAGTGCTGAGCTTCAGCTCTTGAGTCAGGCGGCACAGCAAAGCCGAGTCAAGCCAAGTCAAGCGATTTCACGCGCATTCACCCGGACGAGGGACTTTCCACGGCCAGAACGTTTCTTCGCCGCCACTCGCACTAACCGGCGAACTAATCTCGCCATTCTGCCCTCACGCCCCAGCCCCCGGTGGCCCGATCGCGCCGTCGCAGCAAGGAGAAACACCATGGCCGAGGGGCTGACCACCAGGTCATCCAGGTCGTCAGTGTTACGCATCGCCCTGCCGGGACCGTACGGGACGGTCCACCGCGGCCAGGACCGTACGGTCGTCGAACTGCACGGCGAGATCGACATCGCGGCGTGCTCGCTCATCGGGGCGTATCTGGATGTGGTCACCGCGGTCCGCGACCATGAGGTGCTGGTCGATCTGACGCAGGTGGCGTTCTTCGACTGCTCGGGACTGACGCTGCTGTGCCGGGCACTGCGGCGGACCGCCTCGAACGGCGGGCGGCTGTGGGTGATCTGCGACCGGCCCGCGATCCTGCGCGTGTTCCGGGCAAGCGGTGTGCTGGAGGTCTTCCAGATGCTGCCGACGCTGGACGCGGCTGTGGCGGCCCAGAACTGACGACAGCGGGCCGACAGCGGGCCCCCGGAGGCGGGCCGGGGTGCCGCCCGCTCCGGGGAGCCTCTGCGGTGGGGGCTCAGACCCTGGGTCAGGCCTTCGTCAGGCCTTGTTCAGCGAGGCCCAGAACTCGTCGAAGGTCAGCTGACCGTCGCCGTTGGCGTCCTTCGTCTTGATCACTGCCTCGGCGACCGTCTCGGTGACGTTGAAGTCGCCCAGCTGCGCCATCACGCTCTTGTACTCGGCCGCCGTGATCAGGCCGTCTTCGTTCAGGTCGTAGCGCTTGAACGCCCTGCGCGCCTCTTCGATGTCCGCCACTGCTTCCGCCTTTTCTTGGTGCACAACTGACGGAGGTCAGGTTAACTGCCCTGATATGACAGGCATGGAGGGGGATGTGGCATGAGCAGCGCACTGGCGGGGATTCTGGCCGCGGCGGCACGCGGGGAGTTCCCGCCGCAGGACGGCGGCGTCACCGTGATCGGGCAGCCGCATACGCGCGACGCGGGCGTGGTGGCGTTCACCGCGCACTCGGTGATCTTCACGGACGAGGATCCGGAGTGGATACGGTCGGAGCTCGCCGCCACCGACTCCGACCGGCTGGCCGCCGCGATGAACCCCCTGTTCCTGGCCGCGCTGCTGGCCCGTACCGGCCGTTCGATGAGCACGATCGACATGGTGACCGTCGCCGGGGCACTGCCGGGTGATCCGGACCTGGAACTGCGCGAGATCGAGGACCCGGAGCACCCCCGCGTGGCGCGGGCACTGAAGTACCGCGACGGCGTACGCGTGTGGGCCGCCGACGGCGGGGTGCTGATCCTGGGCCGGGGCGTCGCGGGCCGCTGGGAGGCCGCGATCGAGGTGGACGAAGACGCGCGCGGCCGGGGCCTGGGGCTCCGGCTCGCCCTCGCCGCCCGCCACTTGGTGGAGGACTCCGTGGTGTGGTCGCAGCAGCCGCCGGGCAACGCCCGCAGTGTGCGGACGTTCCAGGCGGCGGGGTTCAGGCCGGTGGGGTCCGAGGCGCTGCTGGTGGCCGGCTGACAGCGGCTGACCGCCCGCGAAAGGCCCGTCAGCGGAAGACGCCGGTGTGCCCGAGCGAGTAGCGGCCGGGCTGCGGGTAGACCGCGAGGCCGTGCGGGCCGCTGCCCACCGGGATGCGGGCCAGCTGGCGGCCGGTCGCGGTGTCGATCGCGTACACCTCGGAGTTGTAACGCCCGGACAGCCACAGCACCTTGCCGTCCGCCGAGACCCCGCCCATGTCGGGGCTCCCGCCGTCCGGCAGCCACCACTTCTCGGTCAGCTTGCGCTGCCCGAAATCGAAGAGGGAGACGGAACCCTCGCCGCGATTGGTGACGTACATCTTCCGGGAATCGCGGCTGACGTAGAGGCCGTGGCACCCCTTGCCGGTGGGCAGCAGCGTGGGCGTGTCGAACGACTTGCCGTCGAGGACCCACATGCCGTGCGCCGTCATGTCCGCGATGTAGAAGGTCCTGCCGTCCGGGGAGAGCTTCACGTCCTGTGGCATCGCGCCCTTGAAGGGGAGCTTCTGCTGACGGATGACCCGCATCCGCTCGGTGTCCACCTTCAGCAGTTCGCCGGAGAACTCGCAGGAGACGATGAAGTACCGGCCGTCGGCGGAGAAGTCCGCGTGGTTGACGCCGCTGCAGGAGACCGGCACGGTCTTGACGCGGTTCATGGTGTGCGGGTCGCGGAAGACCAGCTCGCGGTCCAAGGAGGCCATGACGACGGCGTACTTGCCGTTGGGCGTGAAGTAGAGGTTGTACGGGTCGTGTGCCTCGACCGGCTTGCCCGCGGCGCCGGTGGCCGGGTTGATGGGGGTGAGTGTGTGGCCGCGGTTGTTGTTGACCCACAGGGTCTTCAGGTCCCAGGACGGGACGACGTGCTGCGGCTGGACGCCGACCCGGATCGTCTCGATGACCTTGTACGTCTTGGGGTCGATGACCGAGACGGTGTTGGAGTTGGTGTTGGGGACGTACACCCGTGAGGGGAAGCCCCTGACCACCGGCGAGAGCAGGCCCGGCCGGTCCGCCGCGTAGATGTCGTCGGGGTCGAGCACCGGCGGCATGCCGGGGAGCCCGGCCGGGGCGACGTTCTTGCGCTTGGCGGGCCGCTCGGCCTTGGTGGAGCGCGCCTGCGGCTTGCCGTCGGGTGAGCCGCAGGCCGCGAGCGGGGCGAGCACGGCGAGCACGGCGCCCGCGAGGAGCACGGTGGCCCGCTTGGTGAGGGGAGTCGTCGTCACGGAAAGTCACAGTAGGCGCGGTCTGGCCGGAAGGTAATGATTGAACCGGTTCGCGGCATTTACGGGTCGCGGGCGCGGAACGCCACGCCGAGCGGGCGATCGACGAATCACTCGCCGTAACCCATATTTATCCAACACTTATAAGGTTGGCAATGCACATTTACCTGTGATTCATTTCCGGAATGCACCATTTGCCGGGATATAACCCAGTGAGAGCTTTTGGCGTACGGCCGCCCGTCTGCCATAGTTGTTTCTACGACCCCCATTGACCCGGGCCAGGTCGTCGTAAGCCGCCGTGGATACACCCCCCCGATCCACGGCAAACACAGAAGCCCCCTCCGCGGGGGCTTCTGTGTTTCTCCCCGTCTGTCAGTGATCAGCGATCAGCGGTCGGCCACGCGCATCTCGAACCAGGTGGTCTTGCCGCGCGGCAGCAGATCCACGCCCCACCGGTCGGAGAGCATGTCGACCAGGAACAGGCCCCGGCCGCTGGTGTCCATCTCCTGGACCGGCATCAGACAGGGCAGGCCGCGCGAGGGATCGCGGACCTCGACCCGGATCCAGCCGCGGCGGCGCAGCATCCGCAGCCCGAAGGCCCGCGCGCCCGTGTGACGTACCGCGTTGCCGACGAGCTCCGAGACGAGTAACACAGCGTCCTCGGCGATCTGCGCGGACAGAGCCCAATGGCGCAGCACCACACACTGTGTCAGCCGCCGTGCGGTGGCCGCTGATTCGGGGCGGGACGGCAACTGAACTTCCCCCTCAGTCGGGTCGCCGAACAACTCCAGGGCCCTGAGCGCCTGATCGTCCTCGACGGCCGGTAACCACCGTGCCGCGGTCGCGCCGACGCGCTGCCGCGGTTGCTCCACACCCTCCAGGCCCGCCATGGATCCATCATGGCCGCGATGGAGTGGAAACGCGGCCGTTCCAGGGGAATAGGACCCCCGAAATCTAACGCTCCGGTGGAATGAAAATACCTATAAGACTGGCCGCGCGCCGGTCTCCCTACCCGCCGTCAACTGCGCCAATACCCCTCTTTCGAGTGATCGCCGAAGCGCGCGGGCTTCAGAGGAACTTGGCCTTGCCCGGGCCCTCCTCCACAAAGCTGCGCATGCCGCGCTCGCGGTCCTCCGTGGCGAACAGGCCCGCGAACCAGTTGCGTTCGATGGCGAGGCCCGTCTCGATGTCCGTCTCAAGACCGGCGTCGATGGACTCCTTGGCGGCGCGCAGCGCGAGGGCGGGGCCCTGGGCGAGCCTGGCGGCCCAGGCGTGCGCCTGCTCGTACACCTCGGCCGCCGGGACGACCCGGTCGACGAGCCCCATCGTGAGCGCCTCCTCCGCCTTGACCATCCGGCCGGTGAAGATCAGGTCCTTGGCCTTGGAGGGCCCCACCAGCCGCGACAGCCGCTGGGTGCCGCCCGCGCCCGGGATCAGCCCGAGCAGGATCTCGGGCTGGCCGAGCTTGGCGGAGTCGGCGGCGATCCTGAAGTCGGCGCAGAGGGCCAATTCGCAGCCGCCGCCGAGGGCGTAGCCGGTGACGGCGGCGACGACGGGTTTGGGGATGCGGGCGACGGCGGTGAAGGACTCCTGGAGAGCCCGGGACCGTACGATCATCGCCGTGTGGTCCATGTCCCGCATCTCCTTGATGTCCGCGCCCGCCGCGAACACCTTCTCGCCGCCGTACAGAATCACGGCCCGTACGTCGTCGCGGCTGCCCGCCTCCACGGCGAGCTCGCGCAGCCGGTCCTGGACGGCCATGTCCAGCGCGTTCATGGGCGGGCGGTCCAGTCGGATGGTGCCGACGCCTTCGGAGACCTCAAGGTTCACAGTCATGCAGGCAGGTTAACCGGCGCTAACGACAGCGGACCCGGTGCTGTCGCTGACAGCACCGGGTCCGTACAAGAACGTTCGAAAGAGCGAGGACTACTTCGTCCAGTCCGCCCAGGACATGTTCCAGCCGTTCAGGCCGTTCTCCGGGGCGATCGTCTTGTCCTTGGAGTTCTTCACGATCACCACGTCACCGATCAGCGACCGCTCGTAGAGCCAGGCCGCCGGGGTGTTGCCGTCGTACGCACCGCGTACATCGCGCAGCCCCACACAGCCGTGGCTGACGTTCGACGATCCGAAGGTCCCCGACGAGGCCCAGTAGTTGCCGTGGATGAAGGTGCCCGAGGTGGACAGGCGCATCGCGTGCGGCACGTCCTTGATGTCGTACTCACCGCCGAAGCCCACGGTGGCGCCGTTCATCCGGGTCACCTTGTACTTCTCGCTGATGACCATCGTGCCGTTGTACGTCGTGGTCGACGGCGCGCCCGCGGTGATCGGGATGGTCTTGAGCAGCTTGCCGTCCCGTACGACCTTCATCGTCTTCTCGGTCGCGTCCACGGTGGAGACCTGGCTGCGGCCGATGGTGAACTTCAGCGTCTTGGACTGCTTGCCGTACACCCCCGGGCGTCCCTCGACGCCGTCCAGGTTGAGCTTGACCGTCACTTTGGTACCCGGGGCCCAGTACTTGTCCGGGCGGAAGTCGAGGCGGTCGTTGCCGAACCAGTGGCCCTCGACCGGGACAGCGGGCTCCGCGGTCACCGTGATGGCCTTCTCGACGGCCGCGGGGTCGGTGATGCCCCGGGTGAAGTTGACCGAGACCGGCATGCCGACGCCGACGGTCGAGCCGTCCTCGGGCGTGTACTGGCCGAGGAAGGTGTTCTTCGGTACCAGTGTGGTGAAGGCGGCGTCCTTCGCCGACTCGAGGCCGTCCGCGTCCTTGGCGATGGCGTGCACCTTGTACTTGGTGGAGCCCGCCAGATGCTGCGACGGCTGCCAACTGGCACCGTCCGCCGCGACCTTGCCCTCGACCGCGACGCCCTTGTCGTCCTGGACCGTGACCGTCGTCAGCTTGCCGCCCGCGGCGGTGACCTTGAGCGCGCCGCTGGTGGCGACCGACTTGGCGCCGTCCTTGGGCGCGATGGTCACCACCGCCTGGGAGGCCGTGTTACCGACCTTCCCGCCGTCCTTCTTGCCGTCGTTCTTGTCGTCGCCCTTGCCGGAGCCACTGCCCCCGCACGCTGTCACCAGCACCAGCAACGCCCCCAGCACCAGAGCCGGCAGAGCGGCGCGTCGCTTGCGCGCGCGTCCGCTTCCGGCCCCGGCCGATGCCCCCGATATCGGCTGCCCGTTCACAGTTGTTCTCTCCCCTCGCACGGCCTGGCCGTGCCACAACCCGCTCCCCCGGCGCGCCTCACACGCGCACCGCGCTAGATAATCACATTGGGGGTGGGTGATCCTCGTCGCGAATGTCACCGTTCAGTCCCAGCTTGTCCGCGGGGCTCACTTGAGACGGCGCACGCCTCGCAGGTCAGCGAGGGGAGACAGGTGAGGGAGACAGGGAGGAGTCAGGGAGGAGTCAGGGCAGCGCGGAACCCGCCTTCCAGAGCTCCCAGTCCAGGTTCCAGCCGCTGAGACCGTTGCCCGGGTCGACTGTCTTGTCACGCGAGTTGACGACCTCGACCACATCGCCGATCAGTGTCCGGTCGAAGAACCACCCGGCCGGAGTGTCGGCGCTGCCGCCCTTGACGTCGCGCAGTCCGACACAGCCGTGACTGACGTTCGTCCTGCCGAAAGTCTCCGGCGCGGCCCAGTAGTTGCCGTGCAGGAACGTCCCCGAGTCGGTGAGCCGCAGCGCGTGCGGCACGTCCTTGATGTCGTACTCACTCTTGCCGTCCCGCTTCGTGAAGCCGACGGTCGCGCCGTTCATCCGGGTCACGTCGAACATCTCGGAGACGACCATTTTTCCGTTGTACGTCGTCGTCTTGGGCGCTCCCGCCGTGATCGGCACGGTCGCCAGGACCTTGCCGTCGCGCCGTACCTCCATGGTGTGCGCCTCCGCGTCGACCAGCGTGACCTGGGAGCGGCCGACCGTGAACTCGACGGTCTTCTGCTGGATGCCGTAC
Source organism: Streptomyces sp. NPDC052236 (assembly GCF_044548015.1). Lineage (NCBI taxonomy): Bacteria > Bacillati > Actinomycetota > Actinomycetes > Kitasatosporales > Streptomycetaceae > Streptomyces > Streptomyces sp. NPDC052236. The sequence goes on along the minus strand of NZ_JBIUBL010000005.1, from coordinate 159,135 downwards.
ACCCCCGGCGCGGACTGGACATCGCGCAGCCGCATGTCGACTGTGACCTTGGTGCCCGGCTTCCAGTACTCGCGCGGGCGGAAGTCGAGGCGTTCCTTGCCGAACCAGTGGCCCACGATCTCGACGGGCGGGTCGGAACTGACGCGGATGGCGCTCTCGACGGCCTTGCGGTTCTCGATCGGCCGGTTGAAGCCGAAGGACACGATCATGCCGGTGCCGACGGTCGCGCGGTTCTCCGGTTTGAAGTAGCCGATGAAGCGGCGCTCGGGAATCTGCGTGGTGAAGGTGGTGTGGCGGGCCGAGCGGCGGCCGTGGCCGTCCAGCGCCACCACGTCCACGGTGTACTTGGCCGCCAGGTCGAGGCGGGCGCCCGGGGCCGGATTCCACCGCAGGCCGTCCTCGGAGATCCGGCCGGCGAGCTCGGTCGGCCGCTCGTCAGCGACTTGGACGACCTTGACCCGTTCGAGTCGTCCGCCGGTCAGCTTCACCTCCAGCGGGTCCTCCCTGCCGACCCCCCTCGCGCCGTCCTTGGGCATGATCTGGATCGCGTCCTCGGGTGACCGCGGCTTGTTGGCGATGTCGAGCGCCCCGCCGGTGCATCCGGCGAGTCCTGCCAGCAGTACGGCCAGCAGCCCCATCAGTCCTGCCCATGTCAGGACGACGGCTGTGCCGTGCCCCGCGCGCCTCAGTACGTGTCTCACGTACCGCCCAACGATCATCTTCTCCGGGGGAAACGTGAGGGATAGGCCGTTTGGTCCCCCCGGACTGCCGCGCTCCGGCCCCGTCCGGGCTCCGTCCGGGTTGGGGCCGTACGTGTTGGCATCAGAGTGGCGCGGGCAGAAAAGGTGGGAGGCTCCACGTGGGTGCCGCGGCCGGGACGCCGCGAACCCGGCGTCGCGGGGTCCGATGAGCCGCGGGAGGCCGGACAGTGTCCAGCGCAGCCGAGCAGGAAACAGCGCGGGAGGGATTGCGGGGAGAGCTGCCCCGCCCCCTCCCCGCGGCCGGGGTCAACGGCCGCCACAGAGATCGGGCCACCCGCGCGACGCCGACCGTGTGGCCCGGCACGCCCACGCCGCTCGGGGCGCGCTTCCGGGTCGGTCCCGACGGGGTCGCCGGGACCAATTTCGCGCTCTGGGCGGGCGGGGCCGAGGCGGTCGAGCTGTGCCTGTTCGACGACGCGGGCGGCGCGGACGGCGCGGATCACGGCGAGGGGCGAGCGGTCACCGAAACGCGGCTGCCGCTGACCGAGCTCACCCATGAGATCTGGCACGGCTTCGTGCCCGACGTCCGCCCCGGCCAGCGCTACGGCTACCGCGTGTACGGCCGCTGGGACCCGTGGACGGGCGCGCGCTGGAATCCGGCGAAGCTGCTGCTCGACCCGTACGCCCGCGCGGTGGACGGGGACTACGGAACGCATGGACTGCCCCCCGAGGTCTACGGGCACGTCAGGGACTGGCCGCAGCGCGGCGTCGCGGACACCGTGCGCGACGACCGGGACTCCGCGCCGTACGTCCCCAAGGGCGTCGTCGTCCACGACGACGCGCCCGACGACGAGTGGATGGACGACCGCAGGCCCAAGACACCGTGGGCGGACTCGGTCATCTACGAACTGCATGTGCGCGGGTTCACCAAGCTCCATCCGGGCATCCCCGAGGAGCTGCGGGGCACCTACGCGGGGCTCGCGCATCCGGCGGCGATCGAGCATCTGGTCGGTCTGGGTGTGACGGCGGTCGAGCTGCTGCCGGTGCACCAGTACGCCCACGAGGACCATCTGCTGCGGCGCGGGCTGCGCAACTACTGGGGCTACAACTCCATCGGCTACTTCGCGCCGCACGCCGCGTACTCCGCGAGCGGGACGACGGGTCAGCAGGTCGCCGAGTTCAAGCGGATGGTGCGGGCGTTGCATGACGCCGGGATCGAGGTCATCCTCGACGTGGTCTACAACCACACGGCGGAGGCGGGCGAGCTGGGTCCGACACTCTCGCTGCGCGGTATCGACAACCGGGGCTACTACCGCCTGCGGTCCGACGCCCGTACGTATGCGGACTACACCGGCTGCGGCAACACCCTGCATGTGGTGCAGCCCCATGTGCTGCGTCTGATCACCGATTCGCTGCGCTACTGGGTGAGCGAGATGGGTGTCGACGGCTTCCGCTTCGACCTGGCGGCGGCGCTGGCGCGCTCGATGCACGATGTGGACATGCTCTCGCCGTTCCTCGCGGTGATCGCGCAGGACCCGGTCCTGCGGCGCGTCAAGCTGATCGCCGAGCCGTGGGACGTGGGCAACGGCGGCTACCAGGTGGGCTCGTTCCCGCCGCTGTGGACGGAGTGGAACGACCGGTACCGCGATGCCGTACGGGACTTCTGGCGCGGCGCGCTGCCCGACGTACGAGACCTGGGATACCGGCTGTCGGGGTCCAGCGATCTGTACGCCTGGGGCGGGCGGCGACCGTACGCGTCGATCAACTTCATCACCGCGCACGACGGATTCACCCTGCGCGACCTGGTCAGTTATGAGCACAAGCACAACGAGGCCAACGGCGAGGACAACCGCGACGGCACGAACGACAACCGGTCGTGGAACTGCGGCGCGGAGGGCGAGAGCGACGACCCGCGGATCAACGCGCTCCGGCGGCGGCAGCTGCGCAACCTGCTGACGACGCTGCTGCTGTCGACGGGGGTGCCGATGCTGGTCGCGGGCGACGAGATGGGACGTACGCAGGGCGGCAGCAACAACGCGTACTGCCAGGACAACGAGATCAGCTGGGTCGACTGGTCACTGCGCGAACAGGCGGGTCCGCGCGGGCTGCTGGAGCTGACGACCCGGCTGCTGGCGCTGCGCAACACCCATCCGGTGCTGCGCCGGCGGGCCTTCTTCTCGGGGCGCGCGCAGGCGGCGGACGGGCTGCGGGATCTCGCGTGGTTCACCTCCGACGGTACGGAGATGACGGAGCGGGACTGGTACGCCCCGGCGGCGACGGTGGCCCTTTATCTCTCCGGGCGCGATATTCCTGGACGTGACGCGCGTGGAGTGGAGGTGACGGACGACAGTTTCCTGACGGTGCTGCACTCGGCGGACCGGCCGACGGACTTCCGGCTGCCGGGGCCGCCGTGGGCACAGGCCTACGAGCTGGTGGTGGACACCTCGTTGGAGGACCAGGACGAGGCGCCGGGGACGGTGTTCACGGGGGGAGAAACGGTGACGGTGGCGGCGCGGTCGGTGCTGCTGCTGAGGGTCAGGACGTGATGGACCCCGTTCAGCCGAGGGCCTCGGAGGCGATCCGTTGGCCTCCTCCCTGGCGTCCGCTGTCACGGTTCACCTTGAGCCAGGTTCCTGTTTCCTCCCCACTGTGGGTGGGGGTTGTGCGCGCTGCCCGGGGCGGGCCCTGGTCTTACGTGAATGAGGCGGAATCCGCTGGTGCTGTGACCGAGGACGTTGGCCGAGTTCAGCAGTCAGGCCGCGGCCTGGACCCGTGAGTTGTCGGGCCGTCCGGCGTAGCGGCTCCCCCTTCACGGCGTGTCGACGGCGTGTCAGATTGGTTCTCGCCAGCCAACCAGCGGCGAGTCACGGGGGGGGCGACATGGAGCCGACCAGCCAGGGCGCCCGGCAGGGTGTCCATCCGTTCTGCGGGCCGTGCACGGACGAGACCACCGCGTGGCTCGCCCCGGACACGGTGACTGTCAACGGGATCGGCACCATCTTCTACGGCGCGGCCGACCCCTGCTCGCGGTGTGGCTCCGTCGTCAAGCGGCTGTACTTCTGCGTCCTGTGGATCCCCGTCTGGCCGATGGGCCGCTTCCGCATCATCACCCTGGGCCGTTCGCTGACCGGCGCGAGTTACGTCGGCCGCCGGTTCCCGGTCAGCGCCGACAACCCGTACGGCCTGGACAAGAAGACCGCCGAGCTCATGGCGCTGGCGCGTGCCGAGGTGGAGGAGGCCGCGAAGTCCTGGCCCGAACCGCCGCCGTCTCAGTTGGCCGATCATCCCGAACTGCGCGGCGAGCGCTACCAGGAAGCCGAGGACTACTGGGAGTTCGACTTCCCCGACCGCGCTCTGCCGGTGTACGAGGAGGTGCTCGCCGCTCACGAGGCGGTGCTGCCGGCCGACGACACCGCGACGCTCCAGCTGCGCCAGCGCGTGGGCGAGGCGTATCTGGCGGTCGGACGGCCGGTGGCGGCGCTGGCGCTGCTCCAGCAGACCGCCGCCCATCTCGGCCGGGTGCTGGGCCCGCGCCACCCGGACACCCGCCGGGCGGGCCACGACATGACCAACGCACTCAACCAGTTGGGCCTGTCTCGCGACAATATCAAGGCGATCGCGGCAGAGCTGGCCGAGGTGGAACGCACCCTGGGGCCGGACCACCCCAAGGCCCTGCGCACCGCGTGCGCACTGGGCTCGGCCCAGCTGGTCGGCTCCCGCGTGCTACGGGCGTTGGAGGTGCTGGAGGAGACGCTGGACCGGTCCGAGCGGGCGCTCGGCGCCGACCACCCGGACACAGGTTATGTACGGGAGGAGCTGATCAAGGCCTGCGAGTTCGCGGAGTACCGCGACAAGCCGGACGAGGTACGGGCGGCGGCGCGGGCCCAGGAACGCTTGCACGGTCCCGACGCCCCGGAAACGCTGGAGGCGATGCGCGGACTGGCCCAGCTTTACGCCTCGTCCCGCAGGCACAGGGGCGAGGCGGTGGAGCTGCTCCGGGACACGCTGGAGCGGTGCGAGCGCGCGCTGGGCCCGGACGACCCCCTGACGGCCGACGTACGGCGGCAACTGGAGGAGCTGAACTGACGGCGACCCGGCACGCCCGCCTTCAGCCCAGCCCGGCAGTGCGTGGGAGGAAGATGCCGCGCCTATGCCGGAAGGTGGAGAAGAGGGCCGCGCGATCTCGGCGGGCTGCCGGCTCGGGTGCAGACCGACAATGCCTGGGGCGCTGTGTCGACCTCGGACAAGCCCCAAGAGGTGGACCGGTTCACCCGCCGGTTCAACGCGATGGTGGGGCTGGCTCCTGGCCTGGAAGACACCATCGAATTTCTCGAAGATCTAGCGCGAAGGTAGTAGAGCCATCAATACTCACACTCCAGCCGCCCAACTGGCCCCGGAAGACGCCTGGATCAAGTCGTCGTACAGCGACGGCACGGGGAACAACTGCGACTCATGGCGAGATCCTGATCCGCGACTCCAAGAAACAAGAGCGGCCCGGCGCTGCACGTCAGCCGGGCGGGATGGGACGGCCTCCTGACCTTCGTCCGCTCGGGCGAGGCCGACTTGTTGCATCCTGCTGGCTCTACCTTCTCGGCGAGTTGGCGTTGTACAGGCCGTGGGAACTTCGCCGCGGGTTTCACTGTCAAGCCTGGCATCCGTCGGCGGTCCGGTGTTCGCTCGGGCTGATGCCGCGTGCCTTCTTGAAGGCGATGCTCAGGGCGAAGGGACTGGAGAAGCCGACGCGACGTGCTGCCGCGGCGACCGTTGTGCCCGGCTCGCGCAGGACGTCGGCGGCCAGCGCGAGGCGCTGCTCGCGCAGGTACGTCATCGGGGGCTGCCCGACCAGGGCCGTGAAGCGCCGGGCCAGGGCCGCCCGGGACACGCCCGTCCTGGCCGCCAGCGTCTCGACCGTCCACGGCTGGGCGGGGTCCGCGTGCAGCAGCCGCAGGGCCGGGCCCACCATCGGGTCGCTGTGTGCCTGATACCAGGCGGGGACCTGTGCGCCGGGGCGGGTGAACCAGGCGCGCAGGGCGGTGATGAGCATCAGGTCCAGCATCCGGTCCAGCAGGACCTGTTGGCCCGGTGCCGTGCGGGTGACGTTCTCGAACGCCGCCGGACTGACGGGACAGGCCTCCTGCCCCCCGCGGGCGACGGCGAGCGGCGGCAGCGCCGCGAGCAGTCTGCTGGGCACGCCGCCGACCACGGTGTACAGGCCGTTGAGCAGCAGCGTGCTGCCCGGCCCGGTCGGGCGCCAGGCGCTCATGTCCTCGCCGTCCAGGGTCGTGCAACGGCCCCCGGGGCGGATCATCACGTCCGGCTCGGTGGCCGGGTCGTCCGCGACCACATACGGTGCGCCGCCGCTCAGCACCGCGACATCGCCGGGCCCGAGCCGCACAGGATCGCCCCCCTCGGGGGTCACCCACGCCGGGCCCCGCAGGGGCACGGCCAGCGCCAGTGGTGAACCGTCCTCGAAGCGCACCGCCCAGGCACCGGAGAGGATCGCCCGGTTGAAGACCGCCCCACTGGTCCGCACGCCGTTCAGCAGGTCCGTCAGCGGGTCCGTCAGCGGGTCGGTCACGGGATCCATGCTGGTCAGCGTGGACGAATGCGTATGGAAGCGAGCGTGCTCGCCATGGCTGCACAGCCCACCGACTGGTTCGCTGGAGGACATGACTGACGAGACGATTTTGGTGACTGGCGGTACGGGCAAAACCGGTCGCCGAGTGGTGCGGCTGCTCCAGGAGCGGGGGGTGCCGGCACGGGCCGCGTCCCGGTCCGGCGCGGTGCGCTTCGACTGGGCGGACCGCGCCACCTGGGGGCCCGCGCTGCAGGGCGTGACGGCGATGTATGGCGATGTATCTGGTCGCGCCCGACCTCGGTAGCCCGCAGGCGGCGCAGAACATCGCCGCATTCACCCGGCAGGCCGCGGCGTCCGGGGTACGGCGGGCGGTGCTGCTGTCCGTGCCCGACGGCGGAGGCCTGGACCACGAGCCTGTCCTGGCCGCGGAGCGGGCGCTGGGCGATGCGGGCCTTGAGTGGACTGTGCTGCGGGTGCGCTGGTTCTTCCAGAACTTCAGCGAGGACTTCCTGTACGACCCCGTCATGAGCGGTGAGGTGCGGCTGCCGGCCGGCGACGGCAAGGAGGCGTTCATCGACGCCGAGGACATCGCCGAGGTGGCGGTCGCCGCCCTCACCGAGGACGGGCACACGGGGCAGGCGTACGAACTGACCGGCCCGAGGCTGATGACCTTCGGGGACACGGTCGCGGAGATCGCGAAGGCCACCGGCCGCGACATCCCCTACGTGCCGCTGACCCCCGAGGCGTACGCGGACGAACAGCGCGCGCAGGGCGTGCCCGAGGAATGGGTGCAGCTGTTGGTCAGCACGTACGGGCAGGTGCGCTCCAGCAGCCTCAGCACGCGAACCGACGATGTCCAGAAGGTGCTCGGCCGGCCTCCCCGGGACTTCTCCGACTACGCCAGGACCGCCGCCGCGCAGGGCGCCTGGAACACCTGATCCTGCCGCCGGTCGGGCCAAAACCAGATGAGTGTGTCAGTGGTGAACCGTAGGCTCGCCGCTGATGCCCGAAAAACTCGAAGCCGCCGAAGACCGGTCCGCCGTGCGCTCACTGCTGCGGCTCTGGCCGTACGTACGCCCCGTCCGAACGCGCCTGTTCAGCGCGGCCTTTATAGCGATCGTGGCCTCCTGTCTGGGGCTCGTCATCCCGCTCGTCCTGAAGTGGATGGTGGACGGGCCGGTCGCCGCGCGCGACCCCGGCGGGGTGTGGCTGGGTGCGCTGGTTCTGCTGCTGCTCGGGCTCGCGGAGGCCGCGCTCTTCGGGTTGCGGCGGTGGCTGATCGCCCGGCCGCTCGCCGGGGTGGAGGCGGCCATGCGGGCCGATCTCTACCGGCATCTGCAGCGGCTGCCCATCGCCTTCCACGACCGGTGGGCGTCGGGTCAGCTGCTCTCGCGCGGCACGACCGATCTGATGCTGCTGCGCATGTTCCTGGCGTTTCCGCTGACCTTCCTGCTGGTCAACGCGACGACGATCCTGGTCGGCTTCGTCATACTGCTGGGCCAGGAGTGGACGCTGGGGCTGGTGTTGCTCGTGCCCATCGTGCCGCTGGTCGTCCTCTGCTCGGTCTTCGAGACGCGGTACTCGGTCGTCGCCCGGCAGGCGCAGGACCAGGTCGGCGATCTGACGACGGTGGTCGAGGAGAGCGTGCTCGGCATCCGCGTCATCAAAGGCTTTGGCCACCACCGGAGCCAGGCGCGCGCCTTCCGGGGGCTCTCGGACCGGCTGCGCGGTACGGAGCTGGCCAAGGCGCGGCTCCTGGCGGGCATCTGGGCGCTGATCACGGCCATCCCGGAGGTGGCGATCGGCGCGGCGCTGGTGCTGGGCACCATCCAGGTCGCGGACGGCGGTCTGTCGGCGGGCACGCTGGTGGCCTTCCTGTCGACGGCGCTGGCGCTGCGGTGGCCGGTGGAGTCCATCGGCTTCCTGCTGGCGATGAGCCAGGAGGCGGCGACGGCGACCGAGCGGTACTTCGAGGTGATGGACGCGGCGGAGGAGACCGCCGGTGAGGCGGAGGCGGAGATTCCTACCGCGGGCGACGCGGGCGGGCTGCTGTTCGAGGGGGTGGAGTTCCGTTACCCGGACGCTCCCCCGGACACCCCGCCCGTCCTCGCCCGTGTCGATCTGCGGGTGCGGCCCGGCGAGACCGTGGCCCTCGTCGGGGCCACCGGCTCCGGGAAGACCACGCTCACCGCCCTCGTACCGCGGCTGCACGAGGTGACCGCCGGGCGGATCACGCTGGACGGGCAGGACATCACCGCGATGGAGCGGGACCGGCTGCGCGAGCTGGTGTCGGTGGCCTTCGAGGAGCCGACGCTCTTCTCGGCGAGCGTCGCCGAGAATGTCCTGTTGGGGGCGGAGGGGGCGGAGGGGGCGGACGGGGCGGCCCTGCGGCGGGCGCTGGACATCGCGCAGGCCGGATTCGTGGACGACCTCCCGCACGGCGTCGACACCCAGGTCGGCGAGCAGGGGCTCAGCCTCTCCGGCGGCCAGCGCCAGCGCCTCGCGCTGGCCCGAGCCGTCGTCGGGCAGCCGCGCTTCCTGGTGCTCGACGACCCGCTGTCGGCGCTCGACGTCCATACGGAGACGCTCGTGGAGGCGGCGCTGCGGCGGGTCCTGGAGGACACCACCGCGCTGGTGGTGGCGCACCGCCCGTCGACGGTGATGCTGGCGGACCGGGTGGCGCTGCTGTCGGGCGGCCGGATCGCGGCCGTGGGCACACACCAGGAGCTCCTGCGTACGAACCCCGAGTACGCATGGCTGATGTCGGGAGCAGAAGAAGGGAGTTCACGATGACGTCAACGACGACCGAGCCCGCCCGGGACAAGGCCAAGCCCCCCGGGTCCGCCCGGGGCGACGACCCCTTCGACCGGGACGCCCTGCCCACCCCCAAGGGCGCCACCGGCGCCCTCCTGCGCTCACTCCTCGCGCCCCACCGCGCCCGCGTCATCCGCGCCTCCCTGCTCCTGCTCCTCCAGCAGGCCGCCATCCAGGCCGGTCCCCTTCTCGTCGCGTACGCCATCGACCGCGGCGTCCCCGCCTTCCGCGCGCACGACTACGGGCCGCTCATCGCCGTCGCCGTCGCGTACGCCGTGTGCTCGGTCGGCGCGGGCGTCCTCCAGTACTCCTTCATCCGCGCCTCCGCCCGTATCAACCAGGACTCGCTCCTCGACCTGCGCGGCAGGATCTTCCGTCACGCCCAGGCCCTCAGCGTCGACTTCCACGAGCGGTACACCTCGGGCAGGCTGATCTCCCGTTCGACCACGGACGTGGAGTCCCTGCGCGAGCTGCTCAGCGAAGGGCTCCAGGAGCTGATCGGGGTCGTCCTCGCCTTCGTCTACATCTCGGCGATGCTGCTCTGGCTGGACCTCGGGCTCGGCGGTCTTGCCGTGGCCTCCTTCGTGCCGCTGTATCTGCTCGTACGGCTCTACCGGCGCCGCGCCAAGGTCGCCTTCTCCGCCCGGTCCACGGCGATCGCCGCCGTCATCGTGAAATTCGCGGAGACGATGAACGGCATCCGCCCGGTGCGCGCCTTCCGCCGCGAGCGCGCCAACGACGCGGTCTTCCACGACCTCAACCACCGCCATGAGCGCCGCAACGGCGACGCGATCCTGGAGATGGCGCGCTATGTCATCGGCTCGCGGCTCGTCGCCAACACCGCCGTCGCCGGGATCGTGCTGTGGGGCGCGTACCGGGTCGCGTCCGGCACCCTCGCGCTGGGTGTGCTGGCCGCCGCCGTGCTGTATCTGCGGCGGCTGTACGACCCGATCGACCGGCTCGGGATGTTCCTCAACTCCTACCAGTCGGCCGCCGCTTCGCTGGAGAAGATCGCGGGCCTGCTGGCCCAGATCCCGTCCGTCCCCTCGCCGCCGCACCCCAAGGAGCTGCCGTCCCGCCGCGCGGGCCGCCCCGGCCGCGAGGTCGTCTTCGACGGTGTCTCGTTCACCTACCGCACCGGCGGCGAGGTGCTGCCCCGCTTCGATCTGACGATCCCGGCCGGCCAGACCGTCGCCGTCGTCGGCTCGACCGGCGCGGGCAAATCCACGCTCGCCAAGCTGCTGGCCCGCTTCTACGACCCCACCGAGGGGCGGGTTCTCCTCGACGGCGTCGAGCTGCGCGACCTGGCCACGCCCGAACTGCGGCGCGGGGTGGTGATGGTGACGCAGGAGGCGTTCCTGTTCTCCGGGACGGTCGCGGAGAACATCGCGATCGGCCGTCCTGACGCCTCCCGCGAGGACATCGAACAGGCTGCGAAGGCGATCGGCGCGCACGATTTCATCAGCACCCTGCCGGAGGGCTACGACACCGACGTACGCAAGCGGGGTGGCCGGATCTCGGCCGGCCAGCGGCAGTTGGTCGCGTTCGCCCGCGCGCTGCTCGCCGATCCGGCGGTGCTGATCCTGGACGAGGCGACGAGCTCCCTGGACATTCCGGGCGAGCGGGCGGTGCAGCGCGCGATGGGCACCGTGCTGCACGGGCGTACGGCCGTGGTGATCGCGCACCGGCTGTCGACGGTGGAGATCGCGGACCGGGTGCTGGTGATGGAGCACGGGCGCATCGTGGAGGACGGTCCGCCGGAAGCGCTGATCGGCGGGGACGGCAGGTTCGCGGGTCTGCACCGGGCGTGGCGCGAAAGCGTGGTGGGCTGAGCAAGGGCTGAGCGGGGGCTCAGCGGGGGCTCAGCGGGAGTGGAATTCCTCTCGTTGGAGCTCCCTGACGGCCGGACGGGCGCCGCAGAGAACAAGCGTAGAGAACAAGCCACACGCCAGCCGATCGCCGCGGCCACGAAGGCCGGGACCGGTTCACGAGCGACCTCGGTCCGCGCCGTCGGCTTACGCCCAGGAGAACGCGCTACGTATTCGCCGTGATCACCAACGAAACGTCCGCTTAACGAACACAGCTTTTCACTCACCGGACGATTTCCGGCCAACTTCTTGACGCGCTCCTGACACAGACCCTGTCCTGCTGCCACTCTTCCCCCGATCCCCCCACCACATGCTCCGCAGGCTCTGCCCGGTCGGCCGACCCAGCCGACCGGTCCCCCCTCGCAGAAGGAGTTCGCGTGAGACCCACGCCTCGCCGGCGCGCCACCGCAACCGGAGCGCTCATAGCCACCGCCGCCCTGCTGGTCGGATTCCAGACCGGTACGTCCTCCGCCGAACCGGCCGCTTCCCCCGCAGCCCCCACGGCGGCCAAGGCAGGAACAGCCGACCCCGGCGCCCTGCCCCTGAGCCTGACGCCCGCCCAGCGCGCCGAGCTGATCAGCCGGGCGAGCGCCACCACAGCGGCGACCGCCAAGGAACTGGGCCTGACCGCCCAGGAGAAGCTCGTCGTCCGCGACGTCACCCAGGACCGCGACGGCACCACCCACACCCGCTACGAGCGCACCTACGCCGGACTGCCCGTCCTCGGCGGCGACCTGGTGGTCGCCGAGACCAAGGGCGTCACCGAGTCGGTCACCAAGGCCTCCCGGGCGGCCCTCAAGAACGTGGACATCAGCGCCGACATCGCTCCCCCCACCGCCGAGCAGCAGGCGCTGACCGCGGCACGGGCCGAGGGCTCGGCCAAGCTCAAGGCCGACCGCGCGCCGCGCAAGGTGGTGTGGATGGCGCAGGGCGCGCCGAAGATCGCGTACGAGACCGTCGTCGGCGGCATCCAGCACGACGGCACGCCGAGCGAGCTGCATGTCATCACCGACGCCACCACCGGCGCGAAGCTCTTCGAGCGCGAGGCCGTCGAGACCGGCACCGGCAACACCCAGTACAGCGGGCAGGTCACGCTCGGCACCGCGCCCTCGTACACGCTGACCGACACCACCCGCGGCAGCCACAAGACGTACAACCTCAACCGCGGTACGTCCGGCACCGGGACGCTCTTCTCCGGCACGGACGACGTCTGGGGCAACGGCACCCCGCAGAACCTGGAGACCGCGGGCGCGGACGCGCACTACGGCGCGGGCGTCACCTGGGACTACTACAAGAATGTGCAGGGCCGCACCGGCATCCGCGGTGACGGCGTCGGCGCGTACTCCCGGGTCCACTACGGCAATGCCTACGTCAACGCGTTCTGGCAGGACAGCTGCTTCTGCATGACGTACGGCGACGGCGCCGGCAACACCAAGCCGCTGACCTCGATCGACGTGGCCGCGCACGAGATGACGCACGGCGTCACCTCCAACACCGCCGGTCTCAACTACAGCGGCGAGTCCGGCGGCCTGAACGAGGCGACGTCCGACATCTTCGCCGCGGCTGTCGAGTTCTACGCGGCCAACGCCCAGGACGTGGGCGACTACCTGGTCGGCGAGAAGATCGACATCCGTGGCAACGGCACCCCGCTGCGCTACATGGACAAGCCGAGCAGGGACGGCTCGTCCAAGGACGCCTGGTACTCGGGCATCGGCTCCATCGACGTCCACTACTCCTCGGGCCCGGCGAACCACTGGTTCTACCTGCTCTCCGAGGGCAGCGGCACCAAGACCGTCAACGGCGTCAGCTACGACTCGCCGACCTCCGACGGTCTGCCGGTCACCGGCATCGGCCGCGAGAAGGCCGCGCTGATCTGGTTCAAGGCGCTCACCCAGGAGTTCGGCTCCACGACTAACTACGCGGGCGCGCGCACCGGCACCCTCAAGGTCGCGACGGAGCTGTACGGAGCGACCAGCGCCGAGGTCAAGGCCGTGACGGACGCGTGGGCGGGCATCAACGTCGGGGCGCGCCCCGGCGGCGGCGACCCGGACCCGGGCGGCACGGTCTACGAGAGCGCGACCGACGTGTCCATCCCGGACAACGGCGCGGCGGTCACCTCCACCGTCTCCGTCACCGGGCGGACGGGCAACGCCCCGGCCACCCTCAAGGTCGGTGTGGACATCGTCCACACCTTCCGCGGTGACCTGGTGGTCGACCTGCTGGCGCCGGACGGCACGGTGTATCCGCTGAAGCCGTTCAGCTCCTCCGACTCCGCGGACAACGTCGTGGCGACGTACACGGTCAACGCCTCGTCCGAGGTCGCGAACGGCGCCTGGCAGCTGCGGGTCCAGGACAGGGCGGCACGGGACACCGGCTACATCAACAGCGTCAAGCTCACCTTCTGAGACTCTGAACCTCTGAGACTCTGAACCTCTGAGACTCTGAGGCGTACGGAGGCTGCCCGGGGGCACAAGCGCCCGGGCAGCCTCCACGTCGTGCACGTATCGTGACCGCATGATCAGGGTGCTGCTGGCAGACGACGAGGCCATGATCCGTGCCGGTGTGGGGGCGATACTCTCCGCCGATCCCGGGATCGAGGTCGTCGCGGAGGCGTCCGACGGCCGCGAGGCCGTCGAACTCGCCCTCAAACACCGCCCTGACGTGGCGCTCCTGGACATCCGGATGCCACGGCTCGACGGTCTCCAGGCCGCCGAGGAGATCCGCCGCACCGTGCCCGGGACCGTGCTCGTCATGCTCACCACCTTCTCCGAGGACGAGTACATCGCGCGGGCGCTGGGGGCGGGGGTGAGCGGGTTCCTGCTCAAGTCCGGGAATCCGCACGAACTGATCGCCGGAGTACGGGCGGTCGCCGAGGGCGCCGCGTTCCTCTCCCCCGACGTGGCGCGGCGCGTGATCGCGCAGCTCGGCGGCGGCCGGCTGTCGCGGGCGGCCGAGGCGAAGCGGACGCTTGAGCCGCTGACCGGCCGGGAGCGCGAGGTGGTGTCGCTGGTCGGGGCCGGGCACTCGAACCGCGAGATCGCGGCGGAGCTGTACGTCGTCGAGGGCACCGTCAAGGCCCATGTCAGCGCCGTCCTCGGCCGCCTTGGGCTCAAGAACCGCGTACAGCTGGCGATTCTGGCGCACGAGGCGGGTCTCGGCGGTACCGGCGAGCAATAGCGACCCCCACTTTCGTCGGGGGACCTGGCGCCCGCCCATCCGGCAAGGTGGTCGCATGCGGAGAGAACGGACCCGGGACACGGCCTGCGACCTGGCCCTCTGGGCGGCGCTGAGCTGCTTCGTACTGCTCAAGGGCGATCCCAACGACGGCGGCTCCTGGTGGGCCGTCGCCGTCGGCGTGCCGCTCATCGGCGTCGCCGTGCTGCTCTGCCGCGCCCGGCCGCTGCTCTCGCTCTCCATCGCGGTGGCGCTCAGCGCCTCGCAGAGCCCGGACTTGTTCACCCCCACGTACACCGTCGCGATGGCCGTCTTCGGATATCTCGCGGGGCGGCGAACGGCGCTCGCCCGGCCCGCGCTCGCCGCCTTCGCGGGTGTCGCGGCGGCGGGCCTGGTGCTTTCCTTCGTCCTCGGCGAGAACCTGTGGACCTGGTTCACGCTGCTGGTCACGCTGCTCTTCGCCGTCGTCGTGCCCTGGCTGCTGGGCCGGTACGTCCGCCAGTACGCCGAACTGATCCGCTCGGGCTGGCAGCTGGCCGACCGGATGGAGCGCGAGCAGCGGGCGGTCGCGGACCGGGAGCGGCTGCGTGAGCGGTCCCGTATCGCCGGGGACATGCACGACTCGCTCGGTCATGACCTGTCGCTGATCGCGGTACGGGCGGCGGTCCTGGAGGTCGACCGGTCGCTCGGGGAACAGCAGCGGGCGGCGGCCGGGGAGTTGCGGCAGGCAGCCGCGGACGCCACCGCCCGGCTGCGGGACATCATCGGCGTACTGCGCGCGGACGACGAGGGAGCGCCGACCGCTCCGGCGGACGAGACGGTGAAGGCGCTGGTGGAGCGGGCGCGGGAGTCCGGGGTCGCGGTCGAGCTGACCGAAGCGAACACGCCGGACGCGCCGGACGCGCCGGACCCGCTGCCTCAGATGACGTCCCGCGCCGTCCACCGTGTCGTCCAGGAGTCCCTGACCAACGCCACCAAGCACGCGCCCGGTGCGGCCGTTCTCGTCCGGGTCGTACGCGACACGTCGACGGTCACGGTCACCGTCACCAACAACGCCGCTGCCCGACCCGTACGGCCTGGGGCGAGCGGTACGGGTCTGGTGGGCCTGGACGAGCGGGTGCGGCTCGCCGGTGGCGCCCTCGCCCACGGCCCCTCCCCGGACGGCGGTTTCGCGGTGACGGCCCGGCTGCCACTGACCGGCGACAGCGCGCCCACGCCTACGCCCGCCCCCGGTCCGGAAGCGCCCACCTCCGCGAGGGAGCTCGACCGGGCCAGGAAACGGCTACGGCGCGTTCTGGTGCAGGCGATCGTCGTGCCGGTGGCGGTGATCGGCGTCCTGGGTGTGCTGATGCTCGGCTTCCATCTGTACAGCCAGACCCGCACGGTCATGGACCGTGAGGTCTACGACCGCATCCAGGTCGGCGACGCCCGCGCCGACGTCGAGACGCGCCTGCCGCGCTACTCGCTGGACGGCGCGCCCGAGGGTGTCGAACCGGAGCCGCCGGGGGCGGGCGCGTGCGAGTACTACCGCTCGGCGAAGTACGCCGCGACGCCCGCGTACCGGCTGTGCTTCAAGGATGGCCGGCTGGCCTCCAAGGCGATCGTGGTCGACGTTCCCAACGAGGAGACGAGGCCTACCGTGTGACGGCTCCTGGGGGGCGCTGCCCCCAGACCCGCCCCCTATCCCCTGGCGGGCATGGGGGGGACCCCCAGCTCCTCAAACGCCGGACGCGCTGGAGAATCCAGCCCCGCCGGCGTTTGAGGCGCGGGGGTCGGGGGCGGAGCCCCCGACAAGGACCCGCCCAGACCTACCGCAGCAGCACCCCCGCCTCACCGTCCCCCGTCGCCTCCGTCGGCAGCGTCACCAGACCCAGCTCCGCGCTCGTCGCGAGCAGCGGATGAGCCGGCAGGATGCGCACCGTGTAGCCGTACGGGCCCGTGCGGTCGAGCGAGAGCGGGCCCTCGTACACCCAGCGCCCCTCCAGGTCGGACGAGGCACCGGTCGGCTTCAGCGGGAAGACCTGGGCGTCGGCGATCGCGTCGTCGGGGTCGACCCGGCCCGCCACCGCCTGCACCTCCACATCGTCCGGCTGGAGTTCGCCGAGGGCGACCCGTACCCGCAGTGCGAGCGTGGAGCCCAGGTGCGCCGGGCCCGCCGCCGCGGGCTGTTCAGCCGCCTCCACATGGTCGACGGCCACCCGCGACCAGGCGGCGCGCACCCGCGTCTTCCAGGCGGCCAGGTCCCTCGCCGTGGCGGCGTCCAGGGCCCGGTGGGCGCGGGCGGCGGGGGCGTACAGCCGCTCCACGTACTCCCGCACCATGCGGCCCGCGAGCACCTTGGGGCCGAGGGTCGTCAGCGTCCGGCGGACCATTTCGATCCAGCGCTCAGGGAGTCCACCCGAGCCGCTGCCGCCCCGGTCGTAGAAGCGCGGCGCCACCCGCTCCTCGATCAGCTCGTACAGTGCGCGCGCCTCCAGATCGTCGCGGCGGTCGTCGTCGGTGGCCGAGCCGTCGGCGGTGGGAATGGCCCAGCCGAAGTCGGACTCGAACCACTCGTCCCACCAGCCGTCCAGCACCGACAGATTGAGACAGCCGTTGAGCGCGGCCTTCATCCCGCTCGTCCCGCAGGCCTCCAGGGGACGCAGCGGATTGTTCAGCCACACATCGCAGCCGGGGTAGAGCTTCTGCGCCATGGCCATGCCGTAGTCGGGCAGGAAGACGATACGGTGCCGCACCCGCGGGTCGTCCGCGAACCGCACCAGCTCCTGGACCAGGCGTTTCCCGCCGTCGTCCGCCGGGTGTGCCTTGCCCGCGACGACGATCTGGATGGGCCTGGTCGGGTGCAGCAGCAACTCCATCAGCCGGTCGCGGTCGCGCAGCATGAGGGTGAGCCGTTTGTACGAGGGGACCCGGCGGGCGAAGCCGATGGTGAGCACGTCCGGGTCCAGCACGCTGTCGATCCAGCCCAGTTCGGCCTCACCGGCGCCGCGCTGCCGCCAGGAGGCGTGCAGCCGGCTGCGTACCTCCAGGACCAGCTGTTCCCGCAGGGCGCGGCGCAGCTCCCAGATGTCGGCGTCCGGGATGTCGGCGACGGCGTCCCAGCGCTCGGAGCCGCCGACGGACATGGCGTCCTCGGCTCGGCCCGCGCCGATCTGGCGCGCGCCGAGCCGGAACACCTCGGGGGCCACCCAGGTCGGCGCGTGCACCCCGTTGGTGACCGAGGTGATCGGCACCTCATCGGCGTCGAATCCCGGCCACAGCCCGGCGAACATGGAACGGCTGACGGCTCCGTGCAGGAGGGAGACGCCATTGGCGCGCTGGGCGAGCCGCAGTCCCATCACCGCCATGTTGAAGAGGTTCGGCTCGCCGCCCGGATAGGTCTCCATGCCGAGCTGAAGCACCTTCTCGACCGGGACTCCGGGCAGCTCCGCGTGGTCCCCGAAGTGCTGGGCGACCAGCTCGCGGTCGAACCGGTCGATGCCGGCGGGCACCGGAGTGTGGGTGGTGAACACGGTTCCCGCGCGCACCGCCTCCAGCGCCGCGTCGAACTCCAGACCGCATTCGCCGAGCTCGCGGATGCGTTCCAGGCCGAGGAAACCGGCGTGTCCCTCGTTGGTGTGAAACACCTCGGGAACGGGGTGACCGGTGAGCCTGCAGTACGTCCGCAGGGCCCGTACGCCGCCGATTCCCAGCAGCATCTCCTGGAGCAGCCGGTGCTCGCTGCCGCCGCCGTACAGCCGGTCGGTGACATCGCGCTCGCTGGGCCCGTTCTCCTCGACATCGGAGTCGAGCATCAGCAGGGGTACGCGACCGACCTGCGCGACCCAGATGTGTGCCCGCAGCGCGCGCCGTCCGGGCAGCGCGAGCGAAACCACGGCGGGTGTGGAGTCGGCCTCCCTCAGCAGGCCGACGGGCAGCTCGTTCGGGTCGAGCACCGGGTAGTGCTCCTGCTGCCAGCCGTCGCGGGAGAGGGACTGGCGGAAGTAGCCGTGCCGGTAGAGCAGCCCGACGCCGATGAGCGGTACGCCGAGGTCGCTGGCGGCCTTGAGATGGTCGCCGGCGAGGATGCCGAGACCGCCGGAGTACTGGGGCAGGGCGGCGGTGACGCCGAACTCGGGCGAGAAGTAGCCGACGGCGGCGGGGAACTCCGTACCTCCGGGGCCGCCGCTGTCCGGGGCGCCGCCGTGGGACTGGTACCACCTGCGCCCGCGCACATAGTCGTCCAGGTCGTCGGCTGCGGCGGTCAGTCTCCGGAGAAACCGCCGGTCACCGGCCAGTTCGGCCAGCCGCGCGGCGGACACGGCCCCGAGCAGGCGCACGGGGTCGCCCCCGGCCGCCTGCCACCCATCGGGGTCGACGGCCTGGAAGAGGTCACGGGTCTCGGTATGCCAGGACCAGCGCAGATTGCGCGCGAGGTCGCTGAGTGGGGAGAGGGGTTCGGGGAGGACGGGGCGGACGGTGAATCGACGAATGGCCTTCACAGGTCCCACCTTCGCAGGGGAGGTACGCATACAGGGGGACGCACGACGGTGTGCGCCTCCTCCGTCACCCGACGGTAGTGGTAGCCGCGCCTCGTGAACCACGGCGTACGGCGGGCCGTGGGGGGCATTCGGGGCGGAAGTCCACTCGCACCACACCTACGGTCAACCCGGCCGTGACCGACCGGGTTGACCCGAATGGTCCCACGGCCCCCTGCGGCATATTCCGCTGTGTATTCCTACGCATGAGTAGTTAACCGGCCACCGGATTGCCCACCCGAAGCGCGGGGGAAGGCTCACCCGGTACACATACGAGACACATGCGAGCGCGCACCTTCACAGCATTCTTTCCGCCCACCCGAGTGAACGCGGACAGGAGCGGCCATGCCGGGAGCCCGCCAGTCGCCGACCGAGCGGCGACAAAGAACACTCGAATCGCGTAAAAAGGAACAATCCGCCCTGCCCGCCCCATCCGATGCCCCATCCGACGCCTCATCCACCGCCCCATCCGACACCCACCCCAAGCGCCAGTCCCGCCAGTCCCAAGCCTCAGGTGATCCCATGATCGGTCGCATCCCCGTCCTGGACGTCCGCCCCGCAGTCGACTGCGGGCGGAGGCCCGCCAAAGCCGTGGTCGGTGAGACCTTCCAGATCACCGCCACCGTCTTCCGCGAGGGCCATGACGCGGTCGGCGCCAATGTCGTACTGCGTGATCCCAGCAGGCGGCGCGGGCCCTGGACGCCGATGCGGGAGCTCGACCCCGGCAGCGACCGGTGGGGAGCCGAGATCACCCCGGACGCCGAGGGGCGGTGGACGTACTGCGTAGAGGCCTGGAGCGATCCCATCTCCACCTGGCGCCACCACGCCCTGATCAAGATCCCCGCCGGGATCGACACCGCGCTCGTACTCGCCGAAGGGGCCGCCCTCTACGAGCGCGCCGCCGCCGGGGTGCCCAAGAACGACGGGCGCGAGGCGGTACTGGCCGCCGTCGACGCGCTGCGGGACGAGGAGCGGCCCGCCGCCGCCCGGCTCGCCGCCGCCCTCGCCCCCGACGCCCACGCCGCGCTGGCCCGCCACCCGCTGCGCGAACTGGTGACCTCGTCGCGCCCCCTGCCCCTCGCCGTCGAGCGCCGGCGCGCGCTGTACGGCTCCTGGTACGAGCTCTTCCCGCGCTCCGAGGGCGCGGCCGTCACCCCCGGCGCGCCCCCGGTCACCGGCACTTTCCGCACCGCCGCCGAGCGCCTGCCCGCCGTCGCCGCCATGGGCTTCGACGTCGTCTATCTGCCGCCCGTCCACCCCATCGGCACCACCTTCCGCAAGGGCCCCGACAACACCCTCTCCCCCGGCCCCCATGACGTCGGCGTGCCCTGGGCCATCGGCTCCCCGGACGGTGGCCACGACGCGATCCACCCCGACCTCGGCACCTTCGAGGACTTCGACCACTTCGTGGCGACCGCGCGCGAACTGCGGATGGAGATCGCCCTGGACTTCGCGCTCCAGTGCTCCCCCGACCATCCCTGGGTCACCGAGCACCCCGAGTGGTTCCACCACCGCGCCGACGGCACCATCGCGTACGCCGAGAACCCGCCGAAGAAGTACCAGGACATCTATCCGATCGCCTTCGACACGGACATGCGCGGCCTGGTCCGCGAGACGCTGCGGGTGCTGCGGCTGTGGATGGACCACGGCGTACGAATCTTCCGCGTCGACAATCCGCACACCAAACCGGTCCGCTTCTGGGAAAAAGTGATCGCGGACATCAACCGCACCGACCCCGATGTGATCTTCCTGGCCGAGGCGTTCACCCGGCCGCCGATGATGCACACCCTCGCGGCGATCGGCTTCCAGCAGTCGTACACCTACTTCACGTGGCGCAACACCAAGGCAGAACTCACCGAGTACCTCACCGAACTTTCGGGCGAGGCCGCCTCGTACATGCGCCCGAACTTTTTCGTGAACACGCCCGACATCTTGCACGCCTATCTTCAGCAGGGCGGCCGTCCCGCGTTCGAGGTGCGGGCGGTGCTCGCCGCGACCATGGCCCCCACCTGGGGCGTCTACGCCGGTTACGAATTGTGCGAGAACACCCCACTACGAGAGGGCAGCGAGGAGTACCTTCACTCCGAGAAGTACGAATTGCGGCCCCGTGACTGGGAGTCGGCGGAACGCGAGGGCCGCACCATCGCCCCCCTGATCACCACCCTCAACCGGATCAGACGCCGTCACCCCGCCCTCCAGCAGCTACGCAACGTCCACTTCCACCACGCCGACAACGACTCGGTGATCGCCTACTCGAAATCCGCCGGAAGCGGACCGGGCGCGGACACCGTGATCGTTGTCGTCAACCTCGACCCGCACCACACCCAGGAGGCCACGGTCTCGTTGGACATGCCGCATCTCGGCCTCGACTGGCACGAGAGCGCACCGGTGCGCGACGAGCTCACCGGCGAGACCTATCACTGGGGCAGGGCCAACTATGTGCGTCTCCAGCCGGGGATCACGCCCGCGCACATCCTTGTCCTGCGACCGTCCCCGCCGATCGGAGGGTCACCCACATCATGATCGTCAATGAGCCCGTCCACGACAAGTTCGAGGACACGCCCGTCAAGGACCGCGATCCTGACTGGTTCAAGCGGGCCGTCTTCTACGAAGTCCTCGTACGGTCCTTCCAGGACAGCAACGGCGACGGCATCGGCGACCTCAAGGGGATCACCGCCAAACTCGACTACCTCCAGTGGCTCGGCGTCGACTGTCTCTGGCTGCCGCCGTTCTTCAAGTCGCCGCTGCGAGACGGTGGCTACGACGTCTCCGACTACACCGCCGTCCTTCCCGACTTCGGCGATCTCGCCGACTTCGTGGAGTTCGTGGACGCCGCGCACCAGCGCGGTATGCGCGTGATCATCGACTTCGTCATGAACCACACCAGCGATCAGCACCCGTGGTTCCAGGAGTCCCGCAGCGACCCCGACGGCCCCTACGGCGACTACTACGTCTGGGCCGACGACGACAAGCAGTACGAGGACGCCCGGATCATCTTCGTCGACACCGAGGCGTCCAACTGGACCTTCGACCCGGTGCGCAAGCAGTACTACTGGCACCGCTTCTTCTCCCACCAGCCGGATCTCAACTACGAGAACCCGGCCGTGCAGGAAGAGATCACCTCGGCGCTGCGCTTCTGGCTCGACCTGGGCATCGACGGCTTCCGTCTTGACGCCGTGCCCTACCTGTACCAGCAGGAGGGCACGAACTGCGAGAACCTCCCCGCCACCCACACCTTCCTCAAGCAGGTACGCAAGGACATCGACGCCCACTACCCCGACACCGTGCTCCTCGCCGAGGCCAATCAGTGGCCGGAGGACGTGGTCGACTACTTCGGCGACTTCCCGGCCGGCGGCGACGAGTGCCACATGGCGTTCCACTTCCCCGTGATGCCGCGGATCTTCATGGCCGTACGGCGCGAGTCGCGCTACCCGGTCTCCGAGATCCTGTCCAAGACCCCGGCGATCCCCAAGAACTGCCAGTGGGGCATCTTCCTGCGCAACCACGACGAGCTCACGCTTGAAATGGTCACGGACGAAGAGCGCGACTACATGTACGCGGAGTACGCCAAGGACCCGCGGATGCGCGCCAACATCGGCATCCGGCGACGGCTCGCCCCCCTGCTCGACAACGACCGCAACCAGATCGAGCTGTTCACCGCGCTGCTGCTGTCGCTGCCCGGATCGCCGATCCTGTACTACGGCGACGAGATCGGGATGGGCGACAACATCTGGCTCGGCGACCGCGACGCCGTACGGACCCCGATGCAGTGGACGCCCGACCGGAACGCGGGCTTCTCCTCCTGCGACCCCGGCAGGCTCTATCTGCCCACGATCATGGACCCCGTCTACGGCTACCAGGTCACCAATGTCGAGGCGGCGATGGCCTCGCCCTCCTCGCTGCTGCACTGGACCCGGCGGATGATCGAGATCCGCAAGCAGAACAGCGCCTTCGGCCTCGGCTCGTACACCGAACTGCCCTCGTCGAATCCGGCGGTCCTCGCCTTCCTGCGCGAGTACAAGGACGATCTTGTCCTGTGCGTGAACAACTTCTCGCGGTTCGCGCAGCCCACCGAGCTCGATCTGCGGGCGTTCAGCGGACGGCATCCGGTGGAGCTGATCGGCGGGGTGCGCTTCCCCGCCATCGGCCAGTGGCCCTATCTGCTGACGCTCGCCGGTCACGGCTTCTACTGGTTCCGGCTGCGGAAGGAGGCGTCCCCAGGCTGAGACACGGAACTGAAGTTATGGGGCAACCGGGAACAACTGAGACAACTGGCGCAACTGAGGCGACTGGGGCACGGAGCTGAGGCAGCTGGGGAGCATACGCGGCAGTATGGAGAGGCAGGTGATGCGGGACGGTTTCCCCCGCCCACCACCGGGCACTCTCCCCCTCATCCCCGCGCGCCGCCGGACAGCCATAGCTGCAATCCGGGACACTCTGCGCATTCGTGGTGTACCCGGGGAAAGGACGCGATGCCATGTCGGAGGCTGCATCCACCCGGACTCCCGTCGTTCTTCTCCCGTCACTTCTCCCCTCGCTGGCTCCTCTCCTGCGTGAATGGCTCCCCCGGCAGCGCTGGTTCGCCGGCAAGGGACGACCGGTCACCGGCTTCTCGCTCGTCTCGGCGACCGAGATGCTGCCGCTGGGGGGTGCCGGCGCGGGACTCCTGCACCTGCTCGTACGCGTCGAACAGCCCGACTTTCCCGACCCCGACCCGGCCACGGCCCCCGGGCCGCAGGACTGCTATCAGCTCCTCCTCGGCGTACGCGGCGCCCTGCCGCCCCATCTCGCGCATGCGCTCATCGGGCATCCGGCCGACGGGCCGCTCGCCGGGCGGGCGATCTACGAGAGCCTGCACGACGCACGGCTGGCCGAGCTGATCCTGGAGCGGCTGCGTACGCCCGGCGCGCTCGGGCCGCTCCGCTTCGACCGGCTGGACGACGGCGGGCCCGCCATTCCCGGCGGCCTCGCCGCCCGCCCGCTGGACGCCGAGCAGTCGAATTCCTCCCTGGTGTACGGCGACGCGTACATCCTCAAGCTGTTCCGCCGCGTCCACCCGGGGCCCAATCCCGATCTGGAACTTCCCCTCGCGCTCGCCCGCGCCGGGTGCGCCCGGGTGCCCGCGCCCGTCGCCTGGTACGAGGCCACCACCCCGGAGCCGTACACGCTCGGTGTGCTCCAGCCCTTCCTGCGCGGCTCGCAGGACGGCTGGCTGCTGGCGCTGGACGCGCTGGCGGCCGGGCAGCCCTTCACCGACGAGGCCCGTGAGCTGGGCCGGGTCACCGCCGAGGTGCATACGGCGCTGGCCGGCGCCCTGCCGACCGTGATGCTGCGCCGCCCGCAGACCGAGCACCTGGCGGCCTCGATGACCGAGCGCCTCGACGCGGCCGTTCAGGCGGTCCCGGGCCTGCGTCCGTACGCGCCCCGGCTGCGCGCCGCCTTCGACGCGATCGCCGCGCTGGGGCGCAGGGGCCGCGCCTGGCAGGCGCAGCGCGTCCACGGCGATCTTCATCTGGGCCAGACCCTGCTGGGCGCCAGTCCGCCGGGATCTCCGCCGGGCCACGCGCTGTGGTCCGTGATCGACTTCGAGGGTGAGCCCGCCCGCCCGCTCTCCGAGCGCCGCAAACCGCAGCCCGTGGTGCGCGATGTCGCCGGCATGCTCCGCTCCTTCGACTACGCGGCCCGCACCCACCGCCCCTGGAACCCGGGCTGGGCGGAGCGCTGCCGCACCGCGTACTGCGAGGGCTACGCCCAGGTCTCCGGCGTCGATCCGCGCACCGAGCCCGAGCTGCTGCGCGCGTACGAGACGGACAAGGCGGTGTACGAGGTCGTGTACGAGGCCCGCCACCGCCCCGACTGGCTGCCGGTGCCCATGGCGGCGATCGACCGGCTGGCCGCCACCCACACCTGACCCTCATCGCACTGCCCAAGGAGGCCGACCCGTGACCGCCCGACCCCCGTCCCGTAATTCGTCCGACCCCGAAGTCCCCCGGCAGCCGGCCGACCCGGGGCCCCGCCGCAAGGCCCGCGCCGAGCCGAAGCAGGAGCCCCGTCCCCGGGCCGGCGGCAGCCATGGCGTACGGGCCGCGCAGCCCCTCGCGGACGAGGACAAGGAACGGCTGCTCAGCGGCACCCACCACGACCCGCACGGGCTGCTCGGCGGGCATCTGGTGCGCGGCGGGGTCGAACTGCGTGTGCTGCGCCCGTTCGCGCGGGCGGTGACCGTGCTCGCGAAGGGACTGCGGGCCGAGCTGTACGAGGACGGCGACGGCTTCTTCTCGGGTGTGCTGCCGCTGCGTACGGTCCCGGAGTACCGGCTGCTCGTGGCGTACGACGGGGAGGAGGGCGAGGGCGCCCACGAGGTCGAGGTGCAGGACCCGTACCGCTTCCTGCCCTCCCTCGGTGACCTCGATCTGCACCTGATCGGCGAGGGCCGCCACGAGGAGCTGTGGACGGCGCTGGGCGCGCAGCCGATGACCCACCAGGGCGTCAGCGGCACCCGGTTCACGGTGTGGGCGCCCAACGCCCGCGGCGTGCGCGTCGCCGGTGACTTCAACTACTGGGACGCCACCGGCTGCCCGATGCGTTCGCTCGGCGGGACGGGCGTGTGGGAGCTGTTCCTGCCCGGGGTCGGCGAGGGCGCGCTGTACAAGTTCGACATCGCGCGCCCGGACGGCTCGCACACCTTGCGCGCCGACCCGATGGCGCGGCGTACCGAAGTGCCGCCCGCGACCGCGTCCATCGTGACCGAGTCGCACCATGTGTGGCACGACGAGGAGTGGATGGAGCACCGCGCCGACCGGCCCGTGCACCGGGCGCCGTTCTCGGTCTACGAGGTGCACCTGCCCTCCTGGCGCGCCGGCCTCACCTACCGCCAGCTGGCGGTGCAGCTCCCCGCGTACGTGAAGGACCTGGGCTTCACCCATGTGGAGCTGATGCCGGTCGCCGAGCACCCGTTCGGCGGTTCCTGGGGCTACCAGGTCACCGGCTTCTACGCCCCGACGGCCCGGATGGGCACCCCCGACGACTTCCGCTTCCTCGTCGACTCCCTGCACCGGGCGGGCATCGGGGTGATTGTGGACTGGGTGCCCGCGCACTTCCCGAAGGACGACTGGGCACTCGCCGAATTCGACGGCCGCACGCTGTACGAACACGAGGACCCGGCCAAGGCCGCGCACCCCGACTGGGGCACCCTCGAATTCGACTACGGCCGCAAGGAGGTGCGTAACTTCCTGGTCGCCAACGCCACGTACTGGTGCGAGGAGTTCCATATCGACGGGCTGCGGGTGGACGCCGTCGCCTCGATGCTCTATCTGGACTACTCCCGCGAGCACGGCGAGTGGTCCCCGAACGTCCACGGCGGCCGGGAGAACCTGGACGCGGTCGCCTTCCTTCAGGAGATGAACGCCACCGTCTACCGGCGCTGCCCCGGCGTGATCACCATCGCCGAGGAGTCCACGGCCTGGGACGGGGTGACCAGGGCCACCCACCATGTGGGTCCGGGCGGCTTCGGCGGCCTCGGCTTCGGCCTGAAGTGGAACATGGGGTGGATGCACGACTCGCTGGGCTATGTCTCGCACGAGCCGGTGCACCGCAAGTTCCACCACAACGAGATGACGTTCTCGATGGTGTACGCGTACAGCGAGAACTACGTCCTGCCCATCTCCCACGACGAGGTGGTGCACGGCAAACGGTCGCTGGTGAGCAAGATGCCCGGCGACTGGTGGCAGCAGCGCGCCAACCACCGCGCGTATCTGGGCTTCATGTGGGCCCACCCCGGCAAGAAGCTCCTGTTCATGGGGCAGGAGTTCGCGCAGGGCGCGGAGTGGTCGGAGAGCCACGGCCCGGACTGGTGGCTGCTCGACCCCTCGTACGAGGCGGAGGCGGACCACCGCGGGGTGCGGCTCCTGGTGCGCGAGCTGAACGCCGCGTACCGCGCGACGCCCGCGCTCTGGGAGCAGGACACGGTGCCCGAGGGCTTCGCGTGGGTGGAGGGCGACGCGGCGGAGGACAACGTCTTCGCGTTTCTGCGGTACGACGCCTCGGGGCATCCGCTGCTGGCCCTCAGCCACTTCTCGCCGGTGGTGCGGCACGAGTACCGGCTGGGGGTGCCGGACTCGGTCCACTCGTGGATGGAGATCCTGAACACGGACGCGGCGCGCTATGGCGGCAGCGATGTGCTCAACCCTGACCTGCTGAAACCGGAGTCGGTCTCCGCGCACGGCCGCCCGGCGTCCATCCAGCTGACGCTGCCGCCGCTGGCGACTATCTGGCTGCGTCCGGTGTGATTCACGCCTCTGTGATCACCCCGAGCCGTTGAGTGGCGCGGGTGAGCGCCACGTAGAGGTCGTTGGGTTCCATACGGTCGGGGGCGACAACGATGACGGTGTCGAACTCGAGGCCCTTGGCCTGACGCGGGTCGAGCAGCACGACGGCCCGCGTCAGGTCAACGGGCTCACCCCCGAGCCCGGCCAGCTCGGTGTGCAGCTCGCGCGGGGCGATGACCGCGAGCCGCCCTTCGTGCGGGGCCTCCTCGGCGGCCAGCCGGGCCACGTCGGCGAGGGGCAGCGTGCGCTCCCAGGGCGGTACGCCCGTGGAACGGATGGAGCGCGGCGGCGCGAAGCCGGGGTCCGTGGCGCGGCGCCGCTCGGCCGCGTACTCCATGATCTCGGCGGGCGTACGGTAGTTGACCCGCAGCTGCGTGTGCGTCCAGCGGTCGCCCACGTACGGCTGGAGGATCTCCTGCCACGAGCCGCACCCCGCTTCGTCGCCGGTCTGGGCGGGGTCGCCGACGAGCGTCATCGAGCGGGTGGGGCAGCGGCGCATCAGCAGCCGCCAGGCCATGGCGGAGAGCTCCTGCGCCTCGTCCACGATGATGTGCCCGAAGGCCCAGGTCCGGTCGGCGGCGGCACGCGCGGCGGCGCTGCGGTGGTCGGCCTCTTCGTGGCGCTCGGCCATCCGCTCGGCGTCGATGATGTCGTGCGCGGCGAGAAGCTCGGACTCCTCGTCCTCGAACTCGTATGTGGTGGAGCCCTCGGAGAGCTCCAGTACGCCCTGGGCATAGGCGATGCGCTCCTGGCGCTCGGCTTCGGCGGCGGCCTGTGCGGCGCTGTCGTCGAAGCCGAGGAGTTCGGCGGCCTCGTCCAGGAGGGCCACGTCGGCCGCGGTCCATTCCCCGCCGCCGCGCCGAATCACCGCGGCGTCTTCATCGGGCAACTGGGAGCCAGGCTCGGCGAGGAAGTCGGTGATGAGCTGCTGCGGGGTGAGGGAGGGCCACAGCTGCTCGATGGCGGAGTGCACCTCGGCGCTGGTGGCGATCTCCTTGGAGAGCTGGGCGATGTCGTCGGCGCCGAGGAGGTTCGGTCCTCCGTAGGGGTCGGCGCCGATGCGGTCGGCGAGCTGGGCGGTCAGCGCGTCGATGATCCGGAAGGCGAAGTGCGGCCGGGCGAGATTGTGCGGCAGCCCGGTGGCACGGGCGCGGTCACGCGCCTCGTACGCCATTTCGCGGCCGAGGAGCAGGATCCCGTGATCGGGGTGGTCGATCTCCAGCGCGGGTTCCGGGACGGTGCCCGCGTCCTCGTAATCAATGTCGATGGCCGGCAGCGACTCGGGGAGCGTCTGCCGGTCGCGTACGACCCTGGCGAGCACCTCGGCCATCTCGGCGCGCCCCTTGATGACGGCGGCCTGCGGAGTGTCGGTGCCGGTGGCGCGTACGCCGGGGAAGAGCTCCGCCATCGTGGACAGCAGCACCCCGGTCTCGCCGAGTGCGGGCAGCACCTCGCCGATATAGCCGAGGAACGCGGGGTTCGGCCCGACGATCAGTACGGCGCGGCGGGCGAGCTGCTCGCGGTACGCGTACAGCAGATACGCGGCCCGGTGCAGCGCGACGGCGGTCTTCCCGGTGCCGGGCCCGCCCTCGACGACGAGGACGCCGCGCTGCGGGGCGCGGATGATGCGGTCCTGCTCGGCCTGGATGGTCCGCACGATGTCAGCCATCCGCCCGGTCCGCGCGGCCCCGAGCGCGGCGAGCAGCACGGCGTCGGCGTCCGGGTCCTCGTGCCCGGTGCGGGTGGCGTCGGCGAGATCGAGAATCTCGTCGTGCAGGGCGGTGACGGTGCGCCCCTTGGTGGTGATGTGCCGCCGCCGGCGCAGCCCCATGGGTTCATAGCCGGTGGCGAGATAAAAGGGCCGGGCGACGGGGGCGCGCCAGTCGATGACCAGAGGGGTGCGCTCCGTATTGCTCTCGCGCATTCCGATACGGCCGATGTGGTGCCGGGTGCCGTCGCTGAAGTCGATGCGCCCGAAACAGAGCCCGGAGTCGACTCCATTCAGCGCGGACAACAGCCCGGACTGCTCGGCGACGACCACATCGCGCTCGACGCGGGCCTGCCGGCCGGTGCTGCCTTGGGCGATGGCGGTCTGGACGGCGGCCTCGGCCTGCTCGCGGAGCGTGTCGAGACGCTCGTAGAGGTGGTTGATGAATTGCTGCTCATTCTGCAATTCGTTGGTTGACAATTCGGCTCCCGGCGCGGTATGGTGACGCTAGTGAACTTCTCCATGCGCTTTAGTGCGCACGGACACAAACACTCAATATACGCAGACAGAGACCCCGCCCGCCAATTCGGTAGCGGGGTATTTTTATGCCCGGTCAGACCCGCCATCGAATTCACGGGCGCGGATGCCGGCCTGGAACCGGGACGTGGCGCCGAGCATCACCATGAGCTCGGCGACGCGTCTGCGGTACGTACGCAGTGACATGCCGAGCTGCCGTGACGCCGCCTCGTCGGTGTGTCCGGCGCTGAGCATCCGCAGGATGTGGCGGGCCTGCTCGCTGAGTACGGGAGGCCGCGCGCGCCGGAAGTCGGCAAGGTCCACGGCGCTCTCCCAGGCCGCGCGGAACAGCGACCGGACGCCTTCGACGACATCCGGGGACCGGACCACGGTGTAGGTCCGGGTCCCGTGGACCGGGGATCCGGCGAGGATCGCGATCCGCCGATCGATGACGATCGCCTCGTGCGCGAGCGGCGCGGCGCAGATCCGCACGTGCGCGCCCAAGGCGGCGATCCGGACAAGACGACGCTCCGAGGCGGGGTCGGACAGGGCGCGTGCGGTGTACAGCTTCCGTACGGACAGGCCAGGGGGCGGCGGCGGCCGTTTTTCTCCGGCCAAGGCGGCGTTCGCTCCGGCGGACCAGGTCACCAGGTCGGCGGCGGCGCACAGGAACTCATGCTGCGCGGCGGCGAACAGATCGCCGGCCCGGAGAACCAGTTCCCGCTCGCCCCGCAGGGTCACTATCCGGTCGGTCGTCATGGTTCGAACATCCTGGCAGCAAGGTGCCAACCCCTGCACAGCCGAGTGCGCCGACCAGAGGATCCCCCTATGACAACCAAGGAATTGCAAGCAGACGCAGCGAACGCCGGAACGGCCGGAACCGCCGGGCGCTGGGACCTCGGCGGTGACCTGCCGGTGGCCAGAATGGGTTTCGGCGCGATGCGGCTGCCCGCGCGGCACATCGACGGCCCGGCGGGCGACCCGGTTCGGGGGGTTGCCGTCCTGCGCCGGGCGGTGGAGCTGGGAGTCGGCCACATCGACACCGCCGCCTTCTATTTCTACGGGGACGTCGCGGCCAACGCCCTGATCCGTACGGCCCTGCGCCCCTACCCGGAGGACCTGGTGATCGCCACGAAGGTGGGCCCCCAGCGCGATCCGGACGGAACCTGGCTGCCGGCGGCAAGCCCGGACGAGCTGAAGGCCGGGGTCCAGCAGAACCTGCGCGAACTGGGCCGGGACCGCCTGGATCTGGTCTACCTGCGCGTCGGCGGAATCGCGGGCCCACAGGACGCCCCGATCGGCGACCGCTTCGCCGCACTGGCGGCGCTGCGGGAACAGGGCCTCATCCGGCACCTCGCACTCAGCAACGTCACCACGGGGCAGCTGGCGGAGGCGCAGCGGATCGCCCCGGTAGCGGCGGTGCAGAACAACTTCAGCTTGGTGACACGCACCGACTCGGCCATGCCGGCCACCTGCGCCGAGCAGGGCATCGCCTTTGTGCCGTACTTTCCGCTCGGCGGCACGGGAGTGCCCGATACGGCCCCCCTCAGGCGTATCGCGGGTCGCCATGGGGCCACGACGGCCCAGGTCATGCTGGCTTGGCTGCTGGCCGTATCACCGGCGATGCTGGCCATTCCGGGGACGTCGTCACTGACCCACCTGGAGGAGAACGTAGCCGCGACGGCACTGCGCCTCACACCGGAGGACCTCGCGGAGCTCGACCGGATCGATCAGGGGCCGGGCGGCACACCAGGGACCTGAAGTCGGTGGGCCCGCCGACTAGCCGACGGGCTGCCCCGGTGCCGCGCCAGGCCTTGCGGACGACAATCTCGTTGAGCGCGAGGGTACCGCTGCTCGTCTCGACGGCGTACCCGTCGGGCAGCGGGGTGGTCATCGCGGTCCACCAACGGGTGCTGGGGCCGAGCAGAGCGCAGTACGCGAACCCGACCGGCTCACCGTAGTCGTAACCGATGACGGCCTCCCACCCCGGAGCCGAGCTGTGACCGGTGAGGCGCTCGCCGAAGCGCTAGGCCGTATAGAAGGGCCCGGTGAGCCCGAAGTCCCGGGCGCGAACCCCGACATGGATGTCAATCAACGTCTGCCGTACTTGCTGGACGTCACGCACGTGCCTGCCCGGTCCCTACCAGCACCTTGCCGAGGAGTTCGAGCGGCGTCTGAAGGAGTTTCCAGGACGCCGGGGAGATCGTCGATCCGCGTCTTGCGCAGATCGAACGCCTCAAAGCGGCGAACGCGACCCTGCAAGAACGCATCAAGGACCGCGACCGGCAGTTGGCCGAGCTCACCACATCCAAGACCCTGGCACTGTCACGCCTGGCCGCCCAGCACGACGAGATCCAGCCTTGCGCGACGACCCCGCTCCCGAGACGCCGGGAACGTGCGCCCGCTGGCGTCCGTCAGCAGCAAAACGGCCCCGTTCGGTTCCTGCAGCTGACCAGCACCGAGAGTAGCCACGACGTCCGCGCCTGGCACCGCGCGCTCAGTCCCCTCTCTGAAGCGGCTGTGGGTCAACCCCTGGCAGCGCGCGCATCCACTGGACCGTGTGCCGGCAGTGGCTCGACCGCGCCGGTAACCCTTCCTGACGTTCGTGCCGGCGGAACCGTTTCACCAGGCGCCGTGTCCTCCTTCGCGGAAGGTGGTTCCACGCCACGGAACCACCTGTGAAGGAGGATGGCCATGGGGCAGATACGCGAGGGGGCACGGTTAGGGGCTTGGGCCGTCGGCGGGATCATCGGCCTGGCGGTGTTGTACGTGATCGGGGTGTTCGCCTTCGGCGGCGCGGGGTGGATCACCGCCCCGTTCCGCGGTGAGGCGGACAAGCGCGAGAACGCCGTCGGCTCGGGCGAGTTCCGTCAGACCGCGTACGAGGAGTTCTTCGATCTGTGCGAAGCCGTGCAGAACGCCGAAGGGACGATCCAGGCGCTCCAGGCGCTCCAGGAGGAGCGGAAGGCCGCTTCGGAGACTCGCACGACGCAGATCGACCAGTCGATCACCGCGCTGAAGGCCACGCGGATCGAGTCGGTCAACGCCTACAACTCGAAGGCCGCCCAGGAGCACCGCGCGCCCTTCCGTGACAAGGATCTGCCGTACCGGCTGGATGCCACCGCCGAGCGCACGACGTGCACCAACTGATCCCCATCTCATCCCGGGAAGAGGGCAGCACCGCATGAAGAAGTTCGCACGTATGGCCCTGGCCACCGTCGTCGCGCTCGTTGTGGGCCTTGCCCTGACGTCCTGCACCGACGACTCCAGCCAGGACAAGGAGAACAAGGCCAAGCAGGACAACTACGACCGCCTCGTGGCCCAGCAGCCGGCGGGCCGCATGGAGTACTCGCCGACCCGCGAAGCGATCAACCAGTGGATCAAGACGTGGGGGAAGCGGGGCAAACTCTCCTACGTCTACATCCAGAACGCCAACGGCGAGTACGGGTACTTCATCATGAAGGGCCTGCCTGTGCCGCGCTGCAAGATGCTCACTCCGACGGAGAAGGTGGAGGACTCCAAAAACGGCATCGCGGTCCTCGCACAGCCCGGCATGGACGGCACGTACACGTCGGGTTCCACCTGCAATGCCTACTACGGTTTCGACGCCACGACGGGCGCGTACATGGAGTTCACGGTCGGCACGAACCAGTCGTTCTTCCTGTTCGACAAGCCCATGACGATGCCGGAGTACGCCAGCGCCAAGCAGTTGGGGCCGACCTCGGTGAAGGACGTCCAGAAGCAACCTTGAGCGGTCGGGGGCCGGTTGGAAGAGTTCCGGCCCCCGTGTCCCGTCAAGCGGCGTCGATGGCGCCGGTGATCTTGCGGGCCCTCTCCGCCAGGAAAGGGCCGGGCCTGCCCCTTGTCGGCCTGGGCCGCCGCTTCGACGGCGACCAGGACGGTGCCGCGGAAGTTGTCTGCCTCGCCCGGATCCTGCTCCTTCAGCAGGCTCATCGCCGCCGTCAGGGCTGGCAGCACCCGGTCGGCGCGTTCCGCCACGGACCGGCCGCCCAGGTCCTCGATCTTGGACTTCTCGGCGAGTACGTGCCCGATCGGGCAGGTCGCAGAGGCCAGGGCGATCGAGCCCTGGATGGCCGCCTTGTGGGGCGAACCGGTGGCATCGGCGGCGGCCATCAGCGACACGGCGCCGTAGGCGGTCGCATTACCGTCCGGCCGAGCGAGGCGAGGCCAGGACCAGCCGTAAGTGGCCGGGCGGCCGAAGCGGCCAACTGCCATCGCTTCGGCCGACCAGCGTGGCCCCTGGACTCCCTGCTCTGCCCCAGGGGCAAGGAAGCTGCCGGATCCCCACGATGTGGGCGTGACCGATGCTCGGCGAGGATGCGGTAGGTGGGCCACCGCGAGGGACGCTGTCAGGCACCCACCAGGGCCGACGAAGGCTTAGCGCGCGATCTGACACGGACAGCTCAGGCCGCGCAGAGCGACCCGCGCACGCCCCAATGCGACTCTCGTCACCCGATACGCCCCCAGGGGGCACTCAAAGCGACATCGTGTGCCCCCTGAAGCGCGACACAGGCTCACGGCTTCGGCCACCTACAAAGAGACGTGACCTGCGAGGGACACGGCGTTTGCCGCGACAAACGCCACTGCATGAAGATGCGCGCCAGGCATTTTTACCGTCGCTGTTGCTGAGCGTGGAGTTTGGCTATGGCCCGTAGCTGTCGCCGCTCGTACGGGGTGGCCGGTCGCACATTGACCCAACGCGACCGCCACGAAAAGCCGCTCGGGCGGGTAAGGCAGATCAATGGCCCTTGGAAATCGGCGACCATAGCGGGCAGATCATAATATCGGTCATAGACCACGCTGCCGACCTTGAACCCGTGCGGGTTCATATTCACGCCCACCTGGCATCCCCCCATTTGGTGCGGGAATTCACCTCGGCCACAGCGGGCCTGAGCGCGTCGGACAGCGACACCGGCACCAGGTGCTCCGCCTTCGCGTCCCACTCCTTGCCGCCATTGAGCGGCCGGAGCTGATAGTACGGCCCTTCGTGACCCATCACCCGGCCCACCCGGCCCGTAATAGAGTCCCTGGCCGTCTCACCCACAGCAGGCACATAGGGAATCTCTCCACGGCTCATCCCGGCACCCGCCTCAGCTCCGCTTCAACGGCCCTGAGAATGTCAGGCGTCGGCTCGGCATAACCGGTTCGCGGCACCCAGTCAGGGACGAACCGCCAGAACCCACCGGCCTCTATCAGCGCCGCGAGCTCATCCACATCGCCAACGGTCGCGGGTGTTGTGGTCGGTTCTGCCATGGTCGCCGTGCCCCTTCGCGTCTACGGGTGCCTTTCTCGGAATGTCCACTCACACCATTGCCGACGAGGTACGTTGGTTACAGGCTTCACCTGTCACCAAAAGGCCTCTGTGGACACGGAATTGAAGGTGCGTTCGAACAATGGAGCTACACAACGAGGACGACGACAAGGCCACCCCACGCACAGTGCTCGGCCGACGTCTGCGCCGACTGCGGGAGAGTGCGGGACTCTCACAGCGAGCCCTTGCCGACAAGGTCGGCTATCCGCATACGTACATCAGCCGGGTCGAACGCGGCGAGCAGCTTCCCTCCGACACGCTCGCCGAAGATCTGGACACACACTTCGCCACGGACGGGCTCTTTGCCGAGCTACGGACCATGGCGCAGGACTCTTCGATTCCTGGCTATGGGCGCGTAATTCTGGAAAGCGAGGCCACGGCGGCTCGGATCCAGGTCTTCGGCAGCAGCTTGATTCCTGGCCTGCTGCAAACCGAGGACTACATGCAAGCACTCTTCCATGAGTCGATTCCCGGCGAAACCGAGGAGCAGACAGGCGAACGAGTCGCCACACGAATGCGCCGCAAGCGCGTATTCGATCAAGAAGCGCGACCCCTCTACTGGGCAATCATGGATGAAGCCGCACTCAAACGCCCAATTGGGGGCAGAGAGTGCATGACGGAGCAACTTCACGCTCTGCTCAAGGCTGCGGAGTCTCGGCACGTCCAGATTCAGGTATTACCGTTTGCACAGGGGGAACACCCCTTGCTGGGCGGGAGCTTGAGTCTGCTCACTCTCCGGAACGGCGCTACGATCGGGTACGTCGAGAGCTTCGCCTCCGGCGGGTCAGTAGAGTCACCAAGGAAGATCCTTGAGCTCACGCAGAGGTTTGATATCGCTCGCTCCAAGGCATTGCCTGAGAGCGAATCTCTCGACATGGTCCGCACATACCTGAAAGGGTACGAAGATGAAGATGATTCCTGACGCATCTGCTCTGACGACCAGCTGGCGCAAGTCGAGCTACAGCAACGGCGAAGGGGCCGAATGCGTCGAGGTCGCCGACGGCTACCCCGGCACCGTTCCCGTACGGGACTCCAAGAACCCGCACGGTCCGGCCGTGGTCTTCCCCACAGACGCATTCAGCACCTTCGTCTCGGCCGTACAGCGAGGCACCATCTAGCTCGACAGCTCAACTGGCCTTCGTACGCAGGAAGCCGACCAGCAGATCGGTCAAGGCAGTTCGACATGGTGGGCGTCCGCCGGTAGACCACGCAGTTGGGCAGCGATCTCCCGGAAGTCCACCATGTCGTCCCCGCCCGATACGGCAATGCGGGGGCGCTTGAATCGCCGACAGGTCGACGCGCTCAGCGCGCGTCCTCCCGCTGCGAGCGTCACAGTGAGTCGGCATCCTTTCGGTGGACGCCGCTGCTTTGCGGGCCTCGGACCAAGTACCGGAGTCTCGACGCCCACGAGACCCCGTAGATCACCGACGCCAGGCAGGCCAGGGGCAACGCGAACCACCAGGGCATCGTCTCGGTGGCGTAATTCTGCCACGCCACGAATAGCACCCCGGCCTCCAACAGCCACCGCACCCACGGGACGCCCGCTCCCTTTGCGTTCCCCATGATTCCCCCGCCGGATCGCATACCAGCCCCATAATCCAAGGTGACTCGCCAACCGGCACAAAGGTTGCCCACACATCGCCTACGCCAGCCGACGCGATCAGCGGTTGTCGGCCATGAATGGCGAAAAAACGCCTTCATCGCGGCTCCACGGCGGAGCATGCTCTCACTGCTCAGACGTCTGCACCGTCACACCTGGCACTCCGCACACTGCCAGTGGCCGGGGCAGCGGGACGGGCCGACACACGGCAGCGCGCCGCACGAGCGCGCGCCGACTCAACGCACGGCCGCACGCCGCACGCCGCACGCCGCAAACGCACGCCGCACCGGCACAGCGCACGGACAGGCACCGGCACGTTTCTCCATCCCGGGATATTTCCCCGGTTCATCAGGCACGGAAGCCCCGCACCGACCGGTCTCCACCTTTCCAGGGAGCAGGAGCAGGACATGGGCACAAAGCCTCTGCGCGCCACCGCACTTCTCATTGCCGTGTGCGGATTCGCATTGCACCTCACGGGGGTGGCGAGCGCCGCCACCGGCGGTCAGTCGCCGGGTGGGGCTCTCGCCACCACTCTCGTCAACAAGACCAATACCACCGTCACCGTCACCGCGGGTGTGGGGTACGGCAACACCCTCACCGTATGGCAGGTGGGTGACACCATCAGAATCCGGGACACCGGCGACAACATCGCGGCGTCCGGCGGCTGCACCGCCGTGAGCGCCAACGAGGCCGTCTGTTCCGGGGCCGCCACCACCACCGAGCTGGTGGTCGGCGCGGGCGACCAGAACGACAGTGTCACCTCCTCGCTCACCGGGCTCGGCGTCACCCTGCTCGGCGGCTCGGGCGACGACAGGCTGGTCGGCGGCAACGCCAACGACACGCTTGAGGGCGAGGAAGGCAACGACTCACTGTCGGGCGGAGGCGGCAACGACACCCTCATCGGCGGATCCGGCTCGGACGGGATCATCGGCGGCGCCGGAAACGACTCCATCGAGGGCCGCGACGGCGCGGACCTCGTCAGCTCCGGACTGGGCAACGACGTCATCGAAGGCGGTAACGGCGCCGACCAGATCATCTCCGGGGAGGGTAACGACTACGCCGACGGCGGCAGCGGCAGGGACACCATCGACGTCGTGGACGAGATCAGCGGCAACGACTACGCCGAAGGCGGCACGGGCGTCGACAAGTGCAGCTACGACCTGGGCGACTTCCTTTCGGGCTGCCCCTGATGGCGGACAGATCCGCGCGGACCGCGATGCCCCGTTCCGCCCTACGACAAAGGAGACACGTGATGACGAAAACCCCGCGCGCGTGGGCCGCGATGTGCGTCGCGGCACTCGTCTGCCTACCGCTGGCAGGCACCTCGGCGTCGGCTGTTCCGCGCTCCGCCGGAGCTGGCGCACTTGCGGACACCACCGTCGTCTCATTCTCGGGCGACACCCTCGTGGTCACGGCGAGTGAGGGCGTGGCCAATATCATCACCGTCCGGCGGCAGGGCGATGTCCTCCTCGTGTCGGACGCGGGGGACGACGTGTCCGCGGTGGCGCCCTGCCAGGTGCGGTCGGTGGGCTCCGTGGCATGTCCGCTGCCCGGGACCGGAATCCGGATCACCGGCCAGGACGCCGACGACGACATCACGGTCTCGGCGAACGTGGATACCCCTGCGGTGGTGTTCGGCGGCGCCGGGGACGACCAGCTCAACGGCGGCCCCCGGGCCGACCAACTCGTCGGTGACGATGTGGCCACCGCGGGCAGCCGTGCGACACCGGGCAACGACACCATCAACGGTGGGCCCGGCAACGACACGATCTCCGGACTCGGCGGAAACGACACGATCCATGGCAACGCCGGGAACGACACACTGAACGGCAACGAGGGCAATGACACCCTCAACGGAAACACCGGCAATGACACCTTGACCGGCGGCACCGGAAACGACAGTCACAACGGCCAGGAGGGCGTCGACACCCTGGAGGCGGTCGACGGCATCCCTGTGAACGACTCCCTCGACGGCGGTGCTTCCTTCGACACCTGCAACCGTGACCCCGGCGACACGGTCGTCAACTGCCCCTGAAGGTCAGCAGTGCGGCCGGCTGGTCGGTGGCCATCTCGCCCTCGCCGAAACGGCGCGGGACGCGGCTGCCGCGTCGACGTGGGCCCGGACGGTCTTCCTCACCCGTCCGGGCCCACGTCAACGATGTCATCGCCGAAGGCGGCAGCGAGCGCCTTCGTGATCAATTCGGGCAGCTCGGTCTGTCCGTCGTCCTCGGCCCAGCGCACCAATGCCGTGTGCAGGGCGGCCAGGCAGGCGCTGGCCGCCGCCTGGGCGCGGAACGCCGCGTCGGGATCCATCTCGTCGCCCCCGAGGGCGTTGACGATGGCCTGCTGCAGTGCGTAGTGGTTGTCCAGGTGCCTGGCCCGCAAGGCGGGCGTCGAGATCATGAGCCGGAGGCGGGCCAGCAGGAACCGCTCGTTCACCGTCGGGCCGCCTCCGTGGCCGCCACCGGTCCCGGTCAATGTCGTGGCCGAGTCGACAAGCGCGCTGCCGATGCGGCGTACCAGCGGCTGCTCCCCGGACGACGCGGCGATGCGCTCGGCGACGAGCCGGTCGTGCTGGTCGACGAGTACGAGGTCCTCCTTCGTGGGGAAGTGCCGGTACACGGTCATGGGCGAGACGCCCGCGGCTTCGGCGACGTCGGCCACGGTCGTGGCGTCGTAGCCGCGCTCGGTGAACAGCCGCACCGCGTGCGCCTGAATCGTGCGCTGCGTCTCGGATCGCCGTTGTGCTCGCAGCGTTGGATGCCGGTCGGTCATGTGATAGACACTACCGCAGTGGTAGTAACTAACATCACTTGGGTGGGGTGGACGGTATGAGCGATCTGACCGGCAGGACGGCTCTCGTGACCGGGGCGTCGCGCGGCATCGGGCAGGCCATCGCGGCCCGGCTTGCCGCGGACGGGGCCATGGTCATCGTGCACTTCGGCACGGACAAGGACGGTGCGACGGCGACGGTCGACGCAATCGAACGTACCGGTGGAACCGCGCTCGCCGTCCAGGCCGAGCTGGGCGTGGATGACGACGTCGAGACGCTCTTCGCGGGAGTCGAGGCCGGCCTGGCCGGGCGGCCGCTCGACATCCTCGTCAACAACGCGGCGGCTGCGCCCGCCGGTCCGCTCGGAGCAACGACACGGGCGGAGTTCGACCACCTCTTCGCGGTGAACGTGCGAGCGCCGTACTTCATCATCCAGAATGCGCTGCCCATGCTTCGCGACGGTGGCCGCATCATCACGATCTCGTCCGTGGCGACCCGGATGGCCAACCCCACCCAGACGTCCTTCGCCATGACGAAGGGCGCGGTCGAGACGATGAGCATGACCTTGGCCAACGAACTCGGTTCCCGGGGAATCACGGTGAACGCGGTCGCTCCCGGCGCCACCCGGACCGCGACCAACGGGTCCTTCTTCGAAGTGCCGGGCCTCGCCGAGCAGATCGCCGGAATGACGGCGCTCGACCGGCTGGGCGGGCCCGACGATGTCGCCGGCGTAGTCGCGTTCCTCGCCTCCGACGCTGCCCGCTGGATCACCGGTCAGATCATCGACGCAAGTGGTGGCCTGTTCCTCGGTCCGCGCTCCTGAGCGCACCACTGGCGGCCATCCCTCACCGGTGCGTGATCTCCCCCTCCGCCGG
This sequence comes from Streptomyces sp. NPDC052236, assembly GCF_044548015.1. Taxonomy (NCBI): domain Bacteria; kingdom Bacillati; phylum Actinomycetota; class Actinomycetes; order Kitasatosporales; family Streptomycetaceae; genus Streptomyces; species Streptomyces sp. NPDC052236. Next base: position 119,352 of record NZ_JBIUBL010000005.1, on the reverse strand, counting down.
CAGAAGTCCGGTGATCATCTCCCAGACCTTCTTCGCCTCCACACGCACCAGCCTGAAGGTGCTGTCGGGTCCGGTCTGCCCCGCCGCGACGGGCTCGGCGGGAAGTTCCCGGTGCCAGTAGCCGAGAGGGCCGCAGTCCCATATGGCGAATCCGCGTGCCTCCACGCCCTCCTGGCCGTCCTGTCGGCTCTGCCAGGCCGCGGTCATGCGCCAGCTCGACCGCAGGTCCGCTATCAGGTCGGCGACGAGCAGCAGCTCAGGTCCGGCAGGGGCACCCCCTGCCACCAGGGCCTTCCGCAGATGCTCGCGCTCTTCGCCACCCTCGGCGAGGGGCACGCCCAGGGCGGCGATGCCGGCCTCGACAGTGGCGACCGTGGTCTCGACGACAGTGACATTCGTGTCGTGGCGGGGAGCGGACCGCTGCAGGTTGACCATGCTCGCCAGCGTCCAGACCAGCATCTTCGGCTCCACGAGCCGGTATTCGGCCTCGGCCTCTCCGGGCCAGCTCTCATGGGAAATGACGTGATCGTCCCCGATGAGCAGGCCATGATGCAGCGTGTCCTGCCGGCCGCCCGCCTCCAGAGAGATGATCACTCCTGGGCTGACGAGTGTCTTCATCAGCGGAAGGAGCAGAACAGAGAGCTCTCCGGTCCGGTTGATCAGGCCGCTTTCGCGTAGCTCGTCCGCGGCGGGCTCCAGCCTCGCGGGGACCGGCTGCCCGGTCGCCAACTGGGCGAGGAGGAAGACATGGTCGTCGCTCAGCCGGAACCGAGACCTGGTCACATCGTATGAAGGCATGCGCATACTCGCTTACGTGTTGAAATCATCGCGATCCGGCCGGAACGCGGTCAGTGGCGGTCAGTACTGGGACTCCGCAAAGAGGTGGGTCACCCGGGAGAAGCCCGCGCGCACGGCCCCGCGTCGCGTGAGCGCGGACCGGTCGACACCGGCGAAGATCAACGCGAGGGAGATGTCACCCTCGCCTACCTGGCCCGTCACCTGCACCGCGAGCTGCTTGCGCTTGCCGCGTCCGGACTCGCGCACCCTGATGGTGACTCCGGGGTCCTCGTTGTCCGCCTCCCGGGAGACGACGTACTCACGGGCATCGACCGCCCACATCCGGTAGCGGTCACCGGCGTACTTCAGTTGCAGGGAGCGCTGCTGGTGCGTCGCTCCCCACCGGTTGCGCGTCATGTAGACCATGGCGTCTCCGACGCGGAGGGTCGAGCGGTTCAGGGTGGGGAGCCGCACCACGTCCGTGTGGATCCCGCGCGCCTCGAAGCTTGCCGTGGGGATCAGGCCGCCGCGCACCTCGGATACGACCGTTGCCGACGCGGTCCGGGGCAACGGACAGGTCAGCGTGATGTCGCCGAACTCGTGCGAGGTGCCCTTCCAGCCGGACCGGTAGTCGTGCCGGTTGCCCTCTTTCCAGGCATGCAACGTGAACGGGGTGGCGGCGGTGTGCATACGCTTCCTTGCTTCCTGGCCAGCTTCCTGGCTAGTCGAACGGGTTGAGTGCGCTGCCGAGCTTCTTCGCGCCGTCGGCGATGTCCGAACCAACCTCCGACGCCTTGTCGCCGACCCAGTCCCCCGCCTTCTCCAGCCCGTCGCCTATCGCCTCGTGGTGGTCCCAGATCAGGGCGCCGCCGTAGAGCACACCTGTGCCCACGGCCAATCCGAGCGTAACCGGGTTGGGTGCCACGGTCAGGGCGGTCATGGAGGCGCTGAACGCCGTCCCGGTGAGGTCGGAGGCGAACTTCGCGGGATCCGCCTTGATCATGTCCGCGTTGTACGTCGTGAGGTTGGCCACGCCGTAGGCCGTGGCGGCGACACCGCCGACCACACCCGCACCGCGCATCCAGCCGGCCGCCTTCGCGGCATTGGCGAGGCCGCCGTTCTGGGCGACCTTGACCAGGTTGGCCTCCGCGGCCGTCGGCATGAAGAACGCCCCGTTCCGCATGAACCCGCCGAGCATGGCCGCCTCGTCCGACCCCGTCAGCGCGGTCGCCAGACCAGGGGGCACCCGGCCCAGCAGACTTCCCGGGGCGGCGCCGGCCAGCCTCATGTTGAAGTGGCGGGAGAGGAAGGTGCCGGGCGCGGTGGGATGCGTGAAGGGCGGCCGCAGGGCCTTGGACAGCTTGTACGAGTACAGCCCGGCCGCGGTGAGGGCACCGGAGAAGGCGCCGGCCGTGATCGCACCGCTCGTGAACTGCGAGACGAGCTGGGCGAGCTGCGGGTTGCCCGTCAGGCGGGTCATCCCGTCGCGCTGGAGGCGCTTGATGTAGTCGTCCAGGGACTCGTTGTCCCGCATGTCCAGCCATGCGAGGTTCATACGGTCGGTCTTCTGCTGGTCGTCGGCCTTGGCGACCTTGCCCGCGTCACCGTTGAACCCGGTGCCGCCGGTCTCGTCGTTCTTGTTGCCCTGGGCGTCCTTGACGACGGCCTCCAGGTCTCTCTTGAGATCCTGGTCGGCGTCGTCCATCGCCTCGACGTAGTACTTGATGAGATCGGCCCAGGACTGCTCGCTCGTCTTGACGCTTGCCGCGTAGTCCGGGTCGTGCCGGAGCGCGCTGCGTTCGGATGCGGAGAGACTGTCGTAGTCGAAGGCGACGTTTCCCTGCTCGGAGACCTTCATACCGGCCTTGACCGCATCGGCACGGGCGGTCGCGAGCTGCTTCTTGAGTTCCACGAACTGCTGATGGGCGTTACGGAGCAGAGTCGCGGTCGCCTTCGCCTGCCTCTGGGCGGCCTGGTACTCATAGCGGGTCGCGGCGAAGTTCGTGTGGGCCGCGTTCGCGCTTTCGCCGATCCAGGTGGTGTCCATCGTGATCTTCTGAACGCTGTCGCGGTAGCGCTCCTCCACCTTGTGGAGCTCTCCCACCATCTCCTGCCATTTGTCTGCGGCGGTGGAGAGGCTGCCAAAGTCGGTGGTCATGACCTCGTAATACGTCAGCATGCTGCATTCCCTTGGGGCGTCGAAGCGGTTGCGCGGTCAGGCCGTCATGCCGGTTGTCACGCCGGTCGTCATGCCGCTGCGGACCTGACCGTGACTCAGTACCTGCCGATGCCCGACTGGAGGCCGCTGAACCGCTGCTTCCGGTCCAGTTCGAAGTTGCTGACCGTCGTGGCGGTGGCCCTCAGGGCGCCCTTCTCCGCGGTGAGCCGTCCCGTGAGGGTCTTGACCTGGCTGTCCCACGTGGTCTGCACCGTCTTCAGCCCAACGGCGGTGGCCCACCCAGCGAATCCGGTGATGGCCGTGTCGGTCGCCACGTCGGCCCAGGTGGCCGCCTTGCCGGTGTTCGGCTCAAGCTCGGTCTCGATGGTGTTCGCGGCGGCCTTCTTCGTGGCCGGCGTCGACGCCTGATCGGGCGGTCCCGCTGCCCCGGGTCCCGCACCCGGGCCGTCGTCGGCCCGGTTCAACCGCATGGCCACCGCCTGCCGTTCACTCGCGTCGGCGCGCGCCCCGGCCCACTCCTGATCGAACCCCATGACCCCGTCCCCCGCTGCTCTCCGTGTGATCGCTCTTGCTACGAAGACTTTAACTTCGGATTGTAGCCAGGGGTCAGGGACGGCGATTGTGCGTACCGGGCGTGTACCCGAACGCACGGCGGAAGACGTCGATGAAGGCGCTGGTGGAGGACCAGCCGCAGTGGTGCGCGACCGTGGTGACCGACACATCCTCCGCCAGCATGCGCAGGGAGTGGTACAGCCGCAGCTGGGTGCGCCACTGAGGGAAGGTCATGCCCAGTTCGCGGCGGAAGAGGCGGCTGAGGGTGCGCTCACCGGCTCCCGCTGTGGTTGCCAGGGCGGCCAGTGTGCGCGCGTCCGCGGGGTTGTGGTGCAGGACGTCGCAGACGGCTGCGAGCCGGGGGTCGGTGGGGGCGGGCAGTTGCACGGGTTCCTGGGGTGAGGCACGCAGTTGGTCGAGGAGAACCGCGCGCAGGCGCAGCCTCTCGGGGGTGTCGTCGTGGGGTGCCCGGGTGTAGGCGAGGATCAGTTCGCGCAGGAGCGGACTGACCGCGATGACGGTCGGGGTGTCGAGGCCGAGCGGGTTGATGCCGGGCGGCAGGCCCAGCAGGTGCAGGGCGAGGTGGCCGTGGGCGCGGTGGGCGTGGACGCAGCCGGCGGGGACCCAGATGGCACGCGTGCCGGGGGCGAACCAGGTGCCGACGCCTGTGGTGACGGCCAGGACGCCGGAGCCCGCGTAGACGATCTGGTGGTCGTCGTGATGGTGCGCGTCGATGCTCTCGCCGGGAGCCAGCGCCTGGGTGCGGGTGGGCGCTTCGGGCCTGTGGCGGATATGGCGGATGTCCGGCATGGGTTGGCATTTTATCGGAAGCGCGCCAGGTCAAGCCGTGGCGACGATGGGCAGGTGTCAGCGAACCAGACCTCACGTACCGGGCAACGCACCCGGCCCATCACGCTGCTGTCCCTGGGACATGCCTGCGTGGACGTCTACCAGGGAGCGGTGGCCGCCCTGGTGCCGTTCTTCGTCTCCGAACGCTCCTACAGCTACGCCGCCGCCTCCGGCATCGTCCTGGCCGCGTCTCTGCTGTCCTCGGTGGTGCAGCCGTTGTTCGGGGCCCTCACCGACAAGTGGGCCATGCCGTGGCTGCTGCCCGTGAGCACGCTGGTGGGTGGCGTCGGAGTCTCCCTCGCCGGTGTCAGTGACTCGTACGCCCTCACCCTGGCGGCCGTCGCGATATCCGGGATCGGCATCGCCGCGTACCACCCGGAAGCCGCACGCGTGGCACGAGTCGCCAGCCGCGGCAGCCACACCGCGATGGGCTGGTTCTCCCTCGGCGGCAACCTCGGCTTCGCCGCCGCGCCCCTGCTGGTCTCCGCCGTCATCGCCACCTACGGCCTGCGCGCCTCCCCTCTGCTGGTCGTCCCCGCCCTCGCAGGTACGGCGCTGTGCGTGGCCGCGCTGCGCGGTAGTGCCACGACAGGTATGAAAGGCACGAAAGCCCCCGCCGCAGCGACAGCGGACGCTCGGGCGAGCCGGGTCGTCGGCAGGGACGACTGGGCGTCGTTCATCAAGCTGTCGGGGGCCATCGCGTGCCGGTCGATTGTGTTCGTCGGCCTCAGCGCGTTCATCTCACTGCATGTGCGCCAGCGCACCGGCGGAGGAGAGGTCTCCGGTATGGCCGCGCTGTTCGTGCTGTACCTCGGTGGCGCGGTGGGCACCGTGGCCGGCGGGAAGTTCGCCACCCGCCACGGCCGTATCCCGGTCGTGCAGTGGTCCTACGCGCTGACCGTTCTCGCCGTGGCGGGCGTGGTCTTCGTTCCAGGGCCGCTGCTCTATGTGTTTGTCGCCCTCACCTCGGCGGGCCTGTATGTGCCCTTCTCCCTGCACATCACCCTCGGCCAGGACTACTTGCCCCAGCGCGTGGGCACCGCCGGCGGTGTCACCTTGGGCCTGACCGTCAGCATCGGCGGCATCGCGACGCCGCTCATCGGCGCCCTCGCCGACGCCGCCTCCCTGCGGACCGCCCTCGCCCCGCTGATCGCACTGCCTGCCGTCGGCTGGCTTCTTCTGCGCACTCTGAAGGAGCCCGAAATGCCCGACGTCCTCAGGAGTGCTTCGGCTCGTGGTGCAGCGCGGTGATGCTCGGCGGGACCACGTCCTCCAGCTCCTGGAGCAGCCTGCGCTTCGGGCGGGCACCCACCATCGACTTCACCGGTTCGCCGCCACGGAACACCATCAACGTCGGCATCGACAGCACCCCGTACCGCACCGTCGTCTCCGGATTGGTGTCCACATCCAGCTGTACGATCTTGAGCCTGTCCGCCTCCTCACTGGCGATGGCGCTCAGGACAGGCGCTATCTGGCGGCACGGCGGGCACCAGTCGGCGGTGAACTCCACCAGGACCGGCAGGTCGGCCTTCAGCACCTCCTCCTCGAAGTCGTTGTCCGTCACCTCGGCGACGCCTTTCGCGTGGATCACCGGTCTTCCCCTCCATCCGTCAATGCGCAGCGTGGTTCCGGACCGCCCGGAACCTCCGCCTGCGCTTCCAGTTCGGCCCGCGCGAGCTGCGCCCCGACCTGCGCGCGTGCCGACTGGAGCTGCTCGATGAGCGTGTCCAGCTCGCCGAGTTTCGCCCGGTACACGGCGAGCGAGGCCGGGCACGTATCCCCCGCCGGGTGCCCGGCGCGCAGGCATTCGACAAAGGGGCGGGTCTCCTCCAGCTCGAAGCCGAAGTCCTGGAGGGTACGGATCTGCTGGAGCAGCCGCAGGTCCTCCTCGTCGTAGGCGCGGTAGCCGTTCACCGCACGCCGGACGGGCAGGAGCCCGCGGGACTCGTAGTAGCGCAGAGTGCGGGTGGTCGTCCCGGCCCGCTCCGCCAGCTCGCCGATTCGCATGACGTCGACGGTAATCCTTGACGTCGGCGTCAAGGCAATGGGATTCAGCTCCGGTCCGTCAGCGCGGGGGCAGCAGTGGCTTCCGGGCCACCGGTGAGGTCAGCACGATCGACGTCGTCGTACGGCCCAGCGCCGAGACGTCCTCCAGCACCTGCTCCAGATGGACCGTGTCGGTCACCGCGACCTTGATGATCCAGCAGTCCTCGCCGACCACATGGTGGGCTTCGATCACCTCGGGACGGGCCAGCAGCTCCAGCGTCCTGGGGTGCTTCAGGTTGTAGCCACCGTGCGGGTTGACGCGGATGAACGCCTGGATGCCATAGCCGAGGCGCGCCGGGGAGACATGCGCCCCGTAGCCGGTGATCGCGCCGCCCGCCTCCAGTCGGCGGACCCGCTCCGTCACCGCCGCCGGGCTCAGCCGCACCCGGCGGCCGAGTTCGCTGAGCTTGATGCGGCCGTCGGTCTGGACGAGCTCCAGGATCTGCCGGTCGACCGCGTCAAAAGCGGTCGCCGCGTACGCCGCCGACGTTTCATCGGCGGCAGCTCGCAACTGCCGTGGTTCTTTCGGCAGGACGGCCCGATCTCCCATGACTCCCCCTTCAGGACGTGGCCCGTAAACGTAACACTTGAGGCACGTACCACGAGGGGGAGTTGGCAATGCGCGAGATATGCGTCATCGGCGGAAACCGGTATTTCGGAAAGCGGTTGATCGAGCGGCTGCTGAATTACGGAGACCATGTCACCGTCATCAACCGAGGGTCATCCGAGCCTCCTTCCGGAGTCACTCACCTCATCGCCGACCGCGATGACGAGGCTTCCCTGCGCGCCGCACTCGGAACGCGTACTTTCGACGTCGTATTCGACCAGGTCTGCTATACGCCGCGCCAGGCGCGGCTCGCCCGCCGCGTATTCGCGGGCCGCACGCGCCGCTATGTGCTGACGTCCACCGTCGAGGTGTACGAGTACGAGCACTCCGCCGCGCCCGTCCGCGAGGACGCCGTCGATCCGCTGACAGTGGCCGTCGATACGGCGGCACCGTGGGACGACCCGGACTTCCGCGAGGAGCACTACGGTGAGGGAAAGCGGCAGGCGGAGGCAGTCCTCGCCCAGGATTCCGAGGGTGGTCCCGCCTTCCCGTATGTGTCCGTGCGCGTCGCGCACGTGCTGGGCGGGGCCGACGACTTCACCGGGCGCGTCGGCCACTACGCGGCCCGGATCCGGGCGGGTGAGCCCATCGCCGTACCCGCCGAGAACCACCCCGCCACCTATGTGTACGTCGAGGAGATCGCCGATTTCCTGGCGTGGGCGGCGGGCCAGGAATTCACAGGACCGGTGAATGCGAACGCGTACGGCCCGCTCACCACCGCCGACATCTGCGCGGAGATCGAGCGCACGACCGGCGGAAAAGCAGAATTCCATGCGGTGGAGGTCGGTGAGGTCTCGCCCTTCTCCTTCGCCCGCTCGTACGCCATGGACAACTCACGTGCCGCGCGGCTGGGTTACACCTTCCGCGACACTTCCGAATGGCTGCCCCAGGCCATTGCCGAAACCCTGGTGTCGTAATGCGGTATCGCACGCTCGGCGGTGAACTCCGGGTGAGCGCGATCGGGCTCGGCGCCATGCCGCTGTCCATCGAGGGACACCCGGACGAGCACCAGGGCCTCGCCACCCTCCATGCCGCCCTCGACGCGGGCGTGACGCTGATCGACACGGCCGACTCGTACCACCCGCCCGGCGGCGCACCGGGGCCGGGCGAGTTGCTCGTACGCCGCGCGCTCGCCGCATACGGCGGTGATACGGACTCCGTCGTCGTCGCCACCAAGGGCGGCCGGGGCCGCACCCCCGACGGCGGCTGGACGGTCAACGGCGACCCCGCCCATCTGAAGCGGGCCGCCCGGGACTCGCTCGCCCGGCTCGGCGTGGGCGCGATCGGCCTGTATCAGCTGCACAAGCCCGACCCGGCCGTGCCCTACGCCGATTCACTCGGCGCACTCCACGAACTGCTTTCCGAGGGCACGATCCGGTTCGCCGGGATCTCCAACGCCGATACGGAGCAGATCCTGCTGGCGAGGGAGGTGCTGGGCGACCGGCTGGTCTCCGTACAGAACCGGTACTCGCCCGAGGTACGCGACAGCGAGGCGGAGCTGCGGCTGTGCGCGCAACTCGGCCTCGCCTTCCTGCCGTGGAGTCCGCTCGGCGGGATCTCGCGGAGTTCGCTGGACGGGCCGTCCGCACTGGCCGGGACGAGGCCCTACGCCGCGTTCCACGACGTGGCGCGCGAGCGCGGGGCCAGCCCCCAGCAGGTCGCCCTGGCCTGGCTGCTGGCGAAGTCGCCGACGGTGATCCCGATCCCGGGGGCGAGCCGGCCGCTCTCCATCCGGGACTCGGCGGCAGCCGCCGATCTCGTACTCAGCGAAGCGGAGCTGGCGGCACTCGAAACGGCGTGACTACCGCGTCTACCGCGTCTACCGCGTCTACCGCGTCCACCACCTCTACCTCGTCAGGCCTCCCAGCGCGCCCTCCGCCAGTTTCGCCACCCGCTCCCGCTGCGGGAAGTCGCCGACCTTCACCCGCGCGACCTCCTTCGCGGTCGCGTAGTCCACCACCGACACCTCGTCGCGGTTGGACAGCGAGACGAAGCAGTGCTTGCCGTCGGGCGACGTCACCGTCCAGTACGGCAGGGAGCCCTGCGGGTAGTGCACAAAGCCGTCCGTCGTCAGGCCGGGGCGGGAGACGACGGCCGTGTAGTCGTCAATCGTGCCCGACATGCACAGTTTGTCGCCCGCCGCGTTCATCGCCATGCCGTGGTGCGCCGAGTTCTGCGGATAGTCGTCGGGGTTCATCGCGCCGGCCGCCGCACTGAACGGCATCTCCACCGTACGTACCGTCTTGCCGGTCACCAGGTCGTACTCGATGAAACCGTTGAGATACGACAGCTGCGCGTACATCGTCTTCTCGTCCGGTGTGATCACGGCGGGCCTGACACCGACGTCGAAGGTGTACTTCCGCACCACCTTCAGGGTCTTCGCGTCCGCGACCGTCACCTGCTTGGTGCCCTTGAGGAAATTGAACGCCTTCAGGAACGAGGTGATGCCGATCGACATGTTGTAGATACGCGCGCCGTTCGCCGAGTACATGTTCTCGTGCGGGTACGTGCCGGTCGGGAACTCCCCGGCGATCCGGCCGGTCGCGGTGTCCATCGTCTGCGCCTTGGAGTCCGTGATGGCCGAGATCACGAAGGTCTTGCCGTCCGGCGAGAGCGTCGCGTGGTCCGCCTTGAGGCCCGCGACAGCCGTACGCCACAGCTGCCGACCGCTCGCGATGTCGTACGCGGCCGCGTCGCCCAGATTGCCGCGCGAGACATACAGCGTGCGCCCGTCCGGCGAGACATGGGCGTCGTCGACAAACTTGTCGCCGCCCGCCTGCTGCTTGACGATCTCGTACGCGGCGCGCCTGAACGGGTCCATCGCCCCGAGCACGTCATCGAGGTCGGGGATGACGTCGATCGAGCCGAGATTCTTGTACGTACGCGAGTCGATGAAGCTCACGGTGCCGTCGACGCTGTTGCCGACGACGACGACATCGCGCAGCGCGGCATCAGCCAGTGCGGCCTGACGCAGACCGCCCTCCGCCTGGGGGAAGGCGGAGGGCGGGGCAGCGGAGGCCGATGAGGCCGTTACGGAGCCCACGGCAAGCGTGAGCGTGAGCGCGAGCAGTGCCGGAAGACGTAGCACGGGAACCGTCCCTTCGCATGTGCATGCCATGACTGGCGCATACGATGTCACGTCCCTGTTACCGGCGGTAGTACTTGGCAGTAACTCGGTGGGCGGACGGCCTGACGGGCTTCGGTACCCGCCCGTCAGGCCTCGTCCCAGACCTTCGACTCAGACCTTCGTCAGGGCTACGGGGGCCTTGTCGTCCTCGGGGCCCGCAGTCACGTCCTCGTCCGCGTCCGGGACCTCGTGGCCCTCGTCCAGCAGCGTCTTCTCGTCGAAGGGGAGCCTTCCGGCCAGGACCTCGGTGACCTGCGTCTTGTCGATCTCCTTGGTCCAGGTCCCGATCAGCACCGTCGCGACCGCGTTGCCCGCGAAGTTCGTCAGCGCACGCGCCTCGCTCATGAAGCGGTCGATGCCGACGATCAGGCCGACGCCGTCCACCAGCTCCGGGCGGTGCGACTGCAGGCCGCCCGCCAGCGTGGCAAGACCGGCGCCGCTGACGCCCGCCGCGCCCTTCGACGCCACGAACAGGAAGAGCAGAAGCGGGATCTGGTCCCCGATCGACATCGGGGTGCCCAGCGCGTCGGCGATGAAGAGCGACGCCATGGTCATGTAGATCATGGTGCCGTCGAGGTTGAAGGAGTAGCCGGTCGGAACGGTGATGCCGACCACCGGCTTGGACACGCCCAGGTGCTCCATCTTCGCGATGAGCCGCGGGAGCGCGGACTCGGAGGAGGAGGTGGACAGGATCAGCAGGAACTCACGGCCCAGGTACTTGAAGAGCGAGAGGATGTTGAGCCCCGCCACGGCGCGCAGCAGCGCGGCGAGCACGATGAAGACGAAGAGGAAACAGGTGACGTAGAACCCGAGCATCAGCACCGCGAGGCTCTTGAGCGCGTCCAGACCGGCGGATCCCGTGACGGCGGCGATCGCGCCGAAGGCACCGACCGGCGCGGCCCACATCACCATCGCGAGGATGCGGAAGACGAGCCGCTGGATGTGCTCGACACCGCGCAGCACCGGACGGCCGACCGGGCCCATCGCCTGGAGCGCGAAGCCCGCGAGCAGCGCGACGAGCAGGGTCTGCAGGACCTCACCCGCGGTGAAGGCGGAAACCATGGTCTCCGGGATGATCCCGAGCAGGAACTCGACCGTGTCCTTGGCCTCGTCCGCGACCGCGCCCTGGCCTGCCTCCCTGACCGCGTCGGTCACAGCCAGGCCCGTACCGGGGTGCAGGATGTTGCCGACGACCAGGCCGATGGCGAGGGCGACCAGCGACATCACCATGAAGTAGGCGAGCGCGATACCGCCGACCGCGCCGACCTTGGCGGCCTTGCGTACGGAGCCGATGCCCAGCACGATCGTGCAGAAGATGATCGGCGAGATCATCATCTTGATCAGGTTCACGAAGCCCGTGCCGAGCGGCTTCAGCTCGGTGGCGAAGTCGGGGGCGGCCAGGCCCACAGCGATGCCGGCCACGACCGCGATGATCACGGCGATGTAAAGATAGTGGGTACGGTCCCGCTTTGCGGCCTGTGCTGCCACGGCGTGCCTCCTCATTGAGTCTGAGTCTGGGTCTGCGTCCAGGTCCATGTCCCGCACTGGATGTCCGTGACTATTCACGAGGCTGTGATGCGGGTCACCGTTGCGTGCGTTTCGTTCACATAAAATCGGCCAGGCAGACTTGTTACATGCGCCCACCCGTTCCCCGCAGCCTCGCCGCACAGCTCTTCGCCATGCAGGTCGTGCTGGTCGCCGTGATTGTGGTGGGCTACGCCCTCTTCACGTACGTCGTTGGTCGGTCCCAGGCTGAGGAGAGCGCGCGCGTGCAGACGAAGGTCACCGCGGCAGCCGCCGCGCGCTCGCCCTCGGTGATCGAGGCCGCGCGCTCGGCCGACCCCTCGGCGCGGCTCCAGCCGTACGCGGAGGGGCTGCGCAAGGACGCGGGGGTCGACTTCCTGGTGATCATGGCTCCGGACGGGACGCGCTGGACGCATCCGGAGCCGGCCCAGATAGGCAAGACGTATCTCGGCCGCATTGCTCCCGCGCTGCGGGGCGAGACGTACAGCGAGACGTACGTGGGCACGCTGGGCCCTTCGGTACGGACGGTGGTCCCCGTATACGACGGCGAGGGGAACGGGCGGAGGATCACCGGGCTCGTCAGCGCGGGCATCACCATCCGCGAGATCAGCGAGCAGGCGCGCAAGCAGGTCGCCGGGCTGCTCGGCGTGGCGGGCGGGGCGCTCGCGCTGGGCGGCGTGGGCACGTACGTCATCAATGCGCGGCTGCGGCGGCATACTCACGGCATGAACGCGGCCGAACTGAGCCATATGCACGACTACCACCAAGCCGCGCTGCACGCCGTGCGCGAGGGGCTGCTGATGCTCGACGGGCAGCGGCGCGTCGCCCTCTTCAACGACGGGGCGCGCGAGCTGCTCGGCCTGGACGACGGCGCGGTCGGCCGCCCGGTGGCCGAGCTGGGGCTGCCGGTGCCGCTCACGGGAGCGCTGCTGGCGTCCGAGCCCCGGGTGGACGAGGTACATCTGACCGCCGACCGGATCATCGTCGTGAACACCAGCCCGGTCGTCGGCGGCGAACAGCGCGGCACGGTCGTCACCCTGCGCGACCACACCGAGCTCCAGGCGCTGTCCGGCGAGCTGGATTCGGAGCGCGGCTTTACGCAGGCGCTGCGTTCCCAGGCCCACGAGGCGGCGAACCGCCTGCACACGGTCGTCTCGCTGATCGAGCTCGGCCGCGCGGAGGAGGCGGTCGACTTCGCCACGGCGGAACTGGAACTGGCCCAGGTGCTGACCGACCGAGTGGTGGCGGCGGTCGGGGAGCCGGTGCTGGCCGCGCTGCTGCTGGGCAAGGCGGCGCAGGCGAACGAGCAGGGAGTGGAGCTGAGCCTCACGGAGGACAGCCGTATTGACGACGGAGTGCTTCCGCCGTCGCTGCCGCCGCGCGACCTGGTGACGATTCTGGGCAACCTGATCGACAACGCGCTGGACGCGGCGTCGGAGGCGGCGGTCGCGCCGGGGGCGGGGGCGGGGGCCAGGCGCGCCCGGGTCACCGTCACCGCGCGGGCGGACGCGGAGTCGGAGGAACTGCTGCTGCGGGTCGGCGACACCGGCGCGGGGGTCGACCCGGCGGACACGGAGTCGGTGTTCCGGCGCGGCTGGTCCACGCACGGCGCGGGGCGCGGCCTCGGCCTGGCGCTGGTCCAGCAGGCGGTGCACCGCAGCCGGGGCACGGTGGAGCTCACGCAGGGCCCGGACGGGGGCGCGGAATTCACGGTACGGCTGCCGCTGCGGATGGCGGAGGTGTCCGCATGAGCGGAGCGGCTGTAAGCGTCCGGCCCCCGGGGCTCCGCCCCGAACCCCGCTCCTCAATCGCCGGAGAGGCTGTAGACGTCCGGCCCCTGTCGGGGGCGCTGCCCCCGAACCCGCCCCCTACGCCCTGCGGGCGTGGGGGGACCCCCAGCGCCTCAAACGCCGACGGGGCTGTAGGTGTCCGGCCCCTGTCGGGGCTCCGCCCCGAACCCCGCTCCTCAAACGCCGGAGAGGCTTGGTTTTCCGCCGAAGAGGCTTGGTTTTCCCGGACGGCACCGCACCGTACGGGCGCCGCCGCTGTCGCCGCGTACCGCAGAGGTACCCAGACGACACCGGCGCATCGCCAGGGCTCAGGGCCCGCCCCGAACCGAGCCTGGTCGCGAAGACTCGCCGTCGCGGAGGTGTCCGTATGAGCGAGCCCATCCGGGTCCTCGTCGTCGAGGACGACCCCGTCGCCGCCGACGCGCACGCCCTCTACGTCGGCCGGGTCACCGGCTTCGCCGTCGCCGGGGTCGCGCACTCGCGCGCCGAAGCCGTACGCCTGCTGGAGCGCACCGAGGTCGACCTGCTGCTCCTCGACCTCTATCTGCCCGACGGGCACGGCCTCCATCTCGTCCGGTCCCTGCGTGCCGCCGGGCACCACGCGGACGTCATCGCCGTCACCTCCGCCCGCGATCTCGCCATCGTCCGCGAGGGCGTGTCCCTCGGGGTCGTCCAGTACGTCCTGAAGCCGTTCACCTTCGCCACCCTGCGCGACAGGCTCTGCCGGTACGCCGAATTCCGCGCCGCCGCCGGTGAGGCCAGTGGCCAGGACGAGGTGGACCGGGCGATCGCCGCGCTCCGGGCGCCGCGGCCCGCCGGGCTGCCCAAGGGGCTCAGCGGGCCGACGCTGGAGGCGGTCACGCGTTCCCTGCGCGAGTCACCGGCCGGGCTGACGGCGACCGAGGCAGGGGCCGCCGTCGGCATCTCGCGGATCACCGCGCGCCGGTATCTCGAACACCTGGTGACGGACGGGCGCGCGGCGCGCAGTCCCCAGTACGGGCAGGTGGGACGCCCCGAGCTCCAGTACCGCTGGATTCCGTCCGCGCACTGAACCGGGCGCTGAGCCGGGCGCTGAAGCACGCTCCCCCCAAAACCGCACTCCGCACGGGGGATTGACCTTGTCAATGAGCCGGTCCTACGGTCACCGGGCAGCCCTCGTGGCCCGAGCCGCCCGGCTCAGAGGAGGTCGTGCCAGTGCGCCCCACCGCCCCACTGACCCTCGTCACCGCGCTCACCGCAGTCACCGCGCTCGCCGCGGGAACGCTCACCGCCTGCGGCGGCAGCGGCTCCGGCGGCGACCCGGACACCGTCAAAGTCGCCTACAACCGGTCCACCGACAACAAGATCCGCTTCAAGGACGCTCATTTCGAGGCGGTGAAGAAGCAGTTCGAGAAGGACCACCCGGGCAAGAAGATCAAGCTGATCCCGATCCAGGCCCCGGACAACGACTACGCCACCAAGGCGCAGCAGATGATGCGCTCCCCCAAGACCGCGCCCGATCTGGTCTACGAGGACACCTTCCGCATCAACTCCGACATCAAAGCCGGATACTTGAAGCCGCTGGACGAGTATCTGCCCAAGTGGGACCAGTGGGCGCAGTTCGTCGACACCGCCAAGGAGGCGGCGAAGGCGGAGGACGGCAAGACGTACGGAATCCCGGACGGCACGGACACCCGCGGCCTCTGGTTCAACCGCGACATCTTCGCGAAGGCCGGGCTGCCCGCCGACTGGCAGCCCAAGAACTGGGCCGAGGTCCTGGCCGCGGCCCGCACCGTCAAGGAGAAGGTCCCGGGCGTCATTCCGCTCAATGTCTACACCGGCAAGGGCCCCGGCGAGGCAGCCGTGATGCAGGGGTTCGAGATGCTGCTGTACGGCACCGGGCAGGACCCGCTCTACGACCCGGCCGCCAAGAAATGGGTCGCCGCGGGCAAGGCGTTCGAGGACGCGCTCGGCTTCGTACGGACGGTCTACGCGGAGAAGCTCGGCCCGGACGTCTCCGACGCGCTCGACCCCAACATCGGCACCCGCGTCGCCACCGAGTTCCTCCCCGAGGGCAAGCTCGCGATCTCGCTGGACGGCTCCTGGATGGGCCAGAACTGGATCAACAAGGGGCCCAAGGAGTGGCCGGAGTGGTCCACAGAGCTCGCCCAGACCGCGATGCCCACGCAGCACGGGCAGGCGCCCGGCAAGGTGTCCATGTCCGGCGGCTGGACGTGGTCGATCCCGCAGAAGGCCAAGAATCCCGACCTCGCCTGGGAGTTCATCAAGACGCTCCAGACGAAGGAGAACGCGACGCAGTGGTGCGTGGTCGGCGCGCAGATCGCCGTACGCAAGGATGTGGCCGCCGACCCGCGGTATCTGAAGGCCATGCCGGGCATCGACTTCTTCACCACCCTGGTCGAGTACACCCACTACCGGCCGGCGCTGCCGGTCTATCCGCAGGTCTCCACGGCCATCGGTGAGGCGATGGAGAAGGTGACCACGGGCGACGCCTCGGCGGCCGACGCGGCGAAGGCGTACAACGACCAGCTGAAGACCATCGCCGACGGCGCGGTCATCACCAAGTGAGCACCACGAGAAAGGGCCTGTGGCGGTGGGCGCCGATCGCCCCCGCCACCGTCCTGCTGCTGCTCTTCCTCGCCGGGCCGATCGGCTACTGCGTCTGGATCGCCTTCACCGACACCCAGCTGACCGGCGCGTCCGGTTCCGCCTTCGTCGGCCTGGACAACTTCCGCCGGGCCTTCGCCGACGACAACTTCCGTAACGCCGTCTGGCTCACGCTCGTCTTCACCTTCGTCTCGGCGATCATCGGCCAGAACACGCTGGGGCTGGCGCTCGCGGGTCTGATGCGGGCCGCGTCCCGTCCCGTACGGACCATCACCGGCACCCTGGTCATCACCGCGTGGGTGGTGCCGGAGATCGTCGCGGCGTTCCTGCTGTACACCTTCTTCCGCCGCGAGGGCACGCTCAACGCCATCCTGGACTGGCTGCACCTGCCGTCCCAGAACTGGCTGTTCACCCTGCCGATCCTGGCCGTGTCCTTCGCCAACGTCTGGCGCGGCACGGCCTTCTCCATGCTGATCTACTCCGCCGCGCTCGCCGAGATCCCCCGGGACATCACGGAGGCGGCGGAGGTCGACGGGGCGAGCGGGCCGCGCCGGGTCTGGCACATCACGCTGCCGATGATCCGCCGCTCCATCGGTACGAATCTGATGCTGAACACGCTCTCCACGCTGTCGGTCTTCGGTCTGATCTGGGCGATGACGCGCGGCGGTCCGGGCAACCGCAGCCAGACGCTGCCGGTGTTCATGTACGACCAGGCGTTCCTGAAGAGCCTGATCGGCTATGGCACGGCGGTGGCGCTGCTGCTGTTGCTGGTGGGGTCTCTGTTCTCGATCGTCTATCTGCGCCTGATGAAGGTGGAGGTGTGATGCGCCGCGCCACCCGGGAGCGGCTGGCCGCGAACGGCGCGCTGCTGCTGACCGCCGCGGCCTTCGCGCTTCCGCTGGGGTGGCTGCTGCTGGCCTCGGTGGACGCGGAGGCGGATATGCGGTTGCGGGTTCCGTCGTCGGTCACCGTGGACAACTTCGACGCGGTGCTCACCGACGAGATCACCTTCACGCCGATGCTGAACAGCCTGCTGCTGTGCGGTGGCGCGACCCTGCTGACGGTGGTGTGCGCGGCGCTCGCCGCGTATCCGCTCTCGCGGCTCCGCTCGCGTTTCAGCCGCCCGTTCATGCTGACGATTCTGTTCACGACGTGTCTGCCGATCACCGCGATCATGGTCCCGGTGTACGGGCTCTTCGTGCAGGTCAATCTGATCGACACGATGTACGGCACGGGGCTGTTTCTGGCCACGTCGCAACTGCCGTTCTCCATCTGGCTGATGAAGAACTTCATGGACGGCGTCCCGGTGGCCCTGGAGGAGGCGGCCTGGACGGACGGCGCGTCAGGTCTGCAGACGCTGACCAGGGTCGTACTGCCCCTGATGGGACCGGGGCTGACCGTGGTGACGATCTACACCTTCATCCAGCTCTGGGGAAACTTCTTCGTCCCCTTCATGCTGATCCTCTCCCCCGAGCAGCTGCCCGCGTCGGTCTCGATCTTCACCTTCTTCGGGAACTACGGCTCGGTGGTCTACGGGCAGCTGGCGGCGTTCTCGATCCTGTACTCGGCGCCGGTGCTGGTGCTGTACGTGCTGATCGCGCGGCGGCTGGGCGGGGGCTTCGCGCTGGCGGGCGCGGTCAAGGGCTGACCGGCGTCGCTGGTACAGGAACGCGAACGGCCTTGACCGCCGCGGGGGGGGTGAAGGCCGTTCGACAACAAGAACCAGCGGACCGGCCGGCTCAGAACACCGACTCCGCTTCGTACACCCGGTCCTGCGGAACCGTCTTCAGCTGAGTGACCGCCTCCGCCAGCGGCACCATCGTCACGTCCGTCCCGCGCAGCGCCGTCATCATGCCGAACTCGCCGCGGTGCACCGCCTCCACCGCGTGCCAGCCGAAGCGCGTCGCGAGCACCCTGTCGTACGCCGTCGGCGTGCCGCCACGCTGCACATGTCCCAGGATGACCGGCCGCGCCTCCTTGCCGAGCCGCTGCTCCAGCTCCGCGGCGAGGCGGTTGCCGATGCCCTGGAAGCGCTCATGCCCGTACTGATCGATCGCGCCCTTGCGGTAGTCCATCGAGCCCTCGGCCGGATGAGCGCCCTCGGCCACGCACACGACCGCGAACTTCTTGCCGCGCGAGAAGCGCTCCTCGACCATCTTCACCAGGTCCTCGACCTGGAAGGGCCGCTCGGGCAGACAGATGCCGTGCGCACCGCCCGCCATGCCCGATTCGAGCGCGATCCACCCGGCGTGCCGCCCCATGACCTCGACGACCATGACGCGCTGGTGCGACTCGGCGGTCGTCTTCAGCCGGTCTATCGCCTCGGTGGCGACCATGACGGCGGTGTCGAAGCCGAAGGTGCGGTCGGTGCCGGAGATGTCGTTGTCGATGGTCTTCGGTACGCCGACAACGGGCATCCCCGCCTCCGCCAGCATCTCGGACGCGGTGAGCGTGCCCTCGCCGCCGATCGGGATGAGCGCGTCGATGCCGTACTGCTTCGCCAACTCGGCGGCGTTCTCGGCGGCTTCGCGCAGTCTGCCGCGCTCCAGGCGGGCCGAGCCCAGGATCGTGCCGCCGCGGGCGAGGATGCCGCTGACCGCGTTGAGGTCGAGCGGCCGGTAATGGCCGTCGAGGAGGCCCTTGAACCCGTCCTCGAAGCCGATCACTTCGTCGTTGTGGCCGGCCAGGGCGCGGTGCACGACCGACCGGATCACTGCGTTGAGGCCCGGACAGTCGCCGCCTGCGGTGAGAACTCCGATGCGCATCGTGCTGTGTCTCCTGCTCGTCAGTGTGCTCGCCGGTAAGTTGCCGGTGGTACGTGTGAGCCCAAGCTCAATTGTTCCACGGGCGCGCGGGGGCCCGCGCTCTCAGCTGGACACCCCGTCCCGGCGGGCGTACTAGCCACCCGCAGAGGTACTGTCAAGAGGGCAATGGAGCCGGGGGCGGCCGTTCGGCACGCCCAAGATTCACGGGAATTTTCGGAGTTTCCCCCAAATTCGCGTGAATTTTCCGATCTGTACCCGTAGAGCCCGTGCGACTGCACGACTGTACGACCTGTACGCCACAGCATGGACAGGAGAGCACGCGTGACGCGCAGCGTGTACGTGACCGGGATCGACCGCGGCGACGGCCGCCAGGTGGTCGAGCTGGGGGTCATGGAACTCCTGACCCGCCAGGTGGACCGGGTGGGCGTCTTCCGCCCGCTCGTCCATGACCGTCCCGACCGCCTCTTCGATCTGCTGCGCGTGCGCTACCGGCTGTCCCAGGACCCGGCGACCGTGTACGGCATGGACTATCCCGAGGCCACCGCCCTCCAGGCCGAGAAGGGCACCGACGAGCTGGTCACCCGGCTCGTCGAGCGTTTCCTGCGGGTGGCGCGGGAGTACGAGGTCGTACTCGTTCTGGGCACCGACTTCGCCGCCACCCAGCTCCCCGACGAGCTGGCGCTCAACGCCCGCCTCGCCAATGAGTTCGGCGCCTCCGTGATCCCGGTGGTGGGCGGCAAGGACCAGACCGCCGAGTCGGTGGCGGCCGAGACCCACAACGCCCACCGGGCGTACGAGGCGCAGGGCTGCGACATCCTCGCCATGGTCGCCAACCGGGTCGTCCCCGAGGAGCGCGAGACCATAGCGGGGCGGCTGTCGTCCCGCCTCCCGGTGCCCTGCTACGTACTCCCCGACGAGCCCGCCCTCGCGGCCCCCACGGTCGCCCAGATCACCAACGCCCTGGCCGGCACGGTGCTGCTCGGCGACGAGTCGGGCCTGGCCAGGGACGCCCTGGACTTCGTCTTCGGCGGCGCGATGCTGCCGAACTTCCTCAAGGCCCTCACCCCCGGCTGCATGGTCGTCACCCCCGGCGACCGCGCCGATCTGGTGGTGGGCGCGCTGGCCGCGCACTCCGCGGGCACGCCGCCCATCGCGGGCGTACTGCTGACGCTGAACGAGTGGCCGAGCAAGGAGATCCTCACCCTGGCGGCCCGGCTCGCGCCCGGCACCCCGGTGATCTCCGTCGCCGGGAACAGCTTCCCCACCGCGGCCGAACTGTTCGCGATGGAAGGCAAGTTGAGCGCAGAAACGCCGCGCAAGGCGGAGACCGCGCTCGGTCTCTTCGAGCGCCATGTCGACACCGGCGACCTGCTGGACCGGATCTCGGTGGCCCGCAGCGGCCGGGTCACGCCGATGATGTTCGAGCACGAACTGCTGGAGCAGGCGCGCGCCGCCCGCCGCCGCGTCGTACTGCCGGAGGGCACGGAGGAGCGGGTCCTGCGCGCCGCCGACGTACTGCTCCGCCGCGACGTCTGCGATCTGACGCTCCTCGGCGACACCGAGATCATCCGCAAGCGCGCCGCCGACCTGGGCATCGACCTCACCTCCAGCCCGTCGACCCAGCTGATCGACCCGCGGACCTCCGAGCTGCGCCAGGGCTTCGCCGAGCGGTACGCCGCACTGCGCGCCCACAAGGGCGTGACGGTGGAGCTGGCGTACGACGTGGTCGCGGACGTGAACTACTTCGGCACGCTGATGGTGCAGGAGGGCCTGGCCGACGGCATGGTGTCGGGGGCGGTGCACTCCACGGCCGCGACGATCCGCCCCGCCTTCGAGATCATCAAGACCAGGCAGGACGCCAGGATCGTGTCGTCCGTGTTCTTCATGTGCCTGGCGGACCGGGTGCTGGTGTACGGCGACTGCGCGGTCAACCCGGACCCGAACGCCGAGCAGCTCGCGGACATCGCGGTCCAGTCGGCGGCGACCGCGGCGCGGTTCGGCGTGGAGCCGCGGATCGCGATGCTCTCGTACTCGACCGGCACCTCCGGCACCGGCGCGGACGTGGACAAGGTGCGGGAGGCGACCGAACTTGTCCGGGCGTCCCGCCCCGACCTGCGGATCGAGGGCCCGATCCAGTACGACGCGGCGGTGGAGCCGTCGGTCGCGGCGACGAAGCTGCCGGACTCGGAGGTGGCGGGCCGGGCGTCGGTGCTGATCTTCCCGGACCTGAACACGGGCAACAACACGTACAAGGCCGTGCAGCGGTCGGCGGGCGCCGTGGCGGTGGGGCCGGTGATGCAGGGGCTGCGGAAGCCGGTGAACGACCTGTCGCGGGGCGCGCTGGTCGGCGACATCGTGAACACGGTCGCGATAACGGCGATCCAGGCGCAGCCCTCGCAGCAGCCCGAGAGCTCGTAATCCGTGCCCCCTCACACCGAAAGCATCGTCAGCATGAACGCAAGAGCCGCCACAGCCGCCACCCGAGTCCTGGTCCTCAACTCCGGATCGTCGTCGCTGAAGTATCAGCTGCTCGACATGCGTGAGGGCGCGCGGAACAGCCCGCGGCTGGCCGTCGGCCTGGTCGAGCGGATCGGCGAGGAAACCTCCCGGCTGGTGCACACCCCACTGACCGGCGACGGCAGCGAGGTGAAGCGCGAGCGCACCGGTCCGATCGCCGACCACGCCTCCGCCCTGAAGGCGGTCGCCGAGGAGCTGGCGCAGGACGGTCTTGGCCTGGACTCCCCCGAGCTGGCGGCGATCGGCCACCGGGTGGTCCACGGCGGCCTGCGCTTCACCGCGCCCACCGTGATCACGGACGAGGTGCTCGCCGAGGTGGAGCGCCTGGTCCCGGTGGCACCGCTGCACAATCCGGCGAACATCACCGGCATCCGCACCGCCCAGGCGCTGCGCCCGGACCTCCCGCAGGTCGCCGTCTTCGACACCGCGTTCCACACGACGATGCCGGAGTCGGCGGCGCGCTACGCGATCGACGTCGAGACGGCGGACGCCCACCGGATCCGCCGGTACGGCTTCCACGGCACCTCGCACGCGTACGTCTCCCGCAAGACGGCGGCCCTGCTGGGCAAGGCTCCCTCCGAGGTGAACGTCATCGTGCTGCACCTGGGCAACGGAGCGTCCGCTTCGGCGGTCGCGGGCGGCCGGTGCGTGGACACCTCGATGGGACTGACGCCACTGGAGGGGCTGGTGATGGGTACCCGCTCCGGTGACATCGACCCCGCGGTCACCTTCCACCTCAAGCGGGTCGCGGGCATGTCGGTGGACGATATCGACGAACTGCTCAACAAGAAGAGCGGGCTGGTGGGCCTGTGCGGGGACAACGACATGCGGGAGATCGCACGCCGGATCGGGGAGGGCGACGAGCGGGCGCGGCTGGCGTTCGACATCTACGTACACCGGCTGAAGAAGTACATCGGCGCGTACTACGCGGTACTCGGGCGGGTGGACGCGGTCGCGTTCACCGCCGGGGTCGGCGAGAACTCGGCGCCGGTACGTGCGGCGGCGGTCGCGGGCCTGGAGGAGCTGGGGCTGACGCTGGACCCGGAGCTCAATACCGTACGTTCCGACGAGGCGCGGCTCGTCTCGGCGGCGCACGCGCGGGTGGCGGTGGCGGTGGTCCCGACGGACGAAGAGTGGGAAATCGCCCAGCAGGCTTTCGCGCTGGTCACGCCGACGACGCCCCCGGGTCCGGCCTTTTGATCTCTCTCCTGAGCGAGAGGGCGCCCATTTGTACTTTCCACCAGGTGGAATATTCCACAGCGAAACAAACGGATAGGATCCGCCTTATGCGCCGTTCCAAAATCGTCTGCACACTGGGCCCCGCCGTTGACTCGTACGAGCAGCTGAAAGCGCTCATCGAGGCCGGCATGAATGTGGCCCGTCTCAACATGAGCCACGGAAGCCACTCCGAACACGAGGAGCGGTACCACCGCGTCCGCAAGGCGGCCGATGACACGGGCCGGGCGGTGGGTGTACTCGCCGACCTCCAGGGCCCCAAGATCCGCCTGGAGACCTTTGCCGAGGGGCCGGTCGAGCTGGTCCGCGGTGACGAGTTCACCATTACCGCGGAGGATGTCGAAGGCAACAAGTCGATCTGCGGCACCACGTACAAGGGGCTGCCCGGGGACGTCTCCAAGGGCGACCAGATCCTGATCAACGACGGCAACGTCGAGCTGCGCGTCGTGGAGACCGACGGCGTCAGGGTCAAGACGATCGTTGTCGAGGGTGGTGTGATCTCCAACCACAAGGGCATCAACCTGCCCGGCGCGGCGGTGAACGTCCCCGCACTGTCCGAGAAGGACGTCGATGACCTGCGTTTCGCCCTGCGGATGGGCGTCGACCTGGTCGCGCTGTCGTTCGTACGGGACGCGAGCGACATCAATGACGTCCACAAGGTGATGGACGAGGAGGGCCGCCGGGTCCCCGTCATCGCCAAGGTGGAGAAGCCGCAGGCCGTCGAGCACATGGAGGGCGTCGTCATGGCGTTCGACGGTGTGATGGTGGCACGCGGTGACCTGGCGGTCGAGTACCCGCTGGAGAAGGTCCCGCTGGTGCAGAAGCGGCTGATCGAGCTGTGCCGCCGCAACGCCAAGCCGGTGATTGTGGCGACCCAGATGATGGAGTCGATGATCACCAACTCGCGCCCGACGCGCGCCGAGGCGTCGGACGTCGCGAACGCGATTCTGGACGGCGCGGACGCGGTCATGCTGTCGGCGGAGTCGTCGGTCGGCGCGTACCCGATCGAGACGGTCAAGACGATGTCGAAGATCGTGGTCGCGGCGGAGGAGGAGCTGCTGTCGAAGGGCCTCCAGCCTCTGGTCCCGGGCAAGAAGCCGCGCACCCAGGGCGGCTCGGTGGCCCGCGCGGCGTGCGAGATCGCGGACTTCCTGAACGGCAAGGCGCTGGTGGCCTTCACCAAGTCGGGCGACACGGCCCGCCGCCTGTCGCGCTACCGCGCCGCGCAGCCGATCCTGGCCTTCACGACGGAGACGGCGACCCGCAACCAGCTGGCGCTGAGCTGGGGCGTGGAGTCGTATGTGGTGCCGCACGCGGACAACACGGACGCGATGGTGGACCTGGTGAACGCGGAGATGCTGAAGCTCCAGCGCTACAACGAGGGCGACACCGTGATCATGACGGCGGGCTCACCGCCGGGGGTCGCGGGCACGACGAACATGGTGCGGGTGCACCACGTGGGCGGAGAGTCGCGCGACTGACGCGCCCCGCAGGAACGACGAGGGCGGCACCCCGGAGAGACGGTCCGGGGTGCCGCCCTCGGGCTTTGCCGTCCCTGTCAGGCTCAAGGCAGAGCCCGGGGCAGGAGCATCGTCACAAGCCGGTGCATGGTTTCTGTCCCCAACGCCGGGTTCGCTGCGGCCGTGTGCGCCAGTTCCTCGTCATCGAGCAGTTCCGTCAGCCGGGACCGCGGGAGATTCGGGTGACGCGCCAGGGCCGCTCGTACCGCCGGGTCCGGGTCACGCGTGAGGCGCTCGACGGTCACCGAATCGGCCATGGGATCGCGTGCGGCCAGCGCGCGGACCTTCGGATCGTCGTGGTCGGCGAAGGCGGCAAGTCCGGTGGTCGGGAAGTTCGGCCGGGTGGTGAGGTGCGCGCGCTCGTGGCCGGTGTACTCCAGGAAGCTGCGCAGCAACAGTGGTGCCGGGGCGTCCGGGTGGTGCTGACAGAGCAGCACGCGTACGCCGAGGTCGTCATCGACGCTCAGGTTCCATGAGGTCACGCGGCAGAAGCCGCTCCCTGGTGGCCCGCCGGCGCAGCAGCGGATGACCGGAGAGCGCGTCCCGGCGCACGTCAGCGGGGTCCCGGGGCTCGGAAGCCCCCGGCCAGAAGCCGAAGGTGCAGTCCATCGGAACCTCATAGTCGATTGCGGCCCGCTCCTCCTCGCTGAGCGCCGGGTGCACGGACAGCGCCAGCCGCACCTCGGGGTCGGGATCGACGGCGAGCGCGCGGCGCT
Organism: Streptomyces sp. NPDC052236; assembly: GCF_044548015.1. Taxonomy (NCBI): domain Bacteria; kingdom Bacillati; phylum Actinomycetota; class Actinomycetes; order Kitasatosporales; family Streptomycetaceae; genus Streptomyces; species Streptomyces sp. NPDC052236. The sequence continues at coordinate 94,540 of NZ_JBIUBL010000005.1, read as the reverse complement.
CCGCGGCCCCCAGGTCCGGGCGGCGCGCGATCGCCTGTCGTACTGCCGAGTCAGGATCCTCGGCAAGGAGGACCACCACGTCGGCGGGCAGGCTCGGGTTCCCGGCGATCATCGCGCGGTCCTCCTTGCCGACCGGCACGGTGAGGACACCGTCCACGACGGCGCGGCTGAGAGCCTGATGCATCAGCATGTCGGCGCGCCCATGGCATGAACGGTCGGGAAGCTGGCTTTCGACCCATGCCGGATCCTCACGGCGAGCCGAACTCCGGGCGCCCTCACGGACATCGTCGTCCGAGTCGGCCAGCAGAGCAGCCCGCACGTCGGCCGGCAGCCCACCCCACCCGTTGAGCCCCCAAGCGCGGACCTTGGCGACCGGATGGGTGGGCATCGCCCGACGCAGCTCAACGGAGATCTGCTGATAGAACAAGCCTGAGAGCTCGTCCCCCTCATACGTACTGATGACGCGTACGACGGCCCAGTCCGGCAACGGCCGGGGCCAGACCCCGTCCGGGTGTCGGGCCGGGGCGGCCAGATGAGCGCGGACGAACCACTCCGGGTCGTCCACCAGCCGCACCCGTTGGGCGGGGTCGACATGCGGGTTGCGCGCGAAGAAGCTGCGGGTGCGGGTGTCGGGGTGTGCGACGGCGGCGTCGGGCAGCGTCCGGTCCCGGCACAGCACCATGCGTACCGCCAGGGGCCCGTCAGCGAGCAGTCGCAGCAGGAGATCCTCCGGGGCGGAGGGATTGAGAGCCACCCCAACCAGCTGACGCACCGCCAGGTCGGCGTCGTCCCAGATCTGTTCAGGTGTAGGCACGTCCATGACCCCCGCGTATCAACCGAAACCCCGACCCACGACGACCCTACGTCGTCCCCGGTCGGCCACCCCTGCCCGAGCCCGAGCCGTCGGCTCGCACTACGTGCGGCCGAGTCGCCTCTGCGGCGCACGCTTCAGCCACCATGCACTGAGCTCCGGCAGCGATCGTGTCGAGATCCTCGGGCCGCGTTTCCCTTGACGGCCTGCCCTGTGTCGTCGTCGGCGAGAGTCGGGGCGATGAAGTGCCCCATCCTGTCTCGGTCGCCTTGCCGGGCAGCTACGGAGAGTGCCTGGCGGTCGGCACGACGACCAGCAATGGCCCACAGCGGCGGAACGAGTGAGTACATGGCCCACGTGGCGTCGACCAGCCCCGGCGGGCGACCGAGCCAACGGCTGGCCGCCCGCGCGGTCAACGTCACCACCTGATCCCTCACTCCAGGTCGAGTTCGCACCAGACCGTCTTACCGACCGTCCGATCGCGTACTCCCCACCTTGCGGCGAGCGTGCGGACGATGAGCAGCCCCCGGCCGAACTGCTCGTCCGGCGCGGCCAGACGCACGAACGGCAGTAATTCACCCTTCGGATCGGACACCGCCATCCGAAACGCCTTCTTGGTGAGCGTCAGCTCCACGCGGAACAACCGATCGCGCAGGCAACCGTGCAGCACGGCATTGCCGGCGAGTTCCGAGAGCAACACGGCGGCATCCCATGCCAGTTCGGGATACCCCCACTCCTCTACGAGGCGGGTTGTTCTGTGCCGGGCCAGGGGAACGCTGCGGAGGTACGGCGTGTAGTCGAGACAGTCCTCGCGGACAACGATCTCGCCGGAATCCTCGGACTCTTGGGGGGCGGTCATGCCGCTCACCTCCAGACAGGGACAAGCAACGCCGACTCGCTCAACCGGCGTCGCTCTGCGAGCAGTTCGCCACCGAAGGTAACTACGTCGCCGAGCTTCCGCAAGTTCCTCCTGGAGAATATCCTCCGGACGTGTTGCATGCGGGACTCCACAAACGCCAGACTGATCGTGCGCCACCGGGAGGATCTGCCAGATGACCGCAAGCCAGCCCATGCAAGGGAACAGCACCTCAACCGTCCTGGGCCGCAGGCTCGGTGGTGAACTCACCAGACTGCGCGCCGCAGCCGGAATGACACAGCCTCACGCCGCCAAAGCACTCACCGCCTCCACCACGAAGATCGCAAAGATGGAGCGCGGGTGGGTACCAATGCGCGATCCGGACATCCGCGCACTGTGCGAGCTCTATGGGGTACGCGACCCCGGCACCATCGGAGGGCTGCTGGAGCTGGCGAAGGTCGACCGCGAACGGCGCAAGGCCAAGGGATGGTGGGACGACTACACCACCCTCGGCGACATGCACGAGTACGTCACGCTGGAGAGCGTCGCCACATCCATCAAGGCATGGCAACCCGCCTTCATCCCTGGGCTGCTGCAAACACCTGAGTACATGCGGTCACTTCGGTCCGACGCTCCGGGCATCGAACTCACCGAAGCAGACGAGGAGTTCATCTCCGCGCGCATGAGGCGACAGCATCGCTTGACCGAGGAGCCTCTGCTCACACTCCGTACAGTGATCTACGAGGCCGCGCTGCGGAACCTGGTCGGCGGCGCTGAAACGATGCGTGGACAACTGAAGCACCTGAGCACCGAGGCCAGCAGGCCGAACGTCACCATCCACGTACTCCCCTTCGCCTCAGGCGCTCGCCTCGGCCTGAACTGCCCGTTCAACATCGTTTCCTTCGCCGAGCCAGGGGCGATGGACCTGGTCTACACAGAAGTCGCGTTCACCCGACTATGGACCGAAGGTGGGGAGGGGGCTGCACGACACGATGAACTGTTCGAGAGGATTGCCCAACATGCTCTCAGTGAGAGCGACTCGCTGACGTTCATCCGCAGCCTGAGCAAGGAGTTGTGAGCGTGCCCAGTTTCCAGTACCGCAAGTCCAGCTACAGCGACCCCGAGCGCGAGTGCGTGGAGGTGGCCGGCAACGTCCCGGGCATCGTCGCCATCCGCGACTCCAAGGACCTCGCCGGCCCCACACTCCGATTCCCGCCACCCGCATGGCATGCCTTCCAAACTGCCATACGGGAGTCCGAGTTGAAGCACTGACCTGGCATACCCGCCTGCAACAAACAGGACGGCTGTTCGCCACCCCGGATCGAGGTACCAACCAGCGGCATGAAGTATTCGCGGACGCCGCGGTGGATGAGGCCAGTGGCTGATTCCGCACGACGAAACCCCCGGCGCCGAACGTCTCCGACTGCTCGGTGCGAGCTTGCCTCATGGGCCACCGGCACCCATCGGTGACCCGTGGTGACCCCGGCCGGGGAGGTGGAACGTGTGTGCGCGTTCATCTACGACCGGCACGCCCCGACTTCCACCGTCATCCTCGACATACGCCTCAACCGGTGCCGCGCCTACGCCCAGTCCCGCAGCTGGGAAATCGCGGGCACCTGGCTGGACCTCGGCAACTGCGCCCTCGGCCACCACCGCCCGGATGACCTCTGCGCGGCCATGCGGCTGGAGACCGGGCCCGTCGTCTGCCTCGTCCACGGACTGGGACCGTCTCGCCCGGGACGCCTCGCACAGCGCCGTCATGCGCCGCCGCGTCAGCCATGTCGGCGGGCACTGTGAGACCGCCGACGGCCAGAACGACAGCCTGCGGAGAAGCCGCGCGATTGTCTCCGCACATCACACTGACCACAGAACGGGAGGCACCACCATGAGTACCACCACCGCGCCCGCCACACGCGACGCCAGTCGCTTACTTACGGCCGAGGAACTCGCCGCCGTCACCGCCACCGTCCAGCGCAACAACCTCGGCATGAACCAGCCGCTTGCCCAGCGTCTCGTCCTCGAAGCGCTCAAGTTCGGGGCGGCCTGCGCCAAGGATCCCAGGGCCCGCGCGGTGAGAGTAATAGTCAAAACCTGTGAATCAAGTCAGCTGGGTTGTTGGTCACGTGGTTGCAGCCGGCGGCTGGCGGTTACGCGGACGCGCCTTGTTCTTCCCGTGGTGGCGAGCAGGGTGAGAACTGCGGGTGAGGTCACGGTCTCGGCAGCCTTGCGCTGGAACCATTCCGATGCGGTGGCGACTTCTTCTGTGGTCCATGACTCGTGCGGAGTAGTTGACCTGAGCAGGGTCCACTCGTGCAGGCGGCGGGTGAGGAACTCCCGCTCGTGGACCACTGTGGCCATCGCGTGTGCCCAGTGGGTGAACCGTTCGTCGGTCAGCAACTGTCCAGCTCGTCGGTCCAGGTGGCGGACCACGGCGGACTGCGCCATCGTCGTGTCCGGGTCGCGTAGGACAGCGGTTACCAGGTCGGCCTCGTCCTCGTCGCGGACGATGGCGAGAGCCTGCAAGTGGCAGGCGAATCGCTGGTGCTCGGCGGGCTGGTCACCGCCGAAGCCGGAGTCGCTCACGCCGCCACCGCCTCGGGGCGCTCGACCAGGTGGCCGCGTTCGAAGCGGGCCCCGGCAATGCTCCCCGCCCACTGCGGCAGCCTCTTCGGGCTCAGGCGCCTGAAACGCATACGTGCCCGGAATCCTTGGAGATCGCGCTATGCAGTGAGGCATCCTTCTGGTGCGCCGCATCAGGGTCCGGAACGTGAAAGGTGAACCGGACTGTAAAGATGGCCGGTTCCACGAGGATGGCGAACTGGCTTGTTACGGCCCGAAATTCATCCAACTCCCACCGGGCACCTGCTAAGGCGAGTACCTGCTTCAAATCCGCGAACGTAGTCGTCGGCGCCATGGTTTCCATTGCCCTGGCGTCCTCAGTCGGTATCTCCACGGACTCCGTCCATGTGCTGAGCGCGACGACCTTGATCCGGCGGCAGCGGCAGACCTCCAGGCGTATATCGCCATACCGGAAGGTCCGGGGCCATGACTGCTTCTTGTCCGGAAAGTAGTCCGCTTCCTCGGGTTCCCCAAGAACGCTGGATGCATCGTCCAGCGACTCTCCCGGCCTGAGGACGCCGACCCCGCCCGTCCTCGCGAAACCCGTCAGCACATCGTTGATGTTCATGCCCGCATCATCTCAAGGGAATCTTCGCGCGGCGGCGATTGGGCGGCGCGGCTGCGGGCCGCACCCTAATTCAAGAGGTGCGGCCCACAGCATTCAAGAGGTGCGGCCCACAGCCTTGTGCGGCTCCCGGAGGGTCAGTGGGTCACTTTCCGGTGATGTAGTTGCCCAGGCCTGGCACAGTGAGCGTGCCGCCGAACTGGCCCGCCTGGGTCACCTTCACGTTGGTGAAGAAAACGGAGTCGACATTCAGCGGCGGCGGGGTCTCCGGGCTGAAAATGATGGGGAAGAGGCCGAAGATATTGCCCTTCAGCTCTTCCGTGTACATGGTCACCGTGCCGTTGCGGATGGTGGACTCGGAGCCCTTGTCCGCTTCGACGTGGGCCGTGGTGCCCGCGGGGTAGACCACCAGTTGATGAAGATCATCGATGGCCACGCTCGACGCGGTGAACTTCAAGACCTTCTTGATCTTGCCGCTGCCCGTCTTCACCTCCACGATGCCCTTGTAGTCCAGGCCTTCGAGGGAGAGCTTCGAGCTCTCCAGGATCCACGGGTCGTCGGGGAGCAAAGGCAGGCCCGACTCCAGTTCCGCCGCCGCGAGGGCTTCGGGGTCCGCCGTAGGGCAGGGGAAGCGTGGCTTCGCGCCGTCCGGGATGTCCTCGTCCTTTTTGGGGTCGAGCCCCTTGACGTCGTCGTCCAGTTCTTCGACCTTGGCGCCGGCCTTGTCCGCCGCGTCCTTGATCGCGTCCTTGGTGTCGTCCGCCGGGTCCACCGGCTTGTCCGCGTTGTCGGTGGGCTTCGCGGTCGGCTTCGCGGTCGGCTTCTCCATGGGCTTCTCGGCCGGCTCCGCCGTGGGCTTCTCGGCCGGCTCCGCCGTCGGTGAAGGCTCGGTCGTAACTGTGGCGCTCGGCGTCGGGCTGGCTGTCGGCTCCTTGTCGGGGCCGTCGAGCAGGTCCTTGAGCGCGTCACCCAGTCCCAGGGGGTCCAGCGCGTTCTTGGTCGGAGTGCCGCTCGGCGTCGCGGTCGCGGTCGGGGTCGGCGCGGGTGCTGGTGCGTTCGCATCGTCCGCGGCCCCGCCGGTCGAGGACGCGGACGGGCTCGGGCCGGGCTTCGGCTCGGTGTCCTGCTCGCCGTCCGTAGCGCTTGGGGACGGGCTCGGCTTCTCGGAAGGCGACGGTGATTCCGACGCCGCAGGCTCATCGGAACGGGTAACGCATGGGCCCGGCGCGAAGGGAATATCCTTGTCCTCGGCGACTGCCAGCCGGGGGGTGAGGCCCATACCCATGAACACAGCGGTGGGCATCGCGGCCAGGGCTATCGCCTTGCCGGCGGGTATCTGAAACTTCGTCAGCAGAGACTTCTTGGGTGCCGCGTGCCGCGGGCCGCTTCTCGACCGGAATACACCACCCTCAGCCGTACTCAGCTGTGTGTCGTCACCCCGCACTGTTCCTCCCGCCGTTGGCCTGGGCATTCGATTCAGTCACGTTCGGGGCGTACCCGTCGTCGGCTCGCGGCGCGGGAATTACCGGATCGCTCGTGTCACCGTCCGGCTCCGGAGTCTCTTCTGGCTCGGCCTGCTTGACCGACTTGGCCGGTGTCTTGGCGGGAACCCAGGAGATGGACATATTTCCGCCCAGCATGGCGAACAGGAAGCCAATGCCGAAGCCGCCGAAATTCGCGATGGGAAGGGAGACCAGCGCCAGCACAATCGCCGCAACACCAGCGAACACTCGGACGACGGCGTGGAACCACATCGTCAGGCCGAGCGTGAAGAGGAGTACGCCGATGATCAGCGAGCCCGCCCCGGCTGTCGTAGCCATGGCGAGCGTGACGTTGCCGAGCCGGAGATCGGCATACGGGAAGTAGGCGATCGGTACGCCGCTGAAGAAGGTGAACAGCCCCGCCCAGAAGGGACGTGAGCCACGCCACACGCGGAAGTGCCGCCGGAAGACGCGGAGATAGTGCTCGTTCTGCCCCGTGGACTCGGCGCTCATGGAAAACAGCTCCCTGCAAGCGGTCTTGCTCTGAGAAGTGGTGAATTGGGCGGAGCGGGCGGGTCCGCACACTCACGGCCCCGCCCTTCCACGACGTGCTAGCCCTTGAAGCACTCCTTGGATGTGCCCGAGTGCAGCCGCAACTTCAGATCCGGGAGCTTGAAGGTGCCGGCCGTGGTGGCCCACGCCTTCTGCTTCACGTTGGTCAGCGTTGCCGTCCTGGAACGCTGCGAGAAGCCGAACGGGTTGGCCTGGGTGCCGGGCTGAATGCCCGGGTTCTTGAGCGAGCCCGCCGCGACGCCGATGTCGATGTCCTCGAACGTGGCGTCCGCATCCAGCTGCGAGACATCCAGGTACAGGTCCTTCGCGTAGACCCGCTTCTCCGGCTGCCGGGTGCTACCCTCCGTGCCGGCCTCCAGCCTGAGGGTGACATCGCCCAAGCCGAATGGCAGCGTGGTAACGACCGACTGGCACATGTTGGTGATGTAGGCCTTACTGAAGCCCGATACCGCTACCGGCTCATTGAGGGCCTCACCTTTAAGACTCTTACCGCTGGCAATGCTGCCGTACTGGACGAAGTCGTAACCTTCGAGCTCCTTGGCCGTTACCTTGAACTCCTGGCCGGAAATACTGAAGGACGCGGCGAGCGCGCCCTGCGACATGCCGATGCCTATGGCAGCCGTTGCGGCCACACTAGGCACCATGACCAGTGCGAACCGCTTCCATCTGGTTCCACCACGAGCCACAGACTCCATGACTTTCCTCCTTCTCGGACGTACATCTCCGGTCCGGACCTTCAGGTCCGGCCTGGGATGGGAGAAGTGCTACGTCCTCGGGAAGGAGAGCGCCCGTTTCTTTCAGGCGCGTACCGCGTCCGAAACACTGGCGATCACCCCCGAGCGACAACCACTTTGGCCACGCCTTCGCGCAACCTTCCGGACAGGCCCCGCCGTTCGGCAGGAACCCCCCTGTCCGCGGCCGGCGCAACTGCCGCCGGACGACCCGGTGGGGACCCAAGGTTCCGCAGCGCGCGGCTGGGGGCCGGGCTGGTGCGGTATTGGACCGAGCGTGGCCGATCGTGGTCCATTACCGGCCGCGACACAAGGGGGTTCGTTACTGGCTAGTAACGGCCTGATAACCGCGCAACGACCGCCTGATGTCGACTGGACACCGAGGGTGTCATCGGGTAACGCCGCAGATGGGAGATTGCCGCCAATAAACGGTCAGAACAAGCGTGTGAACTTACTCCGAGTAACAGATCGCGCGTTTCCCAAGTTTTGGTAAAGCGCTGTCGCGTTTTGTCACTGTGTCGCCAAAACGGCGGTGGCGCCCAACAGGCGCCACCGCCGCAAAAACCTCAGACCCACCGGAACGGAACCTTCCTGACAGCCCGTCCGGAAGAACGCCTCAGCGGAACATGTCTAGAACAGCACGCGTGCCAGCGCCGACCGCGCCGCCGTCACCCGTGGATCGTCCGGGCCGACCACCTCGAAGAGTTCCAACAGCCGCACCCGCGCCGCGTCCCGGTCCTCGCCCGCCGTGCGCCGCACCGTCTCGACCAGCCGGCCGAACGCGTCCTCCACATGCCCGCCGACCAGATCCAGGTCGGCCGCCGCCAGCTGAGCCACCACATCGGCAGGGTTCCCCGCCGCGTCCACGCGTACCTTCTCCGGGTCCATGTCCCGTACGCGGGCCAGCAGTTCGGCCTGCGCCAGGCCCAGCTTCGCTTCCATGTTGCCCGGGTCGTCGGACAGCACATTTTTGTACGCCTGGATCGCGCCGCCATAGTCGCCCGCGTCCAGCGCCCGTACGGCCGCGGACAGCAGAGCGTCGTACGGACCCGCGGGGGCCACGGGAGAAGCCGGGCCCGCGCCTTCCGCGCCGGCCGTCTCCGCGCCGGGCGCATTCGGGTCGACCGCGATACCCGTCAGGCCGAACCGCTCCTCGCCCACCTGGATCAGCTGGTCCAGCGTCTGGCGGATCTGTGCCTCCGGGGCCGCGCCCTGGAAAAGCGGCAGCGCCTGGCCGGCCACCACCGCGAAGACCGCCGGGATCCCCTGGATCCCGAACTGCTGCATCAGCATCTGGTTGGCGTCGACGTCGATCTTGGCAAGGACGAACCGGCCGCCGTACTCCTGCGCCAGCCGCTCCAGCACCGGGCTGAGCTGCTTGCACGGCTCGCACCACTCCGCCCAGAAGTCGATGACGACCGGGACTTCCGCGGAGCGCTGGAGGACGTCGAGCTCAAAACCGGCCTCATCGACGTCGATGACGAGACTGGAAGGGGGTACGGCGCCGGTCCCACCCTGACGGGCGGCTTCGGCGCGCGCCTGCTCCGCCTTCGCCTTGGCCTCACTGGCCGCCTTCACCGCGGCGAGGTCGACGACGCCGCTCATGGACATGTTCCTAGGCTGCATGGGTACATCCTCCCCCTTCCGCGCCCGCATGTGAAAAAACCTGCCGTACTGTCCGAAAGTTCGGCGCCGGTCCCCACCCGCGCCAGTGGTTGTCGCTGAGCCCGCGAAGGCTTCCGCTACGAGTCGTAGCGTAACTGCACGGGTGCATATCGTCCACCCGCCGGTATGGTCGCGGGCATGTTGAGCCATCCCAGCCAGGACCATCCCAACCAGGGCCGTACGGGCCGTCCCCGCAGCGCCGAGGCCGACACCGCGATCCTTGAGGCGACCCGTACCGCCCTGGTCGACTTGGGCTGGTCAAAGCTGACGATGGGCGACGTGGCCACCCGCGCCGGCGTGGCCAAAACCACCCTCTACCGCCGCTGGGCCAGCAAGAACGAGCTCGTCGTGGACGCCGTCGCCGTGCTCTTCGACGAGCTCGAACTGCCCGATCGCGGATCCCTCCAGGCCGATGTGGAGGCCGTGGTGCTCCAGTTCGCCGCGCTGCTGGAGCGGCCCGAGGCCAAGACCGCGCTCATGGCGGTGGTGGCGGAGTCGACCCGTGACGACGCGCTGCGGAGCCGTATCCGCTCGGCGATCGTGGACCGGCAGAAACGGCTCGTCCTCCAGGGCCGGGCACGCGCGCAGGCCCGCGGCGAGCTGCCGTACGAGAAAGAACCCGAGGCGGCAGCCCGCAACGCGGACCTGATCTTCGATGTGATCGCGGGCACCGTCGTCCACCGGGCGCTGGTCAGCGCGGAACCGGTGGACGAGGCGTGGGCGCGCGACTTCGCCCTGCTGCTCGTGTCGGGTGTGTCGTCCCTCCACACCTGACGTCAGAAGCCGGGGGGCTCCGTGTACGTACCCCACTCGTCCCGCAGCGCGTCACAGATCTCGCCCAGCGTGGCCTCCGCCCGCACCGCGTCCAGCATCGGCGCGATCATGTTGCCGCCGTCCCTGGCGGCGGTCAGCATCGCCTCCAGCGAGGACCGTACGAGCGCGTCGTCGCGGCGCGCCCTGCGCTCCGCGAGCTCCCGGACCTGCTCGCGCTCGACCTCATGGCTGACCCGCAGGATCTCCAGGTCGCCGGTGACCGAGCCGTGGTGGACATTGACGCCGACGACCCTCTTCTCACCCTTCTCCAGAGCCCGCTGGTAGCGGAACGCCGACTCGGCTATCTCGCCGGTGAACCAGCCGTCCTCTATGCCGCGCAGGATGCCCGACGTCATGGGGCCGATCGGGTGGTTGCCGTCCGGGTGGGCCCGGCGCCCGCGCTCCTTGATCTGGTCGAAGATCTTCTCGGCATCGGCCTCGATACGGTCGGTGAGCTGCTCCACGTACCAGGAGCCGCCCAGCGGGTCGGCGACATTGGCGACGCCTGTCTCCTCCATCAGCACCTGCTGGGTGCGCAGCGCGATCTCCGCCGCCTGTTCGCTGGGCAGGGCGAGGGTCTCGTCCAGGGCGTTGGTGTGCAGCGAGTTTGTGCCGCCGAGCACCGCGGACAGCGCCTGGACCGCCGTACGTACGACGTTGTTGTACGGCTGCTGGGCGGTGAGCGAGACGCCCGCGGTCTGGGTGTGGAAGCGGAGCCACAGCGCCTTGTCGGACTTCGCTCCGTACTCCTCCTTCAGCCAGCGCGCCCAGATCCGGCGTGCCGCGCGGAACTTGGCGATCTCCTCGAAGAAGTCCAGGTGCGCGTCGAAGAAGAAGGAGAGGCCGGCCGCGAAGTGGTCCAGATCCATGCCGCGGCTCAGCCCCAGCTCGACGTACCCGAAGCCGTCGGCGAGCGTGTACGCGAGCTCCTGCGCGGCCGTCGAGCCCGCCTCGCGGATGTGGTAGCCGGAGACCGACAGCGGTTTGTACGCGGGGATGGACTGCGCGCAGTGCTCCATCAGGTCGCCGATCAGACGCAGATGCGGCTCGGGCTGGAAGAGCCACTCCTTCTGCGCGATGTACTCCTTGAAGATGTCGGTCTGGAGCGTGCCGTTGAGGACGCCGGGGTCGATGCCCTGGCGCTCGGCCGCCACGAGATACATACAGAAGACGGGGACGGCGGGGCCGCTGATCGTCATGGATGTGGTGACGTCGCCGAGCGGGATGTCCTTGAAGAGGACCTCCATGTCGGCGGCGGAGTCGATGGCCACACCACAGTGGCCGACCTCGCCGAGCGAGCGCGGGTCGTCGGAGTCGCGGCCCATGAGGGTGGGCATGTCGAAGGCGACGGAGAGCCCGCCACCGCCGTTGGCCAGGATGATTTTGTAGCGCTCGTTGGTCTGCTCGGCGTTGCCGAAACCGGCGAACTGGCGGATGGTCCACGTACGGCCGCGGTAGCCGGTCGGGTGGAGCCCGCGGGTGAAGGGGTACTCACCGGGCCAGCCGATCCGCTCGAAGCCTTCGTAGGTGTCCCCGGGGCGCGGGCCGTACACGGGCTCGACCGGGTCCCCGGAGAGCGTCGTGAAGTCGGCGTCCCGCTTGCGGGCCTTGTCGTAACGGGCCTGCCAGCGTTGGCGGCCTTCCTCGATGGCGTCAGCGTCCATACTCTCGAATTTACTAGGACGTCCTAGTAATTGTCGATGGGAGACCGCCGCGAGCGTTGCCTCGCGGCGGTGGGTGTGGCGGTGAGCGTACGAAATGTACGGGCTACGCCTCGGCGGTGGCCGCGTGCGTGTCCGCGAGCAGCGGCCGGATCTCGCGAGTGATTTTCGGCTCAACGAAGAAGGAGGCCACGGGGATACAGCCGGCGGCCAGCACCCACAGCAGCTTGCCGAACGGCCACTTCGCCTTGGAGCCGAGATCGAAGGCGAAGACGACGTAGATGATGAACAACACACCATGGACCTGCGAGATCAGCATGGTGTCGCCGACCTCGAACCCGTACTTCGCGATGATCGCCACGGTGAAGACCAGCAGCCATACGGCGGTGACGTATGCCATCACCCGGTAGCGGGAGAGCACGCTCTGTTTCATGGCTACGAGCGTAACCGGGCGGATGGGGCGATCTTCGCGTGGGTGGGACCGCCAGTCCTCCCATTAGTCCTCTTTGATCAGTCCTCTTTGAAATCCTGGGCCGCGATCCGCAGGGGCCGGAGCATCGCGAACATCTCCGCGCACTCCTCGGCGTCGTACGCCCCGAGCCCGAAGTCCATCGCCATCAGATCGCGGGTGGCCGCCTCCACGACCTCGCGGCCCTTGTCGGTGATGGAGGCGAGGGTGCCGCGCCCGTCGTTCGGATTGGGACGCTTGTCGACGAGACCGGACCTGACCAGCCGGTCCACGGTGTTCGTGACGGAGGTCGGGTGCACCATGAGGCGCTCGCCGATCTTGGACATCGGCAGCTCACCGGCCTTGGAGAAGGTGAGCAGCACCAGCGCTTCGTAGCGCGCGAAGGTCAGTCCGTACGGCTTGACGACGGCGTCGACCTCGGCGAGCAGGATCTGGTGGGCGCGCATGATCGACGTGATCGCGGCCATGGAGGGCACGGGGCCCCATCGCTGCCGCCAGAGCTCGTCGGCGCGGGCGATGGGGTCGAAGGGGAGACTGAGCGGCTTCGGCACGTCTTCGACCCTACCGACTGGTCATATGGCGGTCAGCCCTGTCTCGCCCCTCGGTCTCGGTCCGTCTGACCTCCATGAGGAGGGCCAGCAGGCATACGGTGCCGAGTACGCCGGACCCGGCGACCACCCGGTGTACGGGGAAGAACTCGGCGGCCAGGCCCGCCAGCACCATCCCCACACCCTGGACCGTCATCATTCCGGCGGTCATCAGGGTCATCGCGCGGCCCCGCAGCTCTTCGGGGACTGCGTCCATGTACCAGCGGTCGAGGCCGAGGGTGTACGCGCCGGCCAGCCCGGTCAGCAGGAGTACGAGCAGCGCGAGGGGCATCCCGGGCCGTACGGCGTACAGCGTCAGCGGCAGCAGGCACACGGCGGCGAGCGGCACGACGATCCGGGAGCGGGTGCGCGGGCTGAGCACGGAGCCCGCGAAGAGCTCACCGACGATGTGCCCGATGGGCATGGTGCACATCAGCAGCCCGAGCGCCGCGGTGCCGACTCCGATGTCGTCCGCGTACGGGGCGGCCAGGGCCTCGGGCGCGACGACGAACGTCGGCGGCACCCAGAACATGAGGGTCAGCACGCGTATCCGGCGGTCGGCGAACACGAGCCGCGCTCCGGTGAGCGAGTCACGCATCAGGGACCCCGCGGCTCCGCTCCGGCCGGCGCGGGCGGGTCTGCGCTTCGTACCGAACCGCAGCAGCGCGGCGGAGCAGAGGAAGGTCACCGCCGTGATCGAGAGGGTGCCGCGCGCGGACACGACGGCGAGGAGTACGCCGCCGACGCCGAAACCGACGAGCATCGCGCTCTGCGCGACGATGCGCAGGAGTGAGCGGCCGAGGACGAAGAGGTCGCCCTCGCCGAGGATGTCGGCGAGGGACGCCGCGCGGGCGCCGTTGAACACGGGGGCGACGGCGGCGACGGCGCACCGGAGGGCGAGGAGCCCCAGGACTGGGGTCCAGGGCAGCACCATCAGCGCGGCACAGGAGGCGCAGACGAGGTCGCAGACGACGAGCACCCGGCGGGCGGGGTAGCGGTCGGCGACGCCGGCGAGGAGTGTGCCGCCGAGGAGGTACGGGAGGAGGCCGAGCGCGAAGGTGAGGGCGCTGAGGAGGGGGGAGCCGGTGAGGTCGTACACGAGGACGGTGAGTGAGATCTCGCAGACGACGACGCCGAGCATGGACATGAGGTGCGCGGCGAAGACGGCCCGGAACTCGCGTACGCGGAAGACCCCGCGGTAGCCGCTGGGGGCGGCGGGCCCGTCGGCGATGACAGGATGTTGCGTCGCGTTGGGCTCATGGCCTTGGCCGCCCGGCCTCGGCGCACGGGCCGGGCGCCCGCCCGAGCCGGGTTCTCGCACGGGGCCGCCCGCCGCCGGCAGCCCGCCCGAAGCGGGACCACCCGCAGCACCGACCGCCACCGGGCCGCCACCCGAACCGGACTCGCCACGCGAGGCGGGCGCCGGCATCGGTGAACCACCCCGACCGGCCAACGCCGCACTCGCGCCCGAGTCGGCTCCGGGCGCACGGGTTGGGCTGCCCGCTGCCACTGGCCAACCGCCCGGACCGGGACCACCCGCAGCACCGACCGCCACCGGGCCGCCACCCGAACCGGACTCGCCACGCGGGCCCGCCGCCAGCATCGGTGAACCACCCCGACCCGCCAACGCCACACTCGCGCCCGAGTCCGGACCGGGCGCAGCCGTCCCGGAGCGCGCCTCCCGTGGCGCGCGCCGGTGCTCGTCCCGCAGGTTCTCCGGGGTCTCCGGGATCTCGTTCCGCATGGGCGTCAGCGTGCCCGCGAGCCGCGCCGCTCCCTAGACTTTCGGCGTCAGCCGAATCTCCGCTCCCTCCCCGGAAGGCGCTCCGCCCGTGCCGTTCCATCTCCACTTCGGCGAAGCCGATCTGCTCCGCTTCCGGTTCGCCGTCTCCCCGCTCTGGGAGACCCAGGAAGCCGTACGCACCCTCGCCCGGCCCGAGCGGCACGGCTATCACCTGCCCTGGCTGCGCCGGATCCGCAGCGCCGCCGAAGGGCTCGAACTCGCGCCGCTTCAGCTGCTGATGCCGATGCGCGGGCACACCCCGGACTTCCTGGGGCCGCCGCCGCTCGGTCCCGCCGCCCCCTTCGAGGAGGAGATCGCCGCGGTGCGGGCCACCGATCCGGCAGCCGCGCGGGACGACATGGCGAAGGCCCTGGCGTGTACGCCGGGAGCCGCCGACAGCCCTACAGGACGCGCCCTCCTCGCGGATCCGCCGCGCGCCGTGCGCGAACTCGCCGAGCTGATGGAGCGTGCCTGGCGGGCGCTGATCGAACCCGACTGGCCGCGGCTGCGCGCCCTCCTGGAAGCGGACGTGGCTTTCCACTCCCGACGCCTCGCCGAGGTGGGCATCGAAGGGCTGCTCACCGAGCTCCACCCCTCGCTCACCTGGAACGACGGCACGCTCACCCTGACCAAGACGAGCGAGCACGTACGGGTTCTCGACGGCCAGGGCCTGGTTCTGGTCCCCAGCGTGTTCTCCTGGCCCGATGTCGTCAGCGGCTTCGATCCGCCCTGGCAGCCGACCGTCGCCTATCCGGCGCGCGGCATCGCCAGCCTGTGGACGGAGGCGGGCGCCCGCACCCCCGAGGCACTCGCCCGGCTGCTGGGCCGGGCCAGGGCGGACGTCCTGTGCGCGCTCGGCGAACCCGCCGGGACGACCGCGCTCGCGCATCTCCTCGGGCTCGCACCCTCCTCCGTATCGGCGCATCTGTCGGCGCTGCGCGACGCGGGGCTGCTGACTTCGCGCCGCTACGGGCATCAGGTGCTGTACGAGCGGACGCCCCTGGGGATCGCCCTGGCGGGCTCGCATCCCGGGGCGGTACGGCTCAGCGGGCAGGGCGGGCTCAGCGCCGGGCGGTCCGACTGAGCCGGTGGCGGACCGCGCGCTGCGCCAGCGGACCGAGTTCTTCCACCGCCGCGACCAGCACGGTCAGCTGCTCCAGCGCGTCCAGGGCGCGCTGCGCGCCGGCCTGGTCCACCCCCTCGTACAACTCGATTCCGACGAAGGAGGCCGCGACCGCCCGGGCCAGCCCCGCCGGATCGGTGAATTCGCCGATCGGTGAGCCGGCCAGGACGCGGCTGAGCACCCGCTCGATCTCCTCGATCCACAGCGCGAGTCCGGCGGCCGTGGCCGCCGCGAGCCGCGGCTGCGTCTGGGCGCCGGCCAGCAGCTGACCGAGGACGGCGACATGGCCGCCGGCCCGCTCCTCGGCGTGCATCTCACGGCCGAAGTCGAGGAGCTCGGCGAGACTGCTGATCGCGGCGAGGCGCTCGCGGTATCGGGCGACGCGCTGTTCGGCGCCGTGGCGGCAGGCGGCGGCGAGGAGTTCGTCGACGGACCCGAAGTGGTAGAAGACCAAGGCCTGATTGACCCCGGCGGCAGTGGCGATGGTGCGCGCCGAAGTCTTGGCGATGCCCTGCGCAACGAGGGTACGCAGCGCCCCGTCGAGGAGCCGCTCCTTGGTCCCGGCGCTCGAACCGGAGCTCGTCCCGGAGCGCGTCCCGGCGCTCATGCGCGGGCCTCTTCCCGGACCGGCCGCAGCCCCGCCCGTACCCCGTGCTCATCGACGGCAACGTACTCGGCGGTGAACGAGCCCTCGTACCCGAACAGCGGCCCGAACCTGCGGTTGGTGACCCGGACCTGGATACGGAATCGGTCGGTCTCCTCGTCGTAGGACTCGCGTACCACCGCGTCACCGCCGATCAGCCGCGGCACCCTGACGTCGACAGGACCCTCGCGGAACCGGTGCTCGCCCGAGCGGATGACGAGCGCGCCGGTGCTGTCGGCGCTCGGATGCAGATCGGATGCGAGGTGCTGGTGGGTGCCGAGGTAGTCGAGGACGCAGCCCCGCTCCGCGCTGTGGATCATCGTCGCGTCGAAGCGGTGGAGACGGCGGCCGGGAAAGTCGAAGGTCCGCACAAAGGTGACGGTCTCACGGCCGTACGAGTCGGTGTACGGGAAGTTCTCGATGGTGAACGGGATGTTCCGGCCGGTGCGCGGAACGAGGATGTGGCGGCTGCCGCCGAGCGTCAGGAACGGCTTGACGAAGCTGCGCCCGTGCCAGATCCGGTCCATCGTCCCCCGCCCCACGCAGGCCTCGCCGCTGTCGAGACCGACCGAGAAGCGTCGCTGAAGCCGCGGATGGAGGCGCTCGAAGTCATCGCCCATGACAGTGCGGAAGATCGAGCTCATGGCTGCTCCAGGGTGGCGAGAAGGGCGGGAGCCGGGGCGTCACCGCGCCCGGGTGGAGTGCGCAGACAGCGGCGGGCGGCGGGGGTGACGGGCAGCGGCGGTACGAGCACGGCGACAGCGGCAACCGCGGCGCTCAGGACAAACAGCGCGGGCGGAGCAGAAAGCGCGGGCGGGGCGAAGAGACCGGCGGTGATCAGGCCGATGCGTACGAGGAGTTCCGCGAGGGCGTACGCGAGTGAGCGCTCCGGGCTGATCCCGAGTTCGCACCACAGCCGCAGCCGGTCGAAGGACCAGGCGGTGGCCCAGCCCATCAACGGCCGGAAGACGAACCGGTCGGCCACCGTCCCGCACCGCCCCCACCTGGCCCGGTAGTCGTAGCCAGTGATGAAGCGAACGCCGTCGTCGGCGGTCGGCACATAACGCCAGTAGCCGCTGCCCTCCTCAATCAGAGAGAGGGGATGCGGCGACGCGAACCGCAGCGCCGACACCCGTGTGCCGTCCGCCCGCTGCCGCTCCCCCGCGGACACACCGGTGCCGGACACCGCGAGGAAAGGCAGCACCCGGGTCGCGTACCGGAAGCGCTGCGGTTCGCCCTCGGCGCGGGGCAGGTAGTCGATGTCGGTGAACCGAAGGTCCCAGCGCCGGTGTTGCGCGGGCTCCTGGGTGCGGGTCCAGAGGGCGTCCAGGTCCGCCCGGACGCGCGTCTCGATGTACAGCCTCATGGCTCCCCCGGCTTCGCCCGGCACGCTTTTGAGCGTTCGCTCAAAGGGAAGATACATGAGCACCTTGAGCAGTCGCTCAAAAATGCGGCGAGCCCCCAAGCCACGGGGGCTTGAGGGCTCACTTCTGTGCGGGTCAGGCGGACAGACGGCTCAGGCGGACAGATGTCGCTCCACCGTGTCCACCTTGGAGGTCAGGCCGTCCGTGACACCGGGCCTGATGTCGGCCTTCAGGACGACGGAGACGCGCGGCGCCCGGGCCTCGACCGCCGCGACGGCGCGTTTGACCACATCCATCACCTCGTCCCACTCGCCCTCGATCGAGGTGAACATCGCGTCGGTGCGGTGCGGCAGTCCGGATGCGCGGACGACACGGACAGCGTCGGCGACGTACTCGCCGACGTCCTCACCGACACCCAGCGGGGTGACCGAGAAGGCGACGATCACGAGGCAACCGTGCCCTCGGTGCGGGCGCGGGAGGCGATGATTTCGTCCTCGGCCGCGCGCTTGAGCTTGCGTTCGGCGAAGAAGCCGCCGAGGGGGAGGACCGAGAGCACGAAGTACAGCGCCGCGGTCTTGAGCTCCCACTTCGTGCGGTTCCAGGCGTCCAGCCAGAAGATCACGTACAGGATGAACAGCACACCGTGTACCGCGCCCATGACCGGGACCGCATTGAACTCCGTCGTGCGCTTGAGCACCGAGCAGACGAGCAGCAGGAGGAAAGAGACGGCCTCCGGCGCGGAGACGAGGCGGAGGCGGTGGAGGGACGAGGCTGTCTTGATGTCCACGGGGGCACCTTCGGTGATTCGGTGGTCGGCGGAAAGAGGACGATTGATCCTTGATCTTGTGAACGCGCTCACAAGCGCTTCCATTGTGGCAGCCCTCTTTGCCAGGGCTTTATCGGGGTCAGGTCCGGGTCCGGTCCGGGTCCGTGTCCTCCGTGCGGACCTGTCCGCACGGCGCGCCGCCGGGTTAACGTCTTCGCGTGGCTACGTTCCGACTTCAGGGCAGCAAAGTCCTCGCCGTCGACATGACCGGCGACGCCGTCAAAGCCAAGAACGGCTCGATGGTCGCCTACGACGGCCAGATGGCCTTCAAGAAGATGTCCGGCGGCGGTGAGGGCGTCCGCGGGATGGTCACCCGCCGGCTGACCGGCGAGCAGATGACGATGATGGAGGTGAAGGGGCAGGGCACCTGCTACTTCGCCGATCGCGCGTCCGAGATCAATCTGGTCGGCCTGCGCGGCGACAAGCTCTACGTCGAGTCGAGCAACCTGCTCTGCACCGACTCCGCCCTGCGCACCGGGACCAGCTTCACCGGACTGCGCGGCGGCGCCACCGGCAATGGTCTGTTCACCACCACCGTCGAGGGCACGGGCCAGGCGGCGATCATGTCGGACGGCCAGGCCGTGGTGTTGCGGGTGACGCCGCAGTACCCGCTCTGCGTCGACCCCGGCGCGTACATCGCCCACCAGGGCAACCTTCAGCAGAACTTCCAGTCCGGGGTGAATTTCCGGACCCTGATGGGCGAGGGCTCCGGCGAGGCCTTCCAGATCCGCTTCGAGGGTGACGGTCTGGTGTACGTACAGCCCAGTGAGCGCAACACGGTCGGGGGCGACGTCTGATGCCGTTCCGCGAGGTCAATTCCAGGATGGTCGAGGCGACGGTCGTCCCCGGCCAGAAGGTGTTCAGCCAGCGCGGCGCGATGCTCGCGTACCAGGGCGACGTCTCCTTCACGCCGAACATCCAGGGTGGGCAGGGCGGCATCGCCTCGATGCTCGGGCGGCGGGTCGCGGGCGAGGCGACACCGCTGATGACCGTGGAGGGCAGCGGCACGGTGATGTTCGGGCACGGTGGCCATCACATCCAGGTCATCAATCTCGACGGCGACACCCTGTACGTCGAGGCCGACCGGCTGCTCGCCTTCGACGGGACGCTCCAGCAGGGCACGATGTTCATGGGCTCGCAGGGCGGGGTCATGGGCATGGTGCGCGGCCAGGTGACGGGCCAGGGCCTGTTCACCACGACGCTCAAGGGGCGGGGCGCGGTCGCGGTAATGGCGCACGGCGGGGTGATCGAGCTGCCGATCAGCCCGGGGCGGGCGGTGCATGTGGACCCGCAGGCGTATGTCGCGCACCACGGCGACGTACGCAACAAGCTCTCCACGGCGCTCGGCTGGCGCGACATGGTGGGGCGTGGCTCCGGTGAGGCCTTCCAGCTGGAGCTGAGCGGCAGCGGTGCGGTGTACGTCCAGGCGTCGGAGGAGAAGCTGTGAGCACGCCCGTGGTTCTTGATCCGATGACGCTGCCGAGCGACGACAACGTCAACCCGTACACCTTCTGCGTGGAACTCAAATCCAGCCAATGGTTCCTGCAGAAGGGGAAGATGATCGCCTACTACGGGCGCATCGAGTTCAACGGCATCGGCCACGGCCGGCTGGACCGGCTGCTGCGGACCTCCTTCCACTCGCCACTGCACGCCGCCGACTGGGTGGTGGCGGAGGGCGACGGCAAGATGCTGCTCGCCGACCGTGCCTTCGACGTGAACTCCTACGACCTGGAGAACGGCAATCTCACGATCCGCTCCGGGAACCTGCTGGCCTACCAGCCGACGCTGGCACTGAAGCAGTCGATCGTGCCGGGCTTTCTGACGCTGATCGGTACGGGGAAGTTCGTGGCCGCGTCCAATGGGCCCGTGGTCTTCATGGAGCCGCCCATCCGGGTGGATCCGCAGGCGCTGGTGGGCTGGGCCGACTGTCCCTCGCCCTGTCACCACTACGACCACGGGTATATGACGGGCCTGATGGGCGGGGTGCGGGCGCTGACGGGAATGGGCGGGGCGTCGGGAGAAGAGCACCAGTTCGAGTTCGTCGGGGCCGGGACCGTACTGCTCCAGTCGACGGAGGTGCTGATGGCCGAGCAGGCGACGGGCGCGACGCCGCAGCAGCCGGGGGTTCCGGGCGGCGGGCAGGGGGGCGCGCGCCCCGGGCAGCCGGGGGCGGCACCACGTCTTCCCGGCCAGCTGGGGGATCTCCAGCGTCGTTTCGGCCTGTGAGCGGTAGTCTGCGGAGTGTGACGTCGAACGTCTGCACCCTTCATTCTCTTCGCCTCCACCTTGGGCGGCGTCACAGATATCGGCCCCCAATTTCGTCCGTCTTTCAACTTCTTAGGTAGAATCCATACATGGAGACCGAGACGGCCACCCGCTGGCTTACCGATGACGAGCAGTGCGCGTGGCGCACCTACCTGGACGTCACCAGGCTGCTGACGTACCAGTTGGAGAAGGACCTCCAGCCGTTCGGCCTGACCCTCAACGACTACGAGATCCTGGTCAATCTGTCGGAGTCGGCGGACCGGCGGATGCGGATGAGTGACCTCGCCGCGGCGACGCTGCAGTCCAAGAGCCGGCTCTCGCACCAGATCACGCGCATGGAGAGCGCGGGTTTTGTGCGCCGGGAGAACTGCGAGTCGGACCGGCGCGGGCTGTACGCGGTCCTGACGGAGCAGGGCGCGGAGACGATGCGGAAGGTGGCGCCGCACCATGTCGTGTCCGTGCGGAAGCACTTCATCGACATGCTGTCGCCGGAGGCGCTGGCGGATCTGCGGGCGTCACTCTCGCCGGTGGCGGAGCACCTGCGGGGGCGGCGCGGCAAGTTGTAGCCCGGGGGTGCGGGGGCGCGCCGGTCCGGGCGCCGCAGCCGCGCAGCCTGGTGTCGGGCCCTTGTCGGGGGCGCTGCCCCCGAACCCTCCCCCTACTCCCCCTACGCCTAGCGGCGTGGGGGGACCCCCAGCGGGCGTGGGGGGACCCCCAGCGCCTCAAACGCCGGCGAGGCCGGTTTTCCAGCCCGTCCGGCGATTGAGGACACCGCCGAAGGCGGTACGGGGTCTGGGGGCGCAGCCCCCAGTTACGGGATGGGGGTACCTCCCACGCCGCTAGGCGTAGGGGGAGGGCGGGGTGGGGAAAGCCCGCCGCAGGCGCCCCCCACACCCGGCAACGCGCCCCGCTACGCGCTCGTGATCCCCGCCACCAGTTCGTCCGCCGCCGAGTACGGGTCCAGCTTCCCCGCCACTATCCGCGCCGCCAGCGCGCCCAGGCGGCGGTCCCCGTGGAGGTCGCCGATGCGTTCTCGTAGCGTCGTCACCGCGATGGTTTCCACCTCGCCCGCCGCGCGGCGGGCTCGGCGGTCGGCCAGGACGCTGTGTTCCTCCATCCACGCGCGGTGCTTCTCCAGCGCCTCCACAACCTCGTCGATGCCCTCGCCCCGCGCCGCCACCGTCTTCACGATCGGTGGCCGCCAGTCCCCGGGGCCGCGCGCCTCGCCCAGGCCCAGCATGTGGTTCAGCTCGCGCGCCGTCGCGTCCGCGCCCTCGCGGTCCGCCTTGTTGACGACGTACACATCCCCGATTTCGAGGATGCCCGCCTTCGCCGCCTGAATGGAGTCGCCCATTCCGGGTGCGAGCAGCACCACCGACGTGTCCGCCTGCGACGCGATCTCGACCTCCGACTGGCCCACGCCCACCGTCTCGACCAGGATCACCTCGCAGCCCGCCGCGTCCAGCACGCGGATCGCCTGCGGCGCGGACCAGGCGAGGCCGCCCAGGTGGCCTCGCGTGGCCATGGAGCGGATGTAGACACCCGGGTCGGACGCGTGCTCCGACATCCGGACCCGGTCGCCCAGCAGCGCCCCGCCCGAGAACGGCGAGGACGGGTCCACGGCCAGCACGCCGACCCGCTTGCCCGCCCGGCGGTACGCGGACACCAGCGCCGAGGTCGCGGTGGACTTGCCGACGCCCGGGGAGCCCGTCAGGCCCACCACGTACGCCCCGCCCGCCAGCGGAGCCAGCGCCGCCATCACCTCGCGCAGCTGCGGGGACGCCCCCTCCACGAGTGAGATCAGCCTGGCCACCGCCCGCGGCCTGCCCTCCCTCGCCTGAGCGACCAACTGGGGGACGTCCACCATGCGTAACTCCTTACTCGCCGCGACGAAGAACTACCGACGAAGAACTACTTGGCGACCCTGACGATCAGCGCGTCACCCTGCCCGCCACCCCCGCACAGCGCCGCCACCCCGACCCCGCCGCCCCGGCGCTTCAGCTCCAGCGCCAGGTGCAGCACAAGCCGCGCCCCGGACATGCCGATCGGGTGGCCCAGCGCGATCGCGCCACCGTTCACGTTCACCTTTTCCGGGGATACCCCCAGGTCCTTCATTGACTGCACGGCCACCGCCGCGAACGCCTCGTTGATCTCGATGAGGTCGAGGTCGCCGACGCCGATGCCCTCCTTGCCCAACGCGTGCAGGATCGCGTTCGACGGCTGCGACTGGAGCGAGTTGTCCGGCCCCGCCACGTTCCCGTGGGCGCCGATCTCCGCGAGCCACTCAAGGCCCAGCTCCTGCGCCTTCGCCTTGCTCATCACCACGACCGCCGCGGCCCCGTCCGAGATCTGCGAGGACGTGCCCGCGGTGATCGTGCCGTCCTTGGCGAACGCCGGGCGCAGCTTGGCGAGCGACTCCACCGTCGTCTCGGCGCGGATGCCCTCGTCCCTGTCGCAGAGCACCGGCTCGCCCTTGCGCTGCGGGATCTCGACCGGTGTGATCTCCGCCTCGAAGACACCGTTCTTCTGCGCCGCCGCGGCCCGCTGGTGCGAGAGCGCCGCGATCTCGTCCTGCTCCGGGCGGCCGATGCCGAGCCGGGTGTTGTGGTGCTCCGTGGACTCGCCCATGGCGACGTTCTCGAAGGAGTCGGTGAGACCGTCGTACGCCATCGAGTCGAGCATCTCGATCGCGCCGTACTTGTAGCCCTCACGGGACTTCGACAGCAGATGCGGCGCGTTGGTCATGGACTCCTGGCCGCCCGCGACGATCACATCGAACTCGCCCGCGCGGATCAGCTGGTCGGCCAGCGCGATCGCGTCCAGCCCGGAGAGGCAGACTTTGTTGACCGTCAGGGCGGGGACGCTCATCGGGATGCCGCCCTTGACCGCGGCCTGGCGGGCCGGGATCTGGCCCGCCCCGGCCTGGAGCACCTGGCCCATGATCACGTACTGCACCTGATCACCGGCGATGCCCGCGCGGTCCAGCGCCGCTTTGATGGCGAAGCCGCCCAGGTCGGCCCCGGAGAGAGACTTGAGCGAGCCGAGCAGCCGCCCCATGGGCGTACGGGCGCCCGCGACGATCACGGATGTGGTACCGGTCGTTCCTGACATGAGACGCGATCCCCTTTCAGCGCAGCTGAGGAAGTGAACGAGGGTTTACTTCAATGTACTGACCGGTATGGTCCGCGGTCACCTGGCGGCCGGTGTGATCGCGCGCACGTTGTGTGCACGTTGCGTAACCGCCGCCGGAGCGGTGCACTGGGCACATGCTGACGCGAATCGACCACATCGGGATCGCCTGTCTCGACCTCGACAAGACCGTGGAGTTCTACCGGGCCACGTACGGCTTCGAGGTCTTCCACACCGAGGTCAACGAGGAGCAGGGCGTACGCGAGGCCATGCTCAAGATCAACGAGACGTCCGACGGCGGCGCCTCGTATCTCCAGCTCCTGGAGCCCACCCGCGAGGACTCGGCCGTAGGAAAGTGGCTGGCCAAGAACGGCGAGGGGGTCCACCACATCGCCTTCGGCACCGCCGATGTGGACGGTGACGCCCAGTCGGTCCGGGACAAGGGCGTACGGGTGCTCTACGACGAGCCGCGGACCGGTTCCATGGGCTCGCGCATCACCTTTCTCCACCCCAAGGACTGCCATGGCGTCCTCACCGAACTCGTCACGTCCGCAACCTCCGCAACAGAGCACTGACCACGGCGATTCGCGGCCCGGTAGAGTGAGCCGTTCCGGGCCGGGGCCGGGCCGGGGCCGTGCCGCGTCCCCGCCGTTGATCTGACACCATTCCCCGGGGGGCCGTTCGCCGCCGAACGGTGCTCGTACGGAGACAGTTGCGACCAGGGGACGGATGGGACCGCGCAGTGCGGGGCTACGAACACCAGGAGAGCCACCGAGCTGACGACGACCACCTCTCGCGGTTCGAAGCCGAGATGGAACGGCTGAAGACCGCGCGGGAGAAGGCCGTCCAGCACGCCGAGGACCTCGGTTACCAGGTCGAGGTGTTGCGCGCAAAGCTCCACGAGGCACGCCGCAGCCTTGCCTCCCGTCCCGCGTACGACAACGGCGCCGACCTCGGCTACCAGGCCGAGCAGATGCTCCGTAACGCCCAGATCCAGGCCGATCAGCTCCGCACCGACGCCGAGCGCGAGCTGCGCGAGGCGCGCGCCCAGACGCAGCGCATCCTCCAGGAGCACGCCGAGCACCAGGCCAGGCTTCAGGCGGAGCTGCACACCGAGGCGAACCAGCGCCGTCAGCGCCTGGACCAGGAGCTGGCGGAGCGCCGCCAGACCGTCGAGGCGCACGTCAACGAGAACGTGGCCTGGGCCGAGCAGCTGCGCGCCCGTTCCGAGGCGCAGGCCCGCCGGCTGCTTGAGGAGTCCCGTACGGAGGCCGAGCAGTCGCTGGCCGCCGCCCGCGCCGAGGCCACCCGTATCGCCGAGGAGGCGCGCAGGCGGCTCGGCTCCGAGTCCGAGGCCGCCCGTTCCGAAGCGGAAGCGATCCTGCTGCGCGCCCGCAAGGACGCCGAGCGGCTGCTGAACGCCGCGTCCAACCAGGCGCAGGAGGCCACCTCCCACGCCGAGCAGCTGCGCTCGTCCACCTCCGCCGAGTCCGACCAGGCCCGCCAGCAGGCCGCGGAGCTGAGCCGCACCGCCGAGCAGCGGATCCAGGCGGCCGAGGAGAAACTGCGCGAGGCCCGCGCCGAGTCCGAGAAGGTGCTGACGGAGGCCAAGGAGTCGGCGGCCAAGCAGCTGGCGTCCGCCGAGTCGGTCAACGAGCAGCGCACCCGTACGGCCAAGGCCGAGATCGCACGGCTGGTCGGCGAGGCCACCAAGGAGTCCGAGGCGCTCAAGGCGGAGGCCGAGCACGCGCTCGCCGACGCCACCGCCGAGGCCGAGAAGCTGGTCGCCGAGGCGGCCGAGAAGGCCCGTACGGTCGCGGCCGAGGACTCCGCGGCCCATCTCGCCAAGGCCGCCCGTACCGCCGAGGAAGTCCTGACCAAGGCCTCCGAGGACGCCAAGGCCACCACGCGCGCCGCCGGCGAGGAGGCCGAGCGGATCCGCCGCGAGGCCGAGGCGGAGGCGGACCGGCTGCGCGGCGAGGCCGCCACTCAGGCCAACCAGCTCAAGGGCGCGGCCAAGGACGACACCAAGGAGTACCGCGCCAAGACCGTCGAACTCCAGGAGGAGGCACGGCGGCTGCGCGGCGAGGCCGAGCAGCTGCGCGCCGACGCGGTCGCCGAGGGCGAGCGGATCCGCGGCGAGGCCCGGCGCGAGGCCGTCCAGCAGATCGAGGAGGCGGCGCGGACCGCCGAGGAGCTGCTGACCAAGGCGCGCGCGGACGCCGACGAGCTGCGGTCCGCCGCGACGAACGACAGCCAGCGTGTACGTACGGAAGCGATCGAGCGCGCCACCACGCTGCGCAAGCAGGCCGAGGAGACGCTGGAGCGCACCCGCGCCGAGGCGGACCGGCTGCGCGTGGAGGCCGAGGAGCAGGCGGAGGCCGTCAAGGCCGCCGCCGAGCTGGCGGCACAGGCGCTGCGCGAGGAGACCGAGCGCGGCGTCGCGGCCCGCCAGGCCGAGGCCGCCGACGAGCTGACCCGCCTGCACACCGAGGCCGAGACGCGCGTCGCCGCCGCCGAGCAGGGGCTGACGGACGCGCGCGCCGAGGGCGAGCGGATCCGGCGTGAGGCCGCCGAGGAGACCGAGCGGCTGCGCGCCGAGGCCGCCGAGCGGATCCGTACGCTCCAGGCGCTGGCCGAGCACGAGGCGGAGCGGCTGCGCGACGATGCCGCGGCCGACGCGTCGACCACCCGCGCCGAGGCGGAGAACATCGCGGTACGGCTGCGCAGCGACGCCGCCAACGAGGCCGAGCGGCTCAAGAACGAGGCACAGGACAGCGCCGACCGGCTGCGGGCGGAGGCAGCCGCCGCCGCCGAGCGGGTGGGCGCCGAGGCCGCCGAGGCGCTCGCCGCCGCCCAGGAGGAGGCGGGCCGCCGCCGCCGCGAGGCCGAGCAGATCCTCGACTCCGCGCGCGGCGAGGCCAACCAGGAGCGCGAGCACGCCCGCGAGCAGAGCGAGGAGCTGCTCGCCTCCGCCCGCAACCGGGTCGAGGAGGCGCAGACCGAGGCGCACCGTCTGGTCGAGGAGGCCGACCGGCGCGCCACCGGCATGGTGCAGGCCGCCGAGCAGACCGCCCAGCAGGTACGGGACTCCGTCAGCGGCCTCTACGAGCAGGCCGAGCAGGACATCGCCGGGCTGCGCTCCGCCGCCGAGCATGTCGCCGAGCGCATCAGGACCGAGGCGCAGGAGGAGGCGGACCGGGTCCGCTTCGACGCGTACGCCGAGCGGGAGCGGGCCGCCGAGGACGCGGCCCGGCTGCGCGCCAGGTCCCAGGAGGAGACCGACGCCGCGAACGCGCTCGCCGAGCAGACCGTCGGCGAGGCGATCACCGAGGCGGAGCGGCTGCGCGCGGAAACCGCGGAGTACGCCCTGCGGATGCGTACGGAGGCGTCGGACTCGCTGGCCGCCGCCGAGCAGGACGCCTCGCGCACCCGCGCCGAGGCCCGCGAGGACGCCAACCGCATGCGCTCCGACGCCGCGACCCAGGCCGACCGGCTGATGGGCGAGGCGACGAGCGAGAGCGAGCTGCTGCGTACACAGGCGGCGGAGACGCTGTCCCGCGCCGAGCAGATCAAGACGGAGGCCGCGGCGGAGGCCGAGCGGCTGCACGCCTCGATCCGCGCCGAGGGCGAGCACATCCTCGACGAGGCGCGCCAGGCCGCCGACAAGCGGCGCGGAGACGCCGCGACCCAGGCCGACCAGCTCATCAACAAGGCGAGCGGCGAGGCGGAGCAGCTGCGCGCCGAGGCCGCCGAGACGGTGGGCTCCGCCCAGCAGGCCGCCCAGCGCATGAGGTCCGAGGCGCAGAAGGCCCTGGCGAGCGCCGAGGCGGCGGCGGAGCGGCTGCGCGCGGAGGCCAGGGACGAGGCCGACCGCACGCTGGACCAGGCGCGCGAGGCCGCGGCCAAGCGCCGTGCGGACGCCGCTGCCCAGGCCGACCAGCTCATCAACAAGGCCCAGGAAGAGGCGCTGCGCTCGGCCACCGAGGCCGAGGCGCAGGCCGACACGATGGTGGGCGCGGCCCGCAAGGAAGCGGACCGGCTGTTCGCCGAGGCGACGGTCGAGGGCAACTCCCTGGTGGAGAAGGCCCGTACGGACGCCGACGAGCTGCTGGTCGGCGCGCGCCGGGACGCCACCGCCATAAGGGAGCGCGGCGAGGAGCTGCGGACCCGCGTCGAGGCCGAGGTCGAGGAGTTGCACGAGCGCGCCCGCCGGGAGAGCTCCGAGCAGATGAGGACGGCGGGCGAGCGCGTCGACAATCTGGTCAAGGCCGCCACCGAACAGCGCGCCGAGGCCGAGGCGAAGGCGAAGGAGCTGCTGTCCGACGCCAGTTCCGAGGCCGCTACGGTGCGGATCGCGGCGGTCCGCAAGGCGGAGGGGCTCCTCAAGGAGGCCGAGCAGAAGAAGGCCGGGCTGACCCGGGAGGCCGAGCAGATCCTGGCGGAAGCGCAGGCCGAGGCGGAGCGCATGGTCTCCGAGGGCAAGCGGGAGCTCGATGTGCTGGTGCGCCGCCGCAAGGACATCCAGGCGGAAATCTCCCGGGTGCAGGATGTGCTGGAGGCGTTGGAGTCGTTCGAGGCGCCGTCGGCCGGCACGAAGGACAGCGGCATGAAAGCGGGCGCCACAGCCGGGGTTACACGATCGAGTGGCAAGTCGTCCGATGCCTAGCACTCAAAAGGCTGGACATTCTCCAGATCAAACGCGCATCTGCACGGTGACACGCCGCTTTGGCCCCTAGGATTCCCCCTATCACCTCACCGGTCTCATTCGACAGGAACCCCATGAGCGACACTTCCTCCCCCTTCGGCTTCGAGCTCGTGCGGCGTGGTTACGACCGCGGTCAGGTGGACGACCGCATTACCAAACTCGTCGCCGACCGTGACAGTGCTCTGACCCGAATCACCTCTCTGGAAAAGCGCATTGAGGAGCTCCACCTCGAAACGCAGAGCGCCCAGGCCCAGGTCAGCGACGCGGAGCCGTCGTACGCCGGGCTCGGCGCCCGCGTCGAGAAGATCCTCCGCCTCGCCGAGGAGGAGGCGAAGGACCTGCGCGAGGAGGCCCGTCGCGCGGCCGAGCAGCACCGTGAGCTCGCCGAGTCGGCCGCGCAGCAAGTGCGCAACGACGCCGAGGCGTTCAGCTCCGACCGCAAGGCGAAGGCCGAGGACGAGGGCGTCCGCATCGTCGACAAGGCGAAGAGCGACGCCTCTACACTGCGCACCGAGGCGCAGAAGGACGCGCAGTCCAAGCGTGAGGAGGCGGACGCGCTCTTCGAGGAGACCCGCGCCAAGGCCGCCCAGGCCGCCGCGGACTTCGAGACGAACCTCGCCAAGCGGCGCGAGCAGTCCGAGCGGGACCTGGCCTCGCGTCAGGCGAAGGCGGAGAAGCGCCTGGCGGAGATCGAGCACCGCGCCGAGCAGCTGCGCCTGGAGGCCGAGAAGCTGCGTACGGACGCGGAGCGCAGGGCCCGTCAGACGGTGGAGACGGCGCAGCGTCAGTCCGAGGACATCGTGGCCGACGCGAACGCCAAGGCCGACCGGATCCGCAGCGAGTCGGAGCGCGAGCTGGCGGCGCTCACCAACCGCCGCGACTCGATCAACGCGCAGCTGACGAACGTCCGCGAGATGCTGGCGACGCTGACGGGTGCGGCCGTGGCCGCCACCGGTCCCGCCGACGACGAGCCGATCTCGCGCGGCGTCCCGGCGCAGCAGTCGCGCTAGTCCCCGCGGTACGTCGCAGTTGCAGCAGTTGTACGTCTCCGAGTGCCCGGCCGCCTTGTGGCGCCGGGCACTTGGGCGTCATAGCCATGTCAGCACCAGGTACGGCCTCGGGCGCTTGTCGGGGGCGCTGCCCCCGAACCCTCCCCCTACTCCCCCTACGCCTAGCGGCGTGGGGGGACCCCCAGCGGGCGTGGGGGGACCCCCAGCGCCTCAAACGCCGGCGAGGCTGACTTCTCGCCCTCGGGCCCTTGTCGGGGCTCCGCCCCGAACCCCGCGCCTCAATCGCCGGGCGGGGCTGGATTCCCCAGCGAGGTTGATTTTCGCCCGGGTCCCAGTGGCGGCGGGCACCGGGCGCCCCTAGCCTGGCGGGCATGATTGAGCTCGACGGCCTCACCAAGCGCTTCGGCAGCAAAGTCGCGGTCGACCACCTGTCCTTCCAGGTCAGACCCGGCATGGTGACCGGCTTCCTCGGCCCGAACGGAGCAGGCAAGTCGACGACGATGCGGATGATGCTCGATCTCGACAACCCGACCAGCGGTTCGGTGCGGATCGACGGCAAGCACTACCGCGACCTGCAGGAACCGCTGAAGTACATCGGCGCGCTGCTGGAGGCCGGGTCGATGCACGGCGGGCGCAGCGCGTACAACAACCTTCTCTGCCTCGCCCAGTCCAACCGCATCCCCGCGTCCCGGGTCTCCGAGGTCCTGGACACCGTCGGACTGACCTCGGTCGCGAAGAAAAAGACCAAGGGATTCTCCCTTGGTATGGGCCAACGTCTGGGAATCGCTTCCGCGCTGCTCGGCGATCCGGAGATCTTGATGTTTGACGAGCCGGTGAATGGTCTGGACCCCGAGGGAATTCACTGGATCCGCAATCTCATGAGGACTCTCGCGTCGCAGGGGAGAACGATCTTCGTTTCCTCGCATCTGATGAGCGAAATGGCCCTGACCGCCGATCATTTGATCGTGATCGGGCAGGGGCGGCTGCTCGCGGACACCTCAATGGCTGATTTCATCCACCAGAACTCCCGGAGTTTCGTACGGCTGCGCTCGCCGGACCGGGAGCGGCTGCGCGAAGTGCTGCGTACGGCGGGGTTCACCCCCATCGATTCGGGCGACGGCGTGGTGGAGATCGACGGCGCCACCACCGAGCAGCTGGGCGAGCTGGCGGCCCGGCACGGGCTCGTACTGCATGAACTGAGCGCGCAGCGCGCGTCGCTGGAGGAGGCGTTCATGCAGATGACGGTGGGTTCGGTGGAGTACCACGCGCATTCGGAGCCGGTGCCCGAAGATGTGCGGCCGCCGCCTCCAGGCTGGGGCCAGAGCCGTCCCCAGAGCCAGAGCCGCAAGGGAGTCTGACCCATGGCATCGGTACCCGCCGTCCTGTACTCAGAGTGGACCAAGATCCGTACGGTCTCCTCGACCACCTGGACGCTGGTGTGCGCGTTCGCCGTCACCATCGCGATGGGCGGCGCGCTCAGCGCGCTGCTGAAGGCGACCTTCGACGACATGTCGCGCGAGGAGCAGCTCACCTTCGACCCGACGCTCATCAGCTTCTCCGGGATGATCCTCGGTCAGCTCGCGATGGTGGTCTACGGGGTGCTGGTGGTCTCCACGGAGTACAGCACCGGCATGATCCGCATCTCCCTGGCGGCCGTACCGCAGCGCGCCACCTTCCTCTTCAGCAAGATCGGGGTGGCCACCGCGCTGGCGCTGGCCGTCGGGATGGTGACGAGTTTCCTGACCTTCTTCCTCGGCCAGGCGCTGCTGGGCGAGCACGGTACGAATCTCGGCGCGGACAACGTCCTGCGCGCGGTCATCGGCGGCGGGCTCTACATGGGCCTGATCGCGCTGTTCTCGATGGGCGTAGCGGCGATGCTGCGCAGCTCGATGCTCTCGCTGGGCATCCTGATGCCGTTCTTCTTCCTGGTCTCGCAGATCCTCGCGTCCGTACCGAAGGCGAAGACACTCGCCCAGTACTTCCCCGACCAGGCCGGTGGCAAGATCATGCAGGTGGTGCCGGGCGCGATGAACAGCGACGAGGCTCCGTACGGGCCGTGGGCCGGACTCGTGATCATGCTCATCTGGGTGGCCGCGGCGCTGGCCGGAGGCTATCTGGTGCTCAAGAAGCGGGATGCGTAGCGGCTCGTCCTGGCGCCTGGCGGACCTCACATCGGGGCCGCCGGATCGACGCCAGATCGTTACGGCTTGGCCGGAACCGACCATGCACAGTTATCCTCCTAGCTCTTACGGGGGCGAGCGGCCGGAAGGCCTGTGCCCCGACGACCCGAAAGTCGATGGGGCTGGAGAATGATCGAGGCAATCGGCCTGACGAAGCGCTATGGCGCCAAGACAGCCGTGTACAACCTTTCCTTCCATGTGCGGCCAGGAGCCGTCACCGGATTCCTCGGTCCCAACGGCGCCGGCAAGTCGACGACGATGCGGATGATCCTGGGGCTCGACCAGCCGAGCGCGGGCCGGGTGACCATCGGCGGGTGCTCCTTCCGGGAGTTGCCGAACGCGCCCCGGCAGGTCGGCGCGCTCCTTGACGCCAAGGCCGTGCACGGCGGCCGCAGCGCGCGCAACCACCTGCTCTCGCTGGCGCAGTTGTCGGGTATCCCGGCCCGCCGCGTGGACGAGGTGCTCGGCGTCGTCGGTCTGCAGGAGGTCGCCAAGAAGCGTTCCAAAGGCTTCTCGCTCGGTATGGGGCAGCGCCTCGGCATCGCGGCGGCGCTGCTCGGCGACCCGCAGGTGCTGCTCTTCGACGAGCCGGTCAACGGGCTCGACCCCGAGGGCATCCTGTGGGTCCGCAACCTGATGAAGCGCCTGGCCTCCGAGGGCCGTACGGTCTTCGTCTCCTCGCACCTGATGAGTGAGATGGCCGTCACAGCCGACCACCTGATCGTGATCGGGCGCGGGCAGCTGCTCGCGGACATGAGCGTCAAGGACTTCATCTCGCACAACTCCGCGGACTTCGCCCGGGTCCGTACCCCGCAGACCGAGCCGCAGCAGCGCGAGAAGCTGTCCGCCACGCTCACCGAGGCGGGCGGGCAGGTCATGCCGGAGCCGGACGGCGCGCTGCGCGTCACCGGGCTGCCGCTGCCGCAGATCAGCGATCTGGCGCACTCGGCGGACGTACGGCTGTGGGAACTCTCGCCGCACCAGGCCTCGCTGGAGGAGGCGTATATGCGGATGACGCAGGGCGCGGTCGACTACCGCTCGACGACCGACCAGAAGTCCGGTCTGATGCAGCAGCCGCCGATGGGCTACGTACCGCCGCAGCAGATCCCCGCGGTGCCGCAGCAGGGCTGGTACGCCCCGCCGCCTCCGCAGCACCCGCAGCCGGGCCAGAACCCGTACGCCGACGCGCCCGCTGCCGTGCCGCCTGCCGCAGCTCCCGTGCCCCCCGCCGCAGCTCCCGTGGCTCCTGCCACACCCCCCGCGCCCGCCGACCTGACGAAGCCCGAGGACGCCCGATGACCGCCCCCATCCCCTACCAGCAGCAGTCCGCGCCCCCCGCCTCCCTGTACTCGTCGCCGATTCCCGCGCGCAACGCGCACCTCGGCGACGCGCTCGCCTCCGAGTGGACCAAGATCCGTTCCGTACGCTCCACGGTGTGGACACTCGGCGTCATGATCGTGCTCATGATCGGCATCGGCGTACTCTCCGCATGGGCCGTCTCCGCCTCCGATACCGAGCTCGGTGAGCAGTCGGTGCTCTCGCTGGGCTTCTTCGGCGTACTGCTCGGCTCCATCTGCGTGATCACGCTGGGCGTGATGACCATCGCGTCCGAGTACGGCACGGGAATGATCAGGACCACCCTGACCGCGTGCCCCAGCCGCGCCCGTGTACTGGCGGCCAAGGCGATCGTCTTCTTCCTGCTCGTCTTCACCGTCACCGCGGTCATGAACGGGATTGTGGGGGTGCTGCAGACCGCGATCGTGAACCAGGGGTCGTCCACCGGCGAGGACTGGTTCCGCGCGACGGTCGGCGTCGCGCTCTACGTCGCGACCCTCGGCCTGCTCTCGCTCGCCGTCGGCACGCTGATCCGTCACTCGGCGGGCGCGATCACCATCATGATCGGTGTCGTGCTGCTCCCGCTGGTGCTGGCCATGTTCATGTTCTCGGAGTCGCTGAGCGAGCTGCAGACGGCCCTCTTCGAGTACTCGATCCCCAACCAGATCGGCGTGCTGTACGACAACGCCGTGACGGACTCGGGCCCGGCGGGCTGGGATCCGCTGTGGATCGTGCTGGGGATCACAGCGGCGGCCATGGCGGGCGCCTTCCTGTCCCTCACCAAGCGCGACGTGTAAGCACTGGCCGATCAGTACTTGGGCGCGTTACGGGACCGCTGCACCCGCGTGGTGCGGCGGTCCTTCGCGTTCCAGCACGCCTTGTGCCAGTGCCGCCGGTCATCGACACCGCCGCCGTGACCCGGCCACGCCACCACATGCGGCACCCCGGAGGGGATCTCCTGATCGCAGCCCGGACAGCGGTACCGCTTGCCATTGGCACTTGCGCCCGCGACATGGCGCACCGACCAGTCCTCGCCCTGCCAGAACTCGCTCTGCCCGAAGCCGCCGTACCTCTCACCAGGCTCGCGGACTTGCTCGGGGGGCTTCTCGCCGCCTCGGGGGCGGTTGCGGCGCGGGGACACGTGACACCTCATGGGGCAAAGTCCGGATAGTTCCACCCCAGCCTAAGGGCCACAGCCAGGGGTACTCGTCCCGTTCGGCGTGAGACCGTGACACTCGCAAGCGGCGGTTACCGGAAAATCGCAACAACTTCACGTTCGGCCGTGCCTATGGCACGTGTCAGACGTTGTTGCCAGCAGGGGGAGTGACGCGTCGGCCGCAAGGAGGCAATAGGCGATGCGCGTGGGGACATTTGTACTGGCGGCTCAATTCCCGGGCCAGGGACAGGGGGAGGCGCTGCACCGAGCGGTGCGGTCCGCCGAGGTCGCGGAGGAGTCCGGACTCGACTCGGTCTGGCTGGCCGAGCACCATTTCGTGCCGTACGGCGTGTGTCCGTCGGCTGTGACACTGGCCGCGCTGCTGCTCGGCCGCACCCGGCGGATCCGGGTCGGTACGGCGGTGAGCGTCCTGCCGAACGTTCATCCCGTGGCGCTGGGCGAGCAGGCCGCACTGCTGCATCTGACCAGCGGCGGGAGGTTCTCCCTCGGCGTCGGGCGCGGTGGGCCATGGGTCGACCTGGAGGTCTTCGGCACCGGCCTCGACGCGTACGAGAAGGGCTTTCCCGAATCGCTCGACCTGCTGCTGCGGTGGTTGCGCGAGCCCCGCGTCGCCGCGCAGGGGGAGCGCTTCACCTTCCGCGAAGTCCCGGTCGTACCAAGGCCGGACGAGCTGATCGGCGGCGCGCGCCAGGGTCCCGAGGTGATCATCGCGTGTACGTCTCCGGCGAGCGTGCGGCTCGCCGCCGAGCGCGGGCTGCCGATGCTGCTCGGGATGCACTGCGGCGACGAGGAGAAGGCGGAGATGGTCGCCCTGTGGCGTACGCACGCGCTGGCCGCGGGCCACACCCCCGAGGAGGTCGAGGACGCCGCGCATGTGTCGGCCGGAGTGGCCCAGATCACCGACAGCCGCGCCGAGGCCTCGGAGACGCTCGTCAAGGCGATGCCTGGCTGGCTGAAAGAGGGGCTGGACGCCCATGTGACCGTCGACGGCAGGCAGCGCGCGATGCGGGACCCCGTGGCGTACGCGGAGCTGCTGTGCGGCCTGCACCCGGTGGGCCCGCCACGGCTGGCCGCCGACCGTATCGCGGCCACCGCCGCCCGGACCGGCATCACCCGCTTCGCGCTGCTGGTCGAGGGCTCGGGCGATCTGGCCGCCACCGAGGAGAACGTACGGCGGCTGGGCACAGAGGTCCTGCCCCTGCTGACGTGATCCCCTGCTGACGCGACCGCCGCTGCGTACCGAAGGTGCCGCCGCTCCGCGTCAGTCGCACCTCCCGCGACACGAAGCGGCGGCAGAAACCTTCAGCAGTCCCGGAGTTCGGGCGACTGGTTGAGCAACTGGCCCCGCACGGACGTGAAGCGGGCAAGCCGCTCATCGACCGAGGAATCCAGCGGGAACACCGCGACGCGATGGCAGTTCTGGAATGCGAGGCGCACTCCGAAGTGCCGCTGTAACGCTCCTCGAATCGCGTCACTCGCAAGCGCGCGCAGCAGCTGACCGCGTGCCTGCTCATCCGGGGGAGGCGTCTGGTTGTCGGCGAATTCGCCGCCGTCCACCTTCAGCTGAGCCACCAGAGAACTGATCATCTCCCATGCGTAGGGCAGGGAGGTCCGGACGCAGTCGACGAAGGCTGCTTCGTCGACCTCGCCTCGCTCGGCCTGCTCCAACAGCGCCGGTGAGACGTCGAGCGACATGGGTTCTCCTCTCGCGACCCCGATACAGGGGGCCTTACGGGCAGGGAAGGGGGACGACGACGCAGCGTGCGCGGCCGGCGACCCCCCGGCTCCCACGGTAAGTGCGCCGTCCGGAGGGCACCAGGAGATTGGGACCACAACCGGCCAAATGACGAAGCACCTTTTCCCGGGCCGAATCGCGCGCGGCTGCTCCGGTCGAGTAGCGTTGCCGACCATGCGTCTTGTCATCGCCCGCTGCTCCGTGGACTACGCGGGCCGGCTCACGGCCCACCTGCCCTCCGCTCCCCGTCTCATCCTGGTCAAGGCAGACGGCAGCGTCTCCATCCACGCGGATGACAGGGCGTACAAACCACTGAACTGGATGTCCCCTCCCTGCACTCTCAAGGAAGACGGCAAGGGAGCTGAGGGGGCGGACAGTGTGTGGACTGTCGTCAACAAAGCGGGCGAGAAACTGATCATCACAATGGAGGAAATCCTCCACGACTCCTCGCACGAACTCGGCGTGGACCCCGGGCTGATCAAGGACGGTGTGGAAGCACACCTCCAGGAGCTGCTTGCCGACCGGATCGAGACGCTGGGCCAGGGCTACACCCTGATCCGGCGCGAATACCCCACGGCGATCGGCCCGGTGGACATCCTGTGCCGGGACTCCGACGGCGCGACGGTGGCCGTGGAGCTCAAGCGGCGCGGCGACATCGACGGTGTGGAGCAGCTCACGCGCTATCTGGAGCTGCTGAACCGGGACCCGCATCTGGCACCGGTGAGGGGCGTCTTCGCGGCGCAGGAGATCAAGCCGCAGGCGCGGGTGCTGGCGACGGACCGCGGGATCGGGTGTGTGGTGCTCGACTACAACGCGATGCGGGGCATCGAGGACGACAAGCTCCGGCTGTTCTGAGACGAGAGACGCGTACGGCCCCGGGCGGCGATGCTGCCCGGGGCCGTACTGCGTCATCCCGCCATCGTCCGGCGAGCGTCAGATCACCGGGGACGGTGAGGCCGAAGTCGGTGACGCCGAGGTCGGGGAGGCCGAAGCCGGTGCGCTCGCGGTGATGGGGGCGCTGGCCGACTGGCTGCCCGGCGGTGTCGGCTCCGACGAGCCGCCGGTGGGTGTCGGAGTGGGTGTCGGCGTGGGTGTCGGCGTAGGCGTGGGCGTAGGCGTGGGGGGCGGTGTCGGCGTAGGCGTCGGCTTTGGCGACTTGGTCGGGGACGGCGACTTGGTCGGTGTCGGCGAACCCGACGGCGGCTCGCTCTCCTGCTCGGACGGGTGACCCGACGAAGCGCTGGGGCTCGGCTCCACCGCGTCCTCGGTGTCCTGGACCACGCCCGGTTCGGCGGGGCGGTCGGTCGAGCCGCCGTCCGGCTCCTCCGTGTCCGCGCCGTCCCCTGAGCCGTTGTCCTCGTTCGCCGTCTCGCCGTTCCTGACGTTGTCGTTGGGCGTGTCCTGCGGGCCCGAGGTCGCCCCGAGCGTCACCACGGTACCGAGCACCGCGGCGAGCAGCGCGCCCGTGCCCACGGCGACCAGGTTGCGGCGCGCGCCGCCGAAGACCGTACGGCGGCGGCTCGGCCTCGCGCCGCCACCGCCGCCACCGCCGCCCGGGGACAGCTCCCGCTGCCCCACCAGCGTCGCGGGCTCCGGAGCCGTCGGCCGCGGCCCCATCCCCAGGCCGAGCGGCAGCACGGCCGCCGGTACGCCCGCGGGCGGCGACGCCGGCTCCTCGTAACGCGGGGCGGGCGGCGGCTCGATCGCCAGGACGCGTCCGCCGGGCAGCAGGCCGCCCGACCGGTCCTCGACCAGCGCCAGCGCCCGGCGTCCCGCGACTGTGCCGACCTTGTCCGCGAGCGCCCCGCGCATGGCGATCGAGGCCTCCAGCTCGGCGCGCGCCCGGTCCAGGTTGCCTGCGCAGAGCGCCAGTACGCCCAATTCATGGTGGAAATAAGCTTCTTCGGCCACTTCGCCCGCGATACGGGCCGCTTCGGAGCCGACCCGCAGGGCCCGCTCCCAGGCGCCCCAGTGCTGCCCCGTCGCGAAGACGGGCGCGGCGCTGCGGGCCAGTAGTACGGCCGCGCTGGGGTGTCCGCCCTCGTGGCCCTGCACGAGGGCGCTCAGCGCCGCGAGCAGGGCGTCCGCCTCGGCCGCGGCGCGCTCGGGCGTCACCGAGGGGTGCCCGGCCCACCAGGCGTAGTGCTGGGCGGCGGTGTGGGCGAGGGCGGACGCCGTCTCGGCGTACCCCTTCTCCGTCAGCTGGGCGGCCACGCCCGCCGCCAGCCGGTAGCGCGGGCCGACCGGGGAGAGCAGCCCACAGCTCATCAGCTCGCCGAGCGCGGCGTCCGCGTGCGTGTCGCCGACGAGCGCGGGCAGATGCGCCTGGTGCGGCACCTCGCCGCCGAGCGCGACCGCGAAGCGCAGGGTCTCGCGGGCGGACTCGCTCAGCCGTGAGGCGAGCAGCGAGGCGGGCGCGGCGGCCTCCCCCACGGTCGGCAGCGGCGCATCGGCGGGCTCGATGCCGTCGAAGGGGGTGTAGGAGTCGAAGTCCTCCGGGTCGATGCGCAGGCTGTCGTACTGCCGCAGCAGCGCGCCCGCCTGGAGGAAACGCAGCGGCAGGCCCTCGGACTCGAACCAGAGGTCGCCCGCCCAGTTCACCTCGTCCTCGGTGAGCGGCCTCTCCACCGCGCGCCGCAGCAGCTCCAGCGAAGCGCCGCGGCCCAGACCGGCGAGGAAGACCTCTTCGAGGTGCGAGTCCGCGGCGGGCGCGGCGACGTCGGGTGTGGCGGAGACCAGGAAGGCGCACTCGGGCGCGCCGTCCAGCAGCTCGCCGAGCGCCGCGCCGCCGAACTCCAGGTCGTCGAGGACGACGATGGCGCCGATGTCGCGGACCAGTGCGAGCAGTCCGGCCCGGTCGGGCCGGTGGAGGGGAGCGTCGTAGACGGTGGCGAAGAGCTCGTACAGCAGCTCGGTGGGCGTGCGGTGGTGGCCGTTGAGGCGTACGACGCCGTCGGGCGCGAGGTCCGCGCACTCCTCCGCCACGGCGTCGAGCAGCGCGCTGCGGCCGGAGCCGGCGGGGCCGGTGAGCCGCACCGAGCGCCCGCGCCCCAGCAGTCGTACGAGCCGCTCGCGCTCCTCGTCGCGCTCCAGCAGCGGGAGCCGCGCGGCGGGAGGCCCGGCGGGTACGGGCGGCTGGGCCGCGCGCAGGAGTTCGGCGCGTTCGGCGGCGGTGTGCCGGACCGGGGGCGAGGAACGCCGGCCCGGCGGAAGGGATGCGATCTCGCTGCCGTCGACGGGATTGACGGTGAGCAGGAAGTCACCCGCGACGAGCTCGGTGGTACGGGCGGGCGCCGGCGCGGACTGTCCGAAGCCCGGCGTGATGGCGTCGCGCGGCGGACGCGCCTGTCCCGCGCCGTCGCCGAAGCTGTCGTTGTCCATGCTCAAAGCCCCCAGATGCGCTTCGCTTGGCTGCGTCTCCGCCGAGACCCGTTGTCTTCTGGTGGCGGAACCGCGTGCGGATGTCCCTCCCGGCCTTTCCGCACGCCCCGCTGTCGCTCGGGTTCGGCGCCCGTCGGTCGGGTTCGTGGATTCGGAATCGGAATCGGCAGGCGTCCGAACCTTAGACCTTGGCTCAGTATCTCCGCACGGGCGGGGTGTCGCCCCGCCCGTGACGTCACGGTCTTGTGAGGATTGCGAGTGACGTACGGATCACGCGGTTCACACCCGTGGGAGCGATTCGGCCGCGATGCCGCCTTCGACGGCGAGGATGCGGTGCAGCCGCGTCGCCACCAGCAGTCTCTGCATCTGTGGTGGAACACCGCGCAGCACCAGCCGGCGGCCGCACCGTCCGGCCCGGCGGTGTGCGCCCATGATGACGCCGAGGCCCGTGGCGTCCCAGGAGTCGAGGTCGGTCAGGTCGAGCACGAGGTCGCCGACTCCGTCGTCAACGGCCGAGTGCAGGACCGTACGGGCGTCCGCCGCGCTGCGCACGTCGAGGCGGCCCCCGACGACCAGCTTGGCGTGGTCGCCCCTGATGTGCATATACGCTCCCCGAGTGTGGATCGGTGCCCTGTGTCTGCCTGTGCGTCTGTCGTGCCTGTCGTGTCTGTCGTGCTTCTTCAAGTCATGCAACAAGTGACTGCCTCATGGGCCGACCAGTTGCGCTTTGTATGCGAACCGATACCCAATTCACCCTGATGGGTGATAGCAAAACGGTTGATGTGGGTCCGTGCCGCGGTCAGTGCTTGTAAAAGCCTTGCCCGCTCTTACGACCGATGTCACCGGCATCCACCATCCGGCGCATCAGCTCCGGCGGTGCGAACTTCTCGTCCTGGGACTCGGTGTAGATGTTGTTCGTGGCATCGAGCAGGATGTCCACGCCCGTCAGATCGGCGGTCGCGAGCGGCCCCATGGTGTGCCCGAAGCCCAACCTGCAGGCGATGTCGATGTCCTCGGCGGACGCCACGCCCGATTCGTACAGCTTGACGGCCTCGACCAC
The DNA here is from genome assembly GCF_044548015.1 of Streptomyces sp. NPDC052236. NCBI lineage: Bacteria > Bacillati > Actinomycetota > Actinomycetes > Kitasatosporales > Streptomycetaceae > Streptomyces > Streptomyces sp. NPDC052236. The sequence continues at coordinate 53,990 of NZ_JBIUBL010000005.1, read as the reverse complement.
CAGCGCCGAGATGAGGCGGGTGGTGACGAACCCGGCGACGTCGCGGTTGACGACGACGCAGGTCTTGCCGACCGACTCGGCGAACTCTCGCGTGATGGCGAGTGTTTCGTCGCTGGTCTTGTAGCCGCGCACCAGTTCACACAGCTGCATCATCGGGACGGGCGAGAAGAAGTGCGCGCCGATTACCCGCTCGGGACGCTCCGTCACGGCCGCGATCTTGGTGATCGGGATGGCGGAGGTGTTGGAGGCGAGTACCGCCTCGTCCCGTACGAGTTTGTCCAGCGTACGGAAGATGTCGTGCTTGACGTCGAGCTTTTCGAAGACCGCCTCGACCACGATGTCCGCGTCGGCGACGGCGTCCAGATCGGTGGTCGTCGTGATGCGCGCCAACGCCGCGTCCGCGTCGGCCGCTTCGAGCTTGCCCTTGGCGACGAACTTGTCGAACGAGGCCTTGATGCCGTCCCTGCCACGGGTCAGGGCCGCGTCGGTGACATCACGCAGCACGACCTCCCAGCCCGCCTGGGCCGAGACCTGCGCGATACCGGACCCCATGAGTCCGGCTCCGATGACGGCGAGCTTCCTGGCCACTGCGGCACTCCTTAACACGCGTTTACATCCGGCTCTCTGCCGGAGGTTAGCGTCCGTGAGGTGGCGTGGGGCGGTGAAGAGATGCGCGTCACGTCCGAGATGACGGACATCACACCGGTACGGCCCATCAAGCCTCTCGGACCGCGTACTTGAGCACCTTCTCTCCCAACATGTCCTCCATGTCGTCCAAGAGGACCAATGCCTCACGGGAGACCTCCGCCGGGGGGCGTCCGGCCACCATCTCGCGGCCGATGAAGGCCATGAGCGTGGACTGGATCCAGGAGAGCTGACCGGCCATGAGGGTGGGGAGGTTGTCGCCCGGGGCTGCGCCGGTTTCCTTGCGCAGGGTTGCCTCGATGTCCTCCAGTGCCTGCTGCTGGACATGCCAGAGGCGGGAGCGGAGGGGTTCCGCGCCGTGAATGACCTTCAGGAAACGGTCGTAGCCCTCCATCAGCCCGACGGCGGGCGAGACGGCCTCGACCTGCTCGCGCAGTTCGCGCAGTACGGCTTCGGTGGCGGACTCGCCGTCGGGGCGGCCCCGCACAAAGCGGGAGAGCCGGTCGACGATCCCCTTGGAGCGGTCGAGGAAGAGGTCCTCTTTGGCCGGGAAATAGTTGTAGACGGTGTTGACGGAGACGTCGGCGGCCTCGGCGACCTCGGCCATGGTCACCGTGAGGAAGCCGTGCTCCAGGAACAACCGGGTCGCCACATCCGAGATGCGCTGCCTGGTCTGCTGCTTCTTCCGCTCCCTGAGCCCCTCAGCCATGACCTCATCGTAACCTTCATGGAGTCGTTGAAAAATTGGAGAGGTTGCAAAATTTAAGTGGCTCTGTTTTTCTGAGGCCATGGCAATCATCAGTACGGCCGGACTGGCCAGGACCTTCCAGACCAAGAACGGCCCCGTCGAAGCCGTGCGCGGTATCGACCTCACCGTCCAGCCGGGCGAGATCCTCGGCTTCCTCGGCCCGAACGGAGCGGGCAAGACCACCACCCTGCGGATGCTCACCACCCTGCTGGCGCCCACCGGCGGCGCCGCCACGGTCGCCGGGTGCGACCTGGCCCGCGACCCCGCGGGCGTACGCGGCAAGATCGGCTACGTCGCCCAGTCGGGCGGCGTCGACCTCCACATCTCCGTACGCGAGGAGCTGGTCACCCAGGGGCGGCTCTACCGCCTGACGAAGACCGAGGCCGCCGCCCGCGCCGACGAGCTGGCGCGCGACCTCGACCTCACGGAGCTGATGGACCGCAAGTGCGCCGCGCTGTCCGGCGGGCAGCGGCGGCGGCTCGACATCGCGCTGGGGCTGACCCACCGGCCCGAGGTGCTCTTCCTGGACGAGCCGACCACCGGGCTCGACCCGGGCAGCCGGGCCGACCTGTGGCAGCTGGTGCGCCGTATCCGCGAGCAGCACGGCACCACTGTCTTCCTTACGACGCACTACCTCGACGAGGCGGACGCGCTCTCCGACCGGCTCGTCGTCGTCGACAAGGGCGTCGTGGTCGCCGAGGGCACGCCGAGCGCGCTCAAGCTCCAGTACGGCGGGTCGATCGACGCGTCACTCCAGGACACCTTCCTCGCGATCACCGGGCGCGCCATCGCGCCCGCGGACGCCCCCGTTCCCCTCGCTGTTTAGGACTCCCCCGTGCCCGTACTTCTCTCCGACACCGCGCTGATCTTCGGGCGGTACGCCCGCGTAACCCTGCGCTCCAAATTCCAGATCCTCTTCGGCATCCTGATGCCACTGCTCTATCTGCTCTTCTTCGGGCCGCTGCTGTCCGATCTACCGCTCGCCTCCAAGGGAGACTCCTGGCAGGTTCTGGTGCCGGGACTGCTGCTCCAACTCGGCTTGTTCGGTGCCTCGTTCGCCGGATTCGCGGTCATCGTCGAGAAGCAGTGGGGGGTGGTGGAGCGGATGCGGGTGACGCCCGTCAGCCGCCTCGCCCTGCTGCTGGGCCGGGTGCTGCGGGACGCCGCACTCTTCGTCTTCCAGGCTGTGCTGCTGGTGCTGGCCGCGCTGGTGATGGGGCTGCGGGCGCCGTTGGGCGGCATCCTCATCGGCTTCGTGTTCGTGGCCGTGCTGACGATCTCGCTTGCCTCGCTGTCGTACGCGCTGGCGATGAAGGTCTCCCAGCCGCAGGAGTTCGGTCCGGTCATCAACGCGGTGTCGATGCCGTCGATGCTGCTCTCCGGGCTGATGCTGCCGATGGCGCTCGCGCCGGGCTGGCTGGATGTGCTGTCGCACTTCATGCCGTTCCGCTATCTGGTGGACGCGATCCGGGCCGGGTATGTCGGCGACTACGCGGGGACGGCCATGCTGTACGGCGTGCTGATGGCCCTCGCGCTGGTTCTGGTGTCCGTGACAGTGGGCACACGCGTCTTCCGCCGGGCCGGGGCGTAACTAGGCTGGCCGTATGGTCCATCTGACGCGCATCTACACCCGTACCGGCGACCAGGGCACGACCGCCCTCGGCGATATGAGCCGCACCGCCAAGACCGATCCGCGGATCGCCGCGTACGCCGACGCCAATGAGGCCAATGCCGCCATCGGCACGGCCATCGCGCTCGGCGGGTTGGACGAGGAGGTCGTCAAGGTCCTCGTCCGTGTCCAGAACGACCTCTTCGACGTGGGCGCGGATCTGTCCACGCCGGTGGTGGAGGAGCCGAAGTACCCGCCGCTGCGGGTGGAGCAGTTCTACATCGACAAGCTGGAGGCGGACTGCGACCGCTTCAACGAGGAGCTGGAGAAGCTGCGGAGCTTCATCCTGCCGGGGGGTACGGCGGGGGCGGCGCTGCTGCACCAGGCGTGCACGGTGGTGCGGAGGGCGGAGCGGTCGACGTGGGCGGCGATGGAGGTGTACGGGGAGACGATGAACGCCCTCACGGCGACGTATCTGAACCGGCTGTCGGATCTGTTGTTCATCCTGGCGCGGACGGCGAACAAGGAGGTGGGGGATGTGCTGTGGGTGCCGGGCGGCGAACGCTGACCCGAACTGGGGCTCCGCCCCAGACCCCGCGCCTCGATCTCCCCCTACGCCTAGCGGCGTGGGAGGTACCCCCAGCGAGGCTTGAGTTGAGCTAGCGCTCGACCCGCGTCGGCTCGCGCCGGGCCGGTTCCCTCTTCGGGAACACCGTGTAGCCCACGGCAATGACCACATTGATGCCGATCACAAACAGCATCTTCTCCTGCCACATCCGCAGCGACCCCACGTCCCCGTCCCCGCCCACGTACCAGATCGCCGCCTGCAGCAGCCCCATCGCCACCAGCGCCCCCGCCGTCCACCGAGCCGCCGTCTTCCACTCGTGGATCATGCGGCCGACGCCGTACTTCGGCCGCACGACCGGCGGCGGGCCGCCCACGAAGCGGTGTGCGACGCGGGCGTCGATCCACTTGATCGTGTAGTGGCCCAGGCCCACGGTGTAGCCGATGTAGACGGCGGCGAGACCGTGCTTCCAGTCCGGCTCGGCTCCGTTCTTGAGATCGATCGCGGTCACAACCAGCAGGACGACCTCAAGCAGCGGCTCCAGCAGCAGCACCGCCGCGCCCAGGCGCGGCTTCTTCGCCACGTAGCGCAGGGCCAGCCCGGCCGCCAGCAGTACCCAGAAGCCGACCTCACAGATCACGATCAGCGTGACGATCACGGAACTCTCCTTTCGGTTCCCCTCCAGCCTTCCGTCCCACTCGCCACGAATCGTCGTCGGCGGTGACGAATCGGCACTGCATCCTTCGATGTAGTGCCGCCGCGGTCGGCCCGCCCGGACGGGGACGCCCGCGTGCCGCCCACCGTGTTTGATGGTCAGGTGACCACCACAGTCCACCGCCCGCACCGCGACGATGTGCTCATCGCCGTCGGCGGGCTTCTCGGCGGCCTGCTGCTGTGGGCACTCGGCCTGGACATTCACCCCGAGCAGGGCTTCGAGCCGCGCTGGCTCGCGCTGCTGCCGCTGGCCGCGGTGAGCGCGGCCGAGCTGCTGCGCCGGACCATGCCGAACGCCGCGCTCGCCATCGGCTGTCCGATGCTGGCCGCCGACCAGTTCACCGAAGGGAACATCGCCACGATCGCGATGTTCACCGACCTGGTGTACGCGGCGGTGCTCTACGGGACTCCGGCCGCCGCACGCCGTATCCCCGCCGTGTCCATGGTCGCCACCGCCGCCTTCACCGCCACCGTGCTCGTCGTCTACCAGCAGGTAGAGGCCGTACTGCTCGGCCTTGCCTTCGCGGTCGTGACGGTGGCTCCCGCCTGGACAGGCGTGGTCGTACGCACCCACCGCGACGCCGCCGAGGCGGCCAGGCTACGCGCCGAGCAGACCGCTCTGCTGGCCGAGATGGACCGTACGCAGGCGGTGACCGCCGAGCGCGCCCGGATGGCCAGGGAGCTGCACGACATGGTCGCCAACCACCTCTCCGCGATCGCGATCCACTCCACCGCCGCGCTCTCCCTCGACGATCCGAGGACGACGCGCGACGCGCTCGCCGTCATCCGCGAGAACAGCGTCGACGGTCTCGCCGAGATGCGCCGCCTGATCGGACTGCTGCGGGACAGTGGCGCCGAGCCCGCCGGCAGCGCGTCGACGCCGACCCTCGCCGGCGTCGACGCGCTGCTGGCGCAGGCGCGCACCAGCGGCGCCGCCAGTGGTCTGGAGTTCACGCTCACCGACACCCGCGAGGAGAGCCCGCCGCTGCCCGCGCCGGTCGAGCTCGCGGCGTACCGCATCATCCAGGAGTCGCTGACCAATGCCCTCAAGCACGCATCGCCCGGCACGGTCGCGGTCGCGCTGGACCAGGACGGACGCATGCTGACCGTGGGCGTCACCAGCCCGTACGGCGGCGACCGGCCGGGCCCGCGCGCGCCCGGCTCCGGGGCGGGCCTCATCGGCATGCGCGAGCGGGTGGCGCTGCTGGACGGGGCGTTCGAATCCGGGCCCGTCACCACCGCAGACGGCGCCAAGATCTGGCGGGTACGGGCCGAGCTGCCGCTGGGCGAAGGGAGTGGGAAGGCGTGACGATCCGGGTAGTGGTCGCGGAGGACCAGAGCTCCGTACGCGCCGGTCTGGTTCTGATCCTGCGCAGCGCGCCGGACATCGAGGTCGTCGCCGAGGCGGCCGACGGTGAGGAGGCGGTGCGGCTCGCCCGTGAACTGCGCCCCGATCTGGTGCTGATGGATATTCAGATGCCGCGCCTCGACGGGGTGTCGGCGACCCGGCAGGTCGTCTCAGAGCAGCTCGCCGACGTACTCGTACTGACCACGTTCGATCTGGACGAGTACGTCTTCGGGGCGCTGCGGGCCGGAGCGGCGGGCTTTCTGCTGAAGAACGCCGAGGCCAGGGACCTGCTCGAAGCGGTACGTACGGTGGCGCGCGGCGAGGGGATGATCGCCCCGGCCGTCACCCGCCGCCTGATCGCGGAGTTCGCGGCAGCACGGCCTGTACGGTCGGCCGATGCGCCCGCTCCCGCGGTCCTCGACGCGCTGACCCGGCGCGAGCGCGAAGTGCTGTCCTGCCTCGGTGAGGGCCTGTCGAACGCCGAGATCGCGGTACGGCTGGACATGGCGGAAGCCACGGTGAAGACCCATGTGAGCAGGCTGCTGGGCAAGCTGGAGCTGCGCAGCCGGATGCAGGCGGCCGTACTGGCACAGGAGTTGGGCGTCTGAAACACTCCCCACTCCGTAACACCTTTGGTCTGGACCTATTGACGATTGGTCCAGACCTCTCTACTCTCGCCGCACACGCTGCGGAGAGCCCTCGCAGGGTGCGCAGTTAACGGAACTTCACGGATGACCCCGAATGTCCGTCCGCAACTCGAGGAGCACCCTTGAGCACCCACATCCCCCCGCTGAGACAAAAGTTCAGCTCCAGAGCTGTCGCGGGCCTGACCGCGCTGCTGCTTCCCCTCGCCGCCATGGTCGGCCTCGCCTCCCCCGCCGAAGCCGCCACCTCGGCAACCGCCACGTACACCAAAGTCTCCGACTGGGGTACCGGCTTCGAGGGCAAGTGGACGGTACGCAACACCGGCACCACCACCGTCAGCTCCTGGACCGTCGAGTGGGACTACCCCACGGGCACGTCCGTCACCTCCGCCTGGGACGCCGATGTCACCGGCTCCGGCAACCACTGGACCGGCAAGAACAAGAGCTGGAACGGCTCCCTCGCCCCCGGCGCCTCCATATCCTTCGGCTTCAACGGCGCGGGCACCGGCTCACCCTCCGGCTGCAAGATCAACGGAGCTTCCTGCGACGGCGGCACCGTCCCCGGCGACAACCCGCCCTCCGCACCCGGCACCCCGACCGCGAGCAACATCACCAACACCGCGGTCACGCTGTCCTGGGCGGCGGCCACCGACGACAAGGGCGTCAAGAACTACGACGTCCTGCGCAACGGCGCCAAGGTCGCGACGGTGACCGGGACGACGTACACGAGCACCGGCCTGACGGCGGGCACGGACTACTCGTACACCGTTCAGGCGCGTGACACCACGGACCAGATGGGACCCGTCAGCGGTGCCCGCGCGGTGCGCACCACGGGCGGGACCAACCCCGACCCCGGCGCCAAGGTCAAGCTCGGCTACTTCACCGAGTGGGGCGTCTACGGCCGTAACTACCACGTCAAGAACCTGGTCACCAGCGGCACCGCCGCCAAGATCACGCACATCAACTTCGCCTTCGGCAATGTGCAGAACGGCAAGTGCACGGTCGGCGACCCCTTCGCCGACTACGAGAGGTCCTACACGGCGGCCGAGAGCGTGGACGGCGTCGCCGACGCCTGGGACGCGCCGCTGCGCGGCAGCTTCAACCAGCTGCGCAAGCTGAAGAAGCAGTACCCCAACATCAAGGTCCTCTGGTCCTTCGGCGGTTGGACCTGGTCCGGCGGCTTCCCCCAGGCGGCGCAGAACCCGGCCGCCTTCGCCCAGTCCTGCTACGACCTGGTGGAGGACCCGCGCTGGGCCGATGTCTTCGACGGCATCGACCTGGACTGGGAGTACCCCAACTCCTGCGGTCTGACCTGCGACACCAGCGGCCCCGCGCCGCTGAAGAACATGATGCAGGCGATGCGCGCCAAGTTCGGCACGAGCAACCTGGTCACCGCGGCCATCACCGCCGACGGCAGCAGCGGCGGCAAGCTCGATGTCGCCGACTACGCCGGGGCGGCCCAGTACCTCGACTTCTACAACGTCATGACCTACGACTACTTCGGCGCCTTCGACGCGGACGGCCCGACCGCCCCGCACTCCCCGCTCACCTCGTACACCGGCATTCCGGCGGCGGGCTTCAACTCGGACGCGGCCATCCAGAAGCTCAAGTCCAAGGGCATCCCGGGCAGCAAGCTGAACCTGGGCATCGGCTTCTACGGCCGCGGCTGGACCGGCGTCACCCAGTCGGCGCCCGGCGGCGCGGCCACCGGCCCCGCCCCCGGAAAGTACGAGCAGGGCATCGACGACTACAAGGAGCTCAAGGCCAAGTGCCCGGCGACCGGCACAATCGCCGGCACGGCGTACGCGCACTGCGGCAACCAGTGGTGGAGCTATGACACCCCGGCCACCATCGCCGGAAAGATGACCTACGTGAAGAACCAGGGCCTGCGAGGCGCGTTCTACTGGGAATTCAGTGGCGACACCACCAGTGGTGAGCTGGCGACCGCGGTCAGCAACGGTCTGAAGTAGACGGCCTGAAGTAGCGGTAACCGAACAGACGAAAGGGCCCGGGAGATTCGATCTCCCGGGCCCTTTCACGTACTCAGGTCTTAGGCCCTGTCCGGGCGATCTTGTCGGGCCCGCGACGACAGCTACGGCACCTCGCTGTGTTGTCGGAGTCGCCCAAGTACTCCCCCAGAGCTTCGCCTGGGGGTGCCCCCACCGCCTTGCGATGCACCGCATCTGACGCCGCGGGCTGATCCTCGAAGATCGCCCGGACAGGACCTAGGCGACATTGACTCTCTGGCCCGGCGGCGCAGCCTCCAGCCAGGCGAGAAAGCCTGTCAGCGCGTCCTCGCTCATCGCCAGCTCCAGCCGCGTCCCGCGGTGCGAGCAGCCCAGCACCACCGCGTCGGAGAGCAGCGCCAGCTCCTCCTCGCCCTCGGGCGTCCGGCGCGCGACGACCTCGATCGCCGAGCGCTCCAGGGCCCGGCGCGGGCGGGGTGAGTACGAGAAGACCCGGAACCACTCGATCCGGTCACCGCTGTAGCGGGCGACCCCGTATACCCACCCCTTACCGGAGAAGTCCGTCTCCTTCTCCGGGATGTTCCAGCGGAGGCTGCAGTCGAAGGTGCCGCCCGAGCGCTGGATCAGCCGCCTGCGCAACCCGAAAACGAAAAGCCCGACCACTACCAGTGCGACGATCAGGCCGCCCACAAGAAGAGCGAGGAACATCTCCACCGACCTCCTCGCGTCGTCCAGTAACGGGATTACTCGTACTCACTCGCAACCTTCACCTGCATTGCCTCAGCCGCGGCACGGTCTGGAGAAGTCCAGCCCGGGCCGCGGCTGAGTCGAAAACCTGTCGCGGGGCGCCTAGCGCACCGCCACCGCACGCAGCCGGACATCGGCGCGCCGCTCAGCGGCGGCGTCCGTCTCCGACTGGGCGCGCTCCAGCGCACGCTCGGCACGCTGGACATCGATCTCGTCGGCCAGCTCGGCGATCTCCGCCAGCAGCGACAGCTTGTTGTCGGCGAAGGAGATGAATCCGCCGTGTACCGCGGCGACGACGGTTCCGGCGCCGTCCGCGGTCTTGGTACGGATCGTCACCGGGCCCGACTCCAGCACACCGAGCAGCGGCTGGTGACCGGGCATGACGCCGATGTCGCCGGACGCGGTGCGCGCGACGACCAGGGTGGCCTCGCCGGACCAGACCTGCCGGTCAGCGGCGACCAGCTCGACATGCAGCTCAGCAGCCAAGGGTGGCTCCTCGGGTCACCACCCGGCGGTTCTGCCGGGTGTTGGGTCAATTCTAGAGGGCGTACGAAGAGGGGCGGGACGCACCCGCCCCTCTTCACGAGTCATGGGACTCAGGAGACGCCGAGCTCCTTGGCCTTCGCCTTGACGTCCTCGATGCCACCGCACATGAAGAACGCCTGCTCGGGGAAGTGGTCGTACTCACCATTGCAGATCGCGTTGAACCCGGCGATCGACTCGTCGAGCGGTACGTCCGAACCGTCCACGCCGGTGAACTGCTTGGCGACGTGCGTGTTCTGCGACAGGAAGCGCTCGACGCGACGGGCGCGGTGGACAACGAGCTTGTCCTCTTCGCCCAGCTCGTCGATGCCCAGGATCGCGATGATGTCCTGGAGGTCCTTGTACTTCTGCAGAATCCCCTTGACACGGGTCGCCGTGTCGTAGTGCTCCTGCGTGATGTAGCGCGGGTCCAGGATCCGGGACGTGGAGTCCAGCGGGTCCACGGCCGGGTAGATGCCCTTCTCGGAGATCGGACGGGAAAGCACCGTCGTCGCGTCGAGGTGGGCGAAGGTGGTGGCCGGAGCCGGGTCGGTCAGGTCGTCCGCGGGAACGTAGATCGCCTGCATCGACGTGATCGAGTGACCACGCGTCGAGGTGATGCGCTCCTGCAGGATGCCCATCTCGTCGGCCAGGTTCGGCTGGTAACCCACCGCGGACGGCATACGGCCGAGCAGGGTGGACACCTCCGAGCCCGCCTGGGTGAACCGGAAGATGTTGTCGATGAAGAGCAGCACGTCCTGCTTCTGCACATCGCGGAAGTACTCCGCCATGGTCAGGGCGGACAGGGCGACGCGCAGACGCGTGCCCGGCGGCTCGTCCATCTGGCCGAAGACAAGCGCCGTCTTGTCGATGACGCCGGACTCGGTCATCTCCTCGATGAGGTCGTTGCCCTCACGGGTACGCTCACCGACGCCCGCGAACACCGACACACCCTCGTGCAGGTTGGCGACACGGTAGATCATCTCCTGGATGAGCACCGTCTTGCCGACGCCCGCGCCGCCGAACAGGCCGATCTTGCCACCCTTGACGTACGGGGTGAGCAGGTCGATGACCTTGACGCCGGTCCCGAACATCTCGGTCTTCGACTCGAGCTCGTCGAACCTCGGGGCCTTGCGGTGGATGGGCCACCGCTCGGTGATCTCGACACTGCCCTCGGGGGCGTTCAGCACCTCGCCGAGCGTGTTGAACACCTTGCCCTTGGTGACGTCGCCGACCGGCACCATGATGCCGTTGCCGGTGTTGGTCACCGTGGCCTGGCGTACCAGACCGTCGGTGGGCTGCATCGAGATCGCGCGGACCAGGCCCTCGCCCAGGTGCTGGGCGACTTCCATGGTCAGCTTCTTGAGCTTGCCGTTCTCGGCCGGGTCGGCCACCTCAACGGTCAGCGCGTTGTAGATCTCCGGCATCGCGTCGACGGGGAACTCCACGTCGACGACCGGGCCGATGACCCGGGCCACGCGGCCCGTGGCGGCGGCCGTCACAGCATTCTCGGTAGTCGTCGTCATTTACCTGTCACTCCCCGCGGTCGCGTCGGCCAGGGCGCTAGAGCCACCGACGATCTCGCTGATTTCCTGTGTGATTTCGGCCTGGCGGGCCGCGTTGGCAAGCCGGGAAAGACTCTTGATGAGGTCCCCGGCGTTGTCGGTCGCCGACTTCATCGCGCGGCGGGTGGCAGCGTGCTTGGAAGCGGCGGCCTGGAGCAGCGCGTTGTAGATACGGCTTTCGACGTACCGCGGCAGCAGAGCGTCGAGGACGTCCTCCGCCGACGGCTCGAAGTCGAACAGCGGAAGGATCTCGCCCTTGGCGGTGCCCGCGGCGTCAGCCGCTGACGACACAGACCCGGCCGCCTCCTCAAGGCTGAGCGGCAGCAGCCGGTTCTGCACCGGCGTCTGCGTCAGCATCGAGATGAACTCGGTGAAGACGATGTGGAGCTCGTCCACGCCGCCCTCGTCCGTGTCCCGCTGAACGGCCTCGATCAGCGGGGCGGAGATGCTCTTGGCGTCCGCGTACGTCGGGCTGTCGGTGAAACCCGTCCACGACTCCGCGATCTTGCGCTCACGGAAGCCGTAGTAGGCGACACCCTTGCGGCCGACGATGTACGTGTCGACCTCCTTGCCCTCGCCCCGGAGCCGCTCGGTGAGCTGCTCCGCCGCCTTGATGGCGTTGGCCGAGTAGCCGCCGGCCAGACCGCGGTCGCTCGTGATGAGCAGGACCGCGGCGCGGCGCGGCGCGTCCGCCTCGGTGGTCAGCGGGTGCTTGGTGTTCGACCCGGTCGCCACGGCCGTGACGGCACGGGTGAGCTCCGTCGCGTACGGCGTGGAGGCCGCCACCTGGCGCTGCGCCTTGACGATGCGCGAGGCGGCGATCATCTCCATCGCCTTGGTGATCTTCTTGGTCGCGGTGACGGATTTGATGCGACGCTTGTAGACCCGGAGCTGGGCTCCCATGAGTCAGGTCCCTTCCGTCGTCACTTGGCCGTGCTGACCGGAGCGTCTTCGCCCAGGAGCTTGCCGTCCGCGGTCTCGAACTGCCGCTTGAAGGCGGTGATCGCGTCCGCGATTGCCTGCGTCGTGTCGTCGGACATCTTGCCGCCCTCGACGATGCTGGTCAGGAGCTCCTTGCGCTCGCGGCGCAGGTACTCCAGCAGCTCGGTCTCGAAGCGGCGGATGTCCTCGACCGGGACGTCGTCCATCTTGCCGGTGGTGCCGGCCCAGACGGAGACGACCTGCTCCTCGATCGGCATGGGCTGGTACTGGCCCTGCTTGAGCAGCTCGACCATGCGCTTGCCGCGCTCCATCTGCGCCTTGGAGGACGCGTCCAGGTCGGAACCGAAGGCGGCGAACGCCTCCAGCTCGCGGTACTGGGCGAGGTCCACACGCAGTCGGCCGGAAACCTGCTTCATGGCCTTGTGCTGGGCGGAGCCACCGACGCGGGAGACCGAGATACCGACGTTCAGCGCGGGCCGCTGGCCGGCGTTGAACAGGTCGGACTCCAGGAAGCACTGGCCGTCGGTGATGGAGATGACGTTGGTCGGGATGAACGCCGACACGTCGTTCGCCTTGGTCTCGACGATCGGCAGACCGGTCATCGAACCGGCGCCCATCTCGTCCGACAGCTTCGCGCAGCGCTCGAGCAGACGCGAGTGCAGGTAGAAGACGTCGCCCGGGTAGGCCTCGCGGCCCGGCGGACGGCGCAGCAGCAGCGACACGGCGCGGTAGGCGTCGGCCTGCTTCGACAGGTCGTCAAAGATGATCAGGACGTGCTTGCCGTCGTACATCCAGTGCTGGCCGATGGCCGAACCGGTGTACGGGGCGAGGTACTTGAAGCCGGCCGGGTCGGACGCCGGAGCCGCAACGATCGTCGTGTACTCAAGAGCGCCCGCCTCCTCCAGCGCACCGCGCACGGACGCGATGGTGGAGCCCTTCTGGCCGATGGCGACGTAGATGCAGCGGACCTGCTTCTTCGTGTCGCCCGAGCGCCAGTTGTCACGCTGGTTGATGATCGTGTCGACGGCCAGAGCGGTCTTGCCGGTCTGCCGGTCGCCGATGACCAGCTGACGCTGGCCGCGGCCGATCGGCACCATGGCGTCGACAGCCTTGTAGCCGGTCTGCATCGGCTCGTGCACCGACTTACGGACCATGACGCCCGGAGCCTGCAGCTCCAGGGCACGGCGACTGTCGGTCGCGATCTCGCCGAGGCCGTCGATCGGGTTGCCGAGCGGGTCGACAACGCGGCCGAGGTAGCCCTCGCCGACGCCTACGGAGAGCACCTCACCGGTGCGTCGCACCGGCTGGCCCTCCTCGATACCGCTGAACTCGCCGAGGACGACGACACCGATCTCGCGCTCCTCGAGGTTGAGGGCGAGACCGAGGGTGCCGTCCTCGAACTTCAGCAGCTCGTTCGCCATGGCCGAGGGAAGGCCCTCGACCTTCGCGATGCCGTCGCCGGCAACGCTGACCGTCCCGACCTCCTCGCGCGAGGCCGCGTCCGGCTGGTACGACTGGACAAAGTTCTCCAGCGCGTCCCGGATCTCCTCCGGCCGGATCGTGAGCTCCGCCATCTGGGTTCCCTGCTCTCCTTGTTGGGCCCGAAGTTTCTTAAGGGGTCTGGGGGCCGACCCCCAGGAATCTTCTGCAATCTCTGCACGGCCCAACCGGGCCGCTGATCCTGCTTGTTCAGTTGGTGGCTGGTCAGCCGACTGCTCAGCCGACCGGGTCAGCCCGCCATGCGGCGGGTGGCCTCGTCGAGACGCTCCGCGATGGTGCCGTTGATGATCTCGTCACCCACGCGCACCTGGATTCCGCCGAGTACCTCGGGGTCCACGTCGAGGTTGAGGTGCATCTCGCGGCCGTAGATCCGAGCCAGCCCTGCGCCGAGGCGCTGCTTCTGCTGTTCGGTCAGCGGCGCCGCCGAGGTGACCACCGCGACCGTACGGTCCCGGCGCGCCGCGGCGAGCCGGGACAGGGATTCGAGTCCCGCCTCCAGGCTACGTCCCCGCGGCTCGGTAACAAGACGGACTACCAGCCGCTCGCTGATCGGGTTGGCCTTGCCGCCGAGCAGGGAGCGCAGCAGCGCGCCCTTGGCGGAGGCGGGCGCCGACTTGTCGGTCAGCGCGGACCGGAGCCCGGTGCTGGAGGCGACGATCCGGCCGAACCTGAAGAGCTCGTCCTCGACACCGTCGAGCACACCGGCTCGCTGCGCCGCGGTGAGGTCGGCGGCAGCCGCCAGTTCCTCAAGCGAGTCGACCAGGTCGCGCGACCGTGACCAGCGCGAACGGACCATGCCCGAGATCAGGTCGACGGCCACGCCGCCCACCTGCCCGGTCAGCAGCCGCCCGGCCAGTTCGGCCTTGGCCTCGCCGGACTGCGCCGGGTCGGTCAGGACCCGACGCAGCGACACCTCACGGTGAAGCAGCGCGGTGACGGAGGCCAGCTCCTCCGCGAGCTTGGCAGCATCGACCGAGGTGTTGTCGGTCAGCGCGTCCAGAGACTCGCGTGCGGCAGCCAGGGCCTCGCGGCTCGCGCCGCGCAGCGCCTTCATCGGGTTGCCTCGGCCTTCGAAGCACTGTCCTCAAGTCCATCGAGGAAGCGGTCGACGGTGCGGCTCTGCCGGGCGTGGTCCTCAAGGGACTCGCCGACCAGCCGGCCGGCCAGGTCGGTGGCGAGCTTGCCCACGTCCTGGCGCAGCGCCGCGGCCGCGGCCTTCCGGTCGGCCTCGATCTGGGCGTGACCGGCCGCGATGATCTCCTCGCGCTGCCGCTGGCCTTCCGCTTTCATCTCCTGGATGATCGCGGCACCCTGCTCGGTCGCCTCCTGGCGCATCCGGGCAGCCTCATGACGGGCCTCGGCGAGCTGAGCCTTGTACTGCTCAAGCACGCTTTCGGCTTCGATCTTGGCCGCGTCGGCCTTCTCGATGCCACCTTCGATGGCCTCTCGGCGCTCTTCCAGGACCTTGTTGATGTTCGGGAGGAGCTTCTTAGCGAGGAAGCCGAAGACGATGACGAAAGCGATCAGGCCGATGACAAGCTCGTCGAGATGCGGGACGAGAGGATTCTGAGGCTCCTCCGCCTGCGCAAGGATCAGAGCGTTCACATCAGTGCCTTCCATGAAAGGTGTTGGGCTTACGGTCCGGCTTACTGGTAGACGAAGCCCATGACGATGCCGATGAGGGCGAGCGCCTCACAGAAGGCGAAGCCCATGATCTGGTTGGTACGGATCAGGCCGGCCGCTTCGGGCTGACGGGCAAGGGCCTGGGTTCCGTTACCGAAGATGATGCCGACGCCGACGCCGGGGCCGATCGCCGCGAGGCCGTAGCCGATCGAGGCGACGTTGCCGACGACGTTCGTCTTCGCGTCGGCGGCGAGGTTGACCATTTCGAGAGCAGCGGACATGCCGTTACTTCCTTCTCTTTCACGGACCGGTGGGGGTTGGCCACCGGACGTCTATTGGTTCTGGGGCGGGGCTGACTCAGTGGCTCTTGGCGAGCGCGCCCTGGATGTAGCTGGAGGCCAGGAGCACGAAGACGTACGCCTGGACGGCCTGGATGAACAGCTCGAACACGGTCATCACCAGGACCATGACGAACGAGACGCTGCCGTAGGCAATGCCGATGCCGTTCATCAGGTACCAGGAGGCCAGCGTGAACATCACGATCAGCAGGTGGCCGGCGAACATGTTCGCGAACAGCCGGACCGCGTGCGTGAACGGGCGGATCAGCAGGTTCGAGAAGAACTCGATCACGACGACGAGCGGCAGTACCGCGCCGAGCGACTTGTCGTAGCCGGTGATGTTCTTCCAGCCGCCGACGAATCCGTGCGTCTTGAAGGTCAGGCCGACCCACAGGACGTACACGATGATGGCGAGCCCCGCCGGGAAGGCGATGAGCGACGTCACCGGGAACTGGGCGAGCGGAATGATCGACCAGAGATTGAGAATCCAGACGAAGAAGAAGAGCGACACCATCAGCGGGACGTACTTCTCTCCGTCCTTCTTGCCGATGATCTCGTAGACGATTCCGCGGCGGACGAAGTCGTAACCGGCTTCGCCGACCATCTGCATCTTGCCCGGCACCAGCTTGGGCTTGTTGAAAGCCGCCCAGAAGAATCCGACGACCACAGCGGTGCCCAGCAGGGCGAGCAGCATCGGCTTCGAGAACTCGAAGCCGCCCACCGTGAAGAGGGGCTCGTACATGAACGTATGGAGACCCGGAGCCGGGAACCCACATCCAGAGAAGATGTGGCAGTCGGGATCGAAGGCGAGCATCTGGGCGTCAGCACTCACCGCGGGCTCCTTCAGCGTGGCGCATAGGTACGGCAACCTCGTTGTGTCGGCGCGGCGCGCAGCCGCGGTTCGGCACTGGACTGGTGTAACGGATGTGAGGGCGGCTGTCAGGCGTTGAGCCTCGCGATGGAACAGGCGTCAGCTCAGATGCCCGCGCCCGCAGTGCCGCAGTTGGCACCGGACGATAGCAGGGTCTCGAACGACTCCTTATTCCGGCCCTACCCCTCACGACGAGGACTCCGACTTCTCGCTCTTGGGCGCGGCGGAGGGTTCCGGTTCTACGTACAGGATCTTGGCCTTCAGATAGGCGCGAGCCTGGGCCGCGATCCACACAACCGTCGCCACGACCAGCGAAAAACCGAAAGCCTTGGGGTGGAACAGGGTGGTGTCCTTGAACACCGCCATGAAGACGAACAGCAGCAGCAACTGTGTCACGTAGAGCAACAGGCCCATGGCCTGGAACAGCTGCGGATACGCCCTGGCGGTCCGCTGAAGCACCAACAGGCCGATTCCCATGAACAGGAGCGCCACCAGCGTCCCGACAGCCGATCCGAGAGCTCCCTTGCCACCGGCGGCCACGGCGCTGACGACGACGGCAACAGCGCCGACGGCAACGGTGGGTACGGCAGTTCGAAGGAGGGTTCGGGCGTCGTTGGAGGGCATGGCGGCAGCTCCGCTGGCTCAGTGGGGGCAGTGGTGTCGTCATGGACGAGCGTAGGCCCGGTCCGAGGTGTGTCTCGGGGCCAATGGACCGTCGCACTACGGTCTTTCGGCTCTTTTTCCGGGTCTCGTGAACGATATCACAAACTATTTGATGAGGTCTTTACCTTGAACTGTGCCTACCGTCACACATGAGAGCGACCGCGCCCGTGTGTGCACGACCATGCGGCCACCATGTCTGGTAATGGGCGGATAAATGATGACTCGTCATCCGCGGGTGGAGGCCTTGCGTCGATCCGGGAAGCGAGAACGGGCACCGATCGCGGTCGCACCGTTGACGCCCGCGGGAACGGGGATCCGCTCCTCGGCCGTCTCCTGCTCCTCAGGGGCCCCGTGCGCTCCGTGTGCGGCGTGCGTGCCGTACGTACCCGAGGGCGCCGTCTCCCACTCCGGCTGCGTCTCCGGGGGCGTCACACGGCGGCGGTAGCGCGGCGGCACGAAGGACTGCGCCCAGCGCGGAGCGCGCGGTGTGAAGCGCGGCAGCAGCAGAAGCACCAGACCCACCGCGCTCAGCAGCATGATGAGGAACACGCTCCACATCGACGCCGAGTGCACCGAGTACGCGACGACGCCGAAGGCGAACAGCGCCGACCAGAAGTACATGATCAGGACCGCGCGGCTGTGGGAATGGCCGATCTCCAGCAGCCGGTGGTGGAGATGGCCACGGTCCGCCGCGAACGGCGACTGTCCGTTCCAGGTACGCCGGACGATCGCGAGGACCAGGTCGGCGACCGGGATCGCGATGATCGTCAGCGGCAGCATCAGCGGGATGAAGACGGGCAGCGCCGCGTGCGTGGCCTCGCGGGTACCGCCCTCAAAGATCTTCAGGGCGTCCGGGTCCACCTGCCCGGTCACGGAGATCGCCGCCGCGGCGAGCACCAGGCCGATCAGCATCGAGCCCGAGTCGCCCATGAAGATCCGCGCGGGATGCATATTGTGCGGCAGGAAGCCCACGCACATACCCATCAGGATCGCGGTGAACAGGGTGGCGGGGGCGGCGGCCTCAATCGTGTAGCCGTACCAGATCCGGTACGAGTAGAGGAAGAAGGCCGCGGCGGCGATGCACACCATGCCGGCGGCGAGGCCGTCGAGGCCGTCCACGAAGTTCACCGCGTTGATGGTGAT
Source organism: Streptomyces sp. NPDC052236 (assembly GCF_044548015.1). Classification (NCBI taxonomy): domain Bacteria; kingdom Bacillati; phylum Actinomycetota; class Actinomycetes; order Kitasatosporales; family Streptomycetaceae; genus Streptomyces; species Streptomyces sp. NPDC052236. The sequence goes on along the minus strand of NZ_JBIUBL010000005.1, from coordinate 35,836 downwards.
GACGACGAGGGCGACGGTCAGCAGGGTGCCCTGCCACTGGGTCAGCGAGACGGTGCCGATGCCGGGGACGGGGATCCACAGGATCGTCAGACCCTGCATCACCATCACGCCCGCGGCGATCATCTGGCCGCCGAGCTTGATCAGGGCGTCGAGCTCGAACTTGTCGTCGAGGACGCCGATGATCCAGATCAGGGCGGCGCCGGAGAGCAGCGCACGCGGTTCGTTGGACAGCTCGAAGACGCTGTTGAGGTTCTGCAGATGGTCGGCGACCAGCAGACCGGCGCACAGACCGAAGAACATGGCGATACCGCCGAGCCGCGGTGTGGGCTCCCGGTGTACGTCGCGGGCCCGGATCTCCGGCATCGCGCCGGTCGCGATGGCGAACTTGCGTACCGGTCCGGTCAGCAGATACGTCACCGCTGCCGTGACGCACAGCGTCAGCAGATAATCACGCACAGGCTGCCCCACAGGAATCGCCGGCCATCTCAGCCCCACACCCTAGCTCTGGTCGCCACATGCTCAAGGACAAACGGGTACCGGTGATGGTTGCACCAGGCACCGGCTACCCCTGATACGGGGGAAATCTACCGGCCAGCTCACGTACTTCCGTACGGATCTTGCCTGCTCCCTCACTCTCTTCGCGCATCGCCGCCGTGAACAGCTCCGCGATCCGTGCCATTTCGGGCTCGCGCATGCCCTGGGTGGTGACGGCCGCGGTGCCAAGACGGATACCGCGGCCGTCGCCGTACGGCAGCGCGCAGGTGTCCAGCACGATCCCCGCGGCGGCGAGCCGGCCGCGGGCCACCTTGCCGTCCACGCCGAGCGGAGCGGTGTCGGCGCTGATCAGGTGGGTGTCCGTACCGCCGGTGAGCACCGTGCAGCCGCCGGCCGCGAGCGCGTCGGCCAGGACGCGGGCATTGGCGACGACCTGGTGCGCGTACGCGCTGAAGGCGGGCGTGGCCGCCTCACCGAAGGCGACGGCCTTGGCGGCGATGGTGTGCATCTGGGCGCCGCCCTGGGTGAAGGGGAAAACCGCCCGGTCGATGCGCTCGGCGAGCTCGGCGCCGCACAGGATCATCCCGCCGCGGGGGCCGCGCAGCACCTTGTGCGTTGTGGCGCACACCACATCGGCGTACGGGACGGGGCTGGGGGCCGCGCCGCCCGCGATGAGGCCCATGGGGTGCGCGGCGTCGGCGATCAGATACGCCCCCGCCTCGTCCGCGAGCTCGCGGAAGGCGGCGTAGTCGGGGTGGCGGGGGTAGGAGATGGAGCCGCAGACGATGGCCTTGGGCCGGTGGGCGCGGGCGAGGGTGCGGATCTGGTCGTAGTCGATCAGTCCGGTCTCGGCGTCGACGCCGTAGCCGACGAAGTCGAACCAGCGCCCCGAGAAGTTCGCGGGCGAGCCGTGGGTGAGGTGGCCGCCGTACGGGAGACCCATGGCCAGCACGGTGTCGCCGGGCTTGAGCAGCGCCGCGTACGCCGCGAGGACGGCGGAGGAGCCGGAGTGCGGCTGCACATTGGCGTGCTCGGCGCCGAAGAGGGCGGCGGCGCGCTCGATGGCGATCCGCTCGGCGGCGTCGACGAGCTCACAGCCGCCGTGGTGGCGGGCGCCCGGGTAGCCCTCGGCGTACTTGTTGGCGAGCGAGGAGCCGAGGGCGGCGAGGACGGCGGGCGAGGTGAAGTTCTCGGCGGCGATGAGCTGGAGACTGTCGCTCTGCCGGGCGAGCTCGCCGAGGAGGATTTCGGCGATCTGGGGGTCGTCACGGTGGAGGGCGCGGAAGTCGGCGCCGGGTGGGGCGGGGGTCTGCGTGTGGACGGCGTCGGGTGCGGCGGTGGCTGGCATCTGGGGCTCCAGACCTCGCGGAGGGGGCCACTCCAATGTAGGCGGGTGCGGGTGCGGGTGCCGGTTGTGTCGGGATCTTTCTTTTCTGGGGGCGCTGCCCCCAGACCCGCCCCCTATGCCCTGGCGGGCATGGGGGGACCCCCAGCGCCTCAATCGCCGGACGGGCTGGATTCTCCAGCCTCGCCGGCGATTGAGGCGCGCGGTTCGGGGCGGAGCCCCGCATATTCAGCCTCGCCGGCGATTGAGGCGCGGGAGCTCGGGGGCAGCGCCCCCGGCAAGGGCCCGACGCGGCCCCAGGTCACCGTCAGTGGTCCGCCTGGACTCCCGTCAGGGCCGTGACCACCGGGTCCAGCGCCGCGCTGATCTCGTCGCCGATCGACCGGAAAAACGTGATCGGCGCGCCATACGGGTCGTACACCTCATCCGCCTCCGGACTCGGCGCCAGCAACCACCCCCGCAGCGCCGCCGCCGCCCTCACCAGCGCCCGTGCGCGCTCCACCACGCCCTCGTCGCGCGCGTCCGGCAGCGTCGCCGGGTCTATGGCCCGCACCAGCCGGGTGAACTCCTTCAGCGTGAACGTACGCAGGCCCGCCGAATGGCCCATCGAGATCACCTGCGCCCGGTGGTCCCGCGTCGCCGTGAGGACCAGGTCCGCGCGGATCACATGCTCGTCCAGCAGCTCGCGGCCCACGAAGCCTGTCGCGTCCGCCCCGAAGTCCGCGAGGACGACCTCGGCGTTCGCCTCCATCGGCGCGCCCTCATGGCCCCACGTGCCCGCGCTCTCCACGATCAACCCGCCCGGGAGCCGGTCGCCGAGGCGGTCGCTCAGGGCATGACGGGTCAGCCGCTCGGTGATCGGCGAGCGGCAGACGTTGCCGGTGCTGACGTGGAGGATGCGGAAAGTGGAGGGGTCTCCCCCGGGCTCCATCCGGGGGTACCCCCAGGACGCCGCTATGCCACGCCCCTCGGGCGCGGTCAATTGGCCACCTCAAGGTCGGGTACGACCTTGCGCAGCTCGTCCGCCGAGAGCGCCCCCTCGCGCAGCAGCACCGGCACCTTGCCCGTGACGTCGACGATCGAGGACGGGACGATGCCCGGCGTCGGGCCGCCGTCCAGGTAGACCGAGACGGAGTCGCCGAGCATCTCCTGCGCGGCGTCACAGTCCTCCGGCGCCGGGTGGCCCGTGAGGTTCGCGCTGGAGACGGCCATCGGGCCGACCTCCATGAGCAGCTCGATCGCGACCGGGTGCAGCGGCATCCGGATCGCTACGGTGCCCCGCGTATCACCCAGGTCCCACTGGAGCGAGGGCTGGTGCCTGGCGACCAGCGTCAGCGCGCCCGGCCAGAACGCGTCGACCAGTTCCCACGCCTGCTCGGAGAAGTCGGTGACCAGTCCGTGCAGGGTGTTCGGCGACCCGATCAGGACAGGGGTGGGCATATTGCGGCCCCGCCCCTTGGCCTCCAGCAGGTCGGAGACGGCCTCGGAGCCGAACGCGTCCGCCCCGATCCCGTACACGGTGTCGGTGGGCAGCACGACGAGCTCGCCACGGCGTACGGCCGATGCGGCTTCACGCAGACCGGTCGTACGGTCCGTCGCGTCGTTGCAGTCGTATCGCCGTGCCATCAGCCGGCCTCCTCGTACACGTGCTTGGTCATGGCATTGCCTTGCGCGCGGTCGCGAAACGCGGCCGCTTGTTCAGATCGGGGTGGTCGGCGGCGTCCGCCCAGCCCGCCTCTTCGCTGAAGATCCACGGCACCTGGCCGCCCTGGGTGTCGGCGTGCTCGACCACGACGAGGCCGCCGGGCCGCAGCAGCCGGTGGGCGGTGCGCTCGATGCCGCGGATGGTGTCCAGGCCGTCCTCGCCGGAGAACAGCGCCATGCCGGGGTCGTGGTCACGGGCCTCGGGGGCGACGTACTCCCATTCGGTGAGCGGGATGTACGGCGGGTTGGAGATCACCAGGTCGACCTGGCCGTCCAGCTCCGGCAGGGCGGTCAGCGCGTCGCCCTGGTGGATGGTGACCCGTGAGCCCTCGGCGTTCTTGCGGGTCCACTGCAGCGCGTCCTCGGAGAGCTCCACGCCGTGCACCCGCGAGCGCGGGACCTCCTGCGCCATGGCGAGGGCGATCGCCCCCGACCCCGTGCAGAGGTCGACGATGAGCGGCTCGACCACGTCCATGGCGCGTACGGCGTCTATTGCCCAGCCGACGACCGACTCGGTCTCCGGGCGCGGTACGAAGACGCCGGGGCCGACCTGGAGCTCCAGGTAGCGGAAGAAGACACGTCCGGTGATGTGCTGGAGCGGCTCACGGGCCTCGCGGCGGGCGATCATCTCCCAGTAGCGCGCGTCGAAGTCGGCGTCCTGGACGTTGTGCAGCTCGCCACGCTTCACGCCGTGCACGAAGGCGGCGAGCTCCTCCGCGTCGAAGCGGGGTGAGGGCACGCCGGCGTCGGCCAGCCGCTGGGTGGCCTGGGCCACCTCGGCAAGCAGCACAGATCGGGGGGACGGAGGGCGTCCCCCGGGAGATAGCTGCACGCTGGTCCTCCGGGGCTGGTGCGGTGCGGTGCGGTGCGGTGCGCGGTGGCGGTGCGGGCTTGGCGGAACGGTTCTTACTGGGCCTTACTGGGCGGCGGCGAGTTTGGCGGCGGAGTCGGCGTCGACACAGGCCTGGATCACCGCGTCCAGCTCCCCGTCGAGCACTTGGTCCAAGTTGTACGCCTTGAAGCCGACACGGTGGTCGGAGATCCGGTTTTCCGCGTAGTTGTACGTACGGATCTTCTCGGACCGGTCGACGGTGCGAACCTGGCTGCGACGGGCGTCCGCCGCCTTGCTCTCGGCCTCCTCCTGCGCCGCGGCCAGCAGCCTGGAGCGCAGGATACGCATTGCCTGCTCCTTGTTCTGGAGCTGGCTCTTCTCATTCTGGCAGGAGGAGACGATGCCGGTCGGCAGGTGCGTGATGCGCACCGCGGAGTCGGTGGTGTTGACGGACTGGCCGCCGGGGCCCGATGAGCGGTACACGTCGATCCGCAGGTCGTTGGCGTGGATCTCGACGTCGATCTCCTCCGCCTCGGGCGTGACCAGCACACCGGCCGCGGAGGTGTGGATACGGCCCTGGGACTCGGTGGCGGGCACGCGCTGGACGCGGTGCACCCCGCCCTCGTACTTCATGCGCGCCCAGACGCCCTGGCCGGGCTCGGTCGCGCCGTTGCCGCCCTTGGTCTTCACCGCGACCTGGACGTCCTTGTAGCCGCCGAGCTCGGACTCGGTGGCGTCGATGATCTCGGTCTTCCAGCCGACGCGCTCGGCGTAGCGCAGATACATCCGCAGCAGGTCACCGGCGAACAGGGCGGACTCGTCGCCACCCGCGCCCGCCTTGACCTCAAGGATGACGTCCTTGTCGTCGCTGGGGTCGCGCGGTACGAGCAGCAGCCGCAGCTTGTCGGTGAGCTCCTCGCGCTGCTTGTCCAGCTGCTTGGCCTCGGCAGCGAACTCCGGGTCCTCCGCGGCCAGTTCACGCGCGGTCTGGATGTCCTCCCCGGTCTGCTTCCAGGAGCGGTACGTGGAGATGATCGGGGTCAGCTCGGCGTACCGCTTGCCCAGCTTGCGCGCGTTCGCCTGGTCCGCGTGGACCGAAGGGTCGGCGAGCTTCCTCTCAAGATCGGCGTGCTCGCCGATCAGTTCCTCGACCGCCTCGAACATCGGGACTCCTGGTTGGTGCGCACATACGGGAAGGGTGGCTGCTGATACTGCTGGGATGCTTGCTCAGAACGGACAAAGCGCCGGCCTCGGCCACCCCGAAAAGGGCAGCCGAGGACCGGCGCAGTGGCTCGCTACTTCTTGGCGGAGCCGGCAGCCTTGCCGAAGCGGGCCTCGAAGCGGGCCACGCGGCCACCGGTGTCGAGGATCTTCTGCTTGCCCGTGTAGAACGGGTGGCACTCGGAGCAGACCTCGGCCCGGACGGAGCCGGAACCGATCGTGCTACGGGTCGTGAACGACGCGCCGCAGGTACAGCTGACCTGGGTCTCGACGTACTCGGGGTGGATGTCGCGCTTCAAGGTGTCTCCTAGTTTCGGGAGGGCTCCGGGTCGTACACGCGGATTGCTCGTACGTGAACCGGGGCCGACGTACCAGTCTGCCAGGACTGGGCCGTATCTCCCAAAACAGGGGTGCGGACGCAACTATTCCCCCGCGACCGACGGGGGACCTACGGGAGACCTACGGAGCCTCCTGGGCCTGGACCACGGTGCCCGCGGCGCCCTTGTCGCCCGCGGAGTCCACGACCGCGGCCGCGGGTATCGGCTTGTCCTGCTTGAGCGCCGTCCAGACCTGCTGGGACGCGGCCTCGATCGGGATTACGCGGTTGGGGTTCGCCGGGTCGTACCGGACCGGCATCGTGATCATGTGCATGTCCTCCGCGCCGAGGCTGCTCAGCCCCCTGGCGAAGTTCATCAGCTCGTTGACCGAGGCGAGCTCGGAGTCGGGCGTGATCGCCTTGGTGGCGGTGTCGGCGACGTCGAGGAGCTTCTTCGGGTTGGTGAAGACCCCGACGCTCTTGACCTGGGTGATGAACGCCTTCATAAAGGCCTGCTGGAGCTGAATGCGGCCGAGGTCGCTGCCGTCGCCGACGCTCTTGCGGGTGCGTACGAGGCCGAGCGACTGCTCCCCGTCGAGGGTGTGGGTACCGGCGGCGAGGTCCAGCCCGCTCTTGGAGTCGTTGATCGCCTCGGTGGTGGTGACCTTCACACCGCCCAGCTCGTCGATGAGCTTCTCGAAGCCCGTGAAGTCGACCTCGATGTAGTGGTCCATACGGATGCCGGACATCTTCTCGACGGTCTTCACCGCGCAGGCGGGGCCACCGACCTCGTACGCCGTGTTGAACATGGCGCGCGTCTCCGCGGCGACGGACGTGCCCTTCTGGCTCGCGCACAGCGGGCGGTCCACGAGGGTGTCGCGCGGGATGGAGACGACGCTGGCCCTCTTGTGGCCCTCGTAGACATGCACGACCATCGCGGTGTCCGAGCGGGCCACGCCCTCGTCGCCGCCGTACTTGGAATTCGCGCCGGAGCGGGAGTCGGAGCCCAGGACCAGGATGTCCATGGAGCCGTTGTCAAGGTTCTTGGGGCGGTCCTCGGTGTCCAGCCGGCCGTTGATGTCCACGCCCTCGATGTTGCCGTTGAGCTTGAAATAGACGTAGCCGAGGCCGGAGCCGCCGGTGAACACCAGGACCGCCGTGGTCCAGGCGGCGATGGTCACCGCCCGGCAGCTTCTGCTGGGCTCCTTGCGGCGCCTGCCCCGGCCGCGTATTCGGCCGGTGGCGCCGTCGCTGCCGCTGTTGCTCTCGTCGGCCATGGTCTCCTCGGCTTTCGCTCTCTCCCGGTACCCCCTGCGTCACCGGCTAGACGGCGCAGCAGCGAGAAGAGTTGCACGGCGACCTGAGAACTCCGTAAGAAACGCGTTGTGCCCACCGCGCGGGGCACGGTGGGCACAACGGGCTGCTTGATACAGCTTTATACAACCAGGACTACTTCCAGTCGTTGCCGTTGCCGACGGACGGAGTCGTCTTCTGGATCTGCAGCAGGAACTCGGCGTTCGACTTCGTCTGCTTCATTTTGTCCAGCAGCAGCTCGATCGCCTGCTGCTGGTCGAGCGCGTGCAGCACCCGGCGCAGCTTCCAGACGACGGCGAGCTCGTCGGTGCCGAGCAGGATCTCTTCCTTACGGGTGGAGGACGCGTCCACGTCCACCGCCGGGAAGATGCGCTTGTCCGAGAGCTTCCGGTCGAGCTTGAGCTCCATGTTGCCGGTGCCCTTGAACTCCTCGAAGATCACCTCGTCCATGCGCGAGCCGGTGTCGACCAGCGCGGTGGCCAGGATGGTCAGCGAGCCGCCGTCCTCGATGTTGCGCGCGGCGCCGAAGAAGCGCTTCGGCGGGTAGAGCGCGGTCGAGTCGACACCACCGGACAGGATGCGTCCGGAGGCGGGGGCCGCGAGGTTGTACGCACGGCCCAGGCGGGTGATCGAGTCCAGCAGGACCACCACGTCGTGCCCCAGCTCCACGAGACGCTTGGCGCGCTCGATGGCCAGCTCGGCGACGGTGGTGTGGTCCTCGGCCGGGCGGTCGAAGGTCGAGGAGATGACCTCGCCCTTCACCGACCGCTGCATGTCGGTGACCTCTTCCGGACGCTCGTCCACCAGGACGACCATCAGGTGGCACTCGGGGCTGTTGACCGTGATCGCGTTGGCGATCGCCTGCAGGATCATGGTCTTGCCGGTCTTCGGCGGGGCCACGATCAGGCCTCGCTGGCCCTTGCCGATCGGCGACACGAGGTCGATGATCCGGGTCGTCAGGATGCCCGGGTCGGTCTCCAGACGCAGCCGGTCCTGCGGGTACAGGGGGGTCAGCTTGTTGAACTCCGGGCGTCCACGGCCGGATTCGGCCGCCATGCCGTTCGCGGAGTCGAGGCGTACGAGCGCGTTGAACTTCTCGCGGCGCTCGCCCTCCTTCGGCTGCCGCACCGCGCCGGTGACGTGGTCACCCTTGCGCAGGCCGTTCTTGCGGACCTGGGCGAGCGACACGTACACGTCGTTCGGGCCCGGCAGGTAGCCGGAGGTCCGGATGAACGCGTAATTGTCGAGGATGTCCAGGATTCCCGCGACGGGGATCAGAACGTCGTCCTCGGAGACCTGCGGCTCGTTGCCGAAGTCCTCGCGGCCACGACGGCCACGACGGTCCCGGTAGCGGCCGCGGCGTCCGCGCCTGCCGCCCTCGAAGTCGTCGTCCTCGTCGGGACGGGGGCCCTGGGGAGCGGTCTGCTGGCCGGCCGGCTGACCGCCCTGGGCGCTGCCCTGCCCGCCCTGGCGCTGCTGGCGCTGGCTGCCCTGGCCGCTCTGCGGCTGGTCGTCGCCCTTGCCGCGGCGGTCGCCACGGTCACGGTCGCGCTCGCCACGGTCACGCTGACGGTCGCGGCGCTCGCCACGGTCACGGTCGCCGCGCTGGCCCCGGTCCTGGCGGTCGCGACGGCCGTCGGCGCCGTCCTGCGCCGACGCGGAGACGGCCGTTTCGGCCTTCCCGTCCGGCTGCGCCTCGGCGGTGACGTCCCTGGATTCCCTGACGTCGACGGCGGTGGCGGCCGTGTCGGCCCTGGCCGTGACCTCGGTCTTGGTGTCCGGGCTGCCCGCCTGCGCGGTGGCGCGGCGACGGCGGCGCTCACCGGCCGCCGGCTGGTCCTCGGCGGCCGGGGCGGGCTGCCCCGGAATGTCGATCTGCTGCTGGGCTGCGACCTTGTCGGCCCGGCCCGCCTTCTCGACCTTGGCGGCCTTCTCGGCGGCAGGCGCGGACGACGGAGCGACCGCGGCGGCCTCGTCGCCCGTACGGGCCTTGGAGGTGGCGCGGCGCTTCGGCTTGGTCTCGGCGTCGCCGGCGCCCGTCTCGGCGCTCTTGGGCGCGGACGAACCTCCGGCCTGCGCCTCCTTGATGACCTCGATCAGCTGGCTCTTGCGCATCCGCGCGGTGCCCCTGATCCCGAGGCCGGACGCGACCTGCTGCAGCTCGGCCAGGACCATGCCGTCGAGGCCAGTGCCGGAGCGGCGGCGCCGTGAGGTGGTGCCAGAGGCAGCACCTGCGGCGGGCGCGGTCGTGTCGACGCTGTTGTCGGCAGTCACGCCCATCAGATCGGTGGTGTCGCTCACGAAGGGTCCTTCCCTGGAGCGGACGTCGGCCTTCTGGCTCGGCGACCGGTTGTGCTGTCCGACCTGCGGTCCGGGTGACGGACCGGGTCGGGGCGGTGGTCCCGCCGGTAATTAACGGCGGAGAGATATACATGCAAAGTCCGGCCCGAGATTCCCCCTGCTCGGCCCACTCCTGGGAAAGCGAGGGGTGTCGTGCCGTTTCCGGAGCGTGCTCGAAACTGCTCAGGCAGGCTGCTCAGGCAGTCGGGGAGGCTCCCGGAAGAATGGTGGTCCCGAATGGGGACACGTAGCACCGCGCCTCAAAGACGTCGGCTGCTGACTTGAGGTTAACACTACCGGCTCCAACAAACATTCCCCCTCTCTCTCACCGGCAATCTCGGGTCACTGCGGGTCACTGCGGCGCGAGCGGCAGAACACTCGCGCCCGCGGCGTCGAAGGTGAGCCGATTGGCCGCCCAGCCCTCGCCCGCAAGTCGTGCGACCTTGTCGGCCACACCGTCCTCGGCCAGCGCGAGGACCGTGGGGCCCGCGCCGGAGATGACCGCGGGGACGCCATCGGCCCGCAGTCGGTTGACCAGTGCGACGCTCTCCGGCATCGCCGGGGCGCGGTACTCCTGGTGGAGCCGGTCCTCCGTGGCGGGGAGCAGCAGCTCGGGACGCCTGGTCAGCGCCTCGACAAGCAGGGCGGCGCGGCCCGCGTTGGCGGCGGCGTCCACATGCGGGACGGTACGCGGAAGCAGTCCGCGCGCCGTCTCGGTGAGCACCGGCCTGCTGGGTACGAAGACCACCGGAACGACGGAATCCGAGGGGTCCATCCTGATCGCGCGGGCCGCTCCCCCGTCGGTCCAGGCGAGTGTGAAGCCGCCGAGCAGACAGGCGGCGACATTGTCGGGGTGCCCCTCGATCTCGGTGGCGAGCTCCAGCACCGTCGCGTCGTCGAGCCTGGCCTCGCCTCCTATGGTCACCGCGCGGGCGGCGACGATGCCGGCGCAGATGGCCGCCGACGAGGAGCCCAGGCCGCGGCCGTGCGGGATGCGGTTGGCGCAGACGACTTCGAGGCCGCGCGGTTGCCCGCCGAGCAGGTCGAAGGCCGTACGCAGGGAACGTACGAGCAGATGGCTTTCGTCGCGGGGAAGCGTCGAGGCGCCCTCACCCGCGATGTCGATGTGCAGACCGGAGTCCGCGACCCGGACGACCACGTCGTCGTACAGCGCAAGCGACAGCCCGAGGGCGTCGAAGCCCGGGCCGAGGTTGGCGCTGGTGGCGGGGACGCGCACCCGGACGGCGGCGGCGCGGAACGCTGGACCGGCCATCGCTCGATGACTCTCCTTGGTTCTGACTGCTTGGTTGTGACCGCTTGATTGTGACCGCGAGATCTTTCGACAGTTGCCAACACCCGTGGGCCGTTACGGCGGCAGCACCGCGGCATATGCGGCGGGCGGGTTCAGTACAGCTTATCGAAGGAAGGTTCAGTGGCGACATAGGGCGCACGGGAGGCGCACGATGCGTGTCGCATGCCTCCTGTGCCCCTACGTGGTCCACTCATTTATTGTCCGGCCTGGAGCGGGAAATGGCCGAATCTTTACGCCAGGGTGTCTGGGGCAGGGTCCCTGCGCCAGGATCCTAGCGCCTTGATCCTTACGCCAGGCCGAGCTGCTCCGCGGCGGCGACGGCGTCGACCGGCACCACGACGGGCTGCGGCGCTCCGGCGACGGCCCAGTCCGGGTCCTTCAGTCCGTTGCCGGTGACGGTGCAGACGATCCGCTGGCCCGGGTCGACCTTGCCCGCCTCCGCGGCCTTGAGCAGACCGGCCACCGACGCGGCCGACGCGGGCTCCACGAAGACGCCCTCCTGCGCGGCCAAGAGCCGGTAGGCGCGCAGGATCTCACGGTCCGTCACCTCATCGATGAAGCCGCCCGACTCGTCGCGCGCTGCGAGCGCCTGCTGCCAGGAGGCCGGGTTGCCGATGCGGATCGCGGTGGCGATGGTCGAGGGGTCCTTGACCACCTCGCCGCGGACGATGGGCGCGGAGCCGGAGGCCTGGAAGCCCCACATCCGGGGCGTACGCGTCGACATCTTGTCCGCGGCGTACTCCTGATAGCCCTTCCAGTACGCCGTGATGTTCCCGGCGTTGCCGACGGGCAGCACATGCACATCGGGCGCGTCGCCGAGCGCGTCCACGATCTCGAACGCGGCGGTCTTCTGGCCCTCGATGCGGTACGGATTGACCGAATTGACCAGCGCGACCGGGTAGTTGTCGGAGAGCCGACGCGCCAGATTCAGACAGTCGTCGAAGTTTCCGTCGACCTGGAGGATGCGCGAGCCGTAGACCAGCGCCTGCCCCATCTTGCCCAGCGCGATCTTGCCCTGGGGCACCAGGACCGCGCAGACCATTCCGGCGCGTACGGCATAGGCCGCCGCGGAGGCGGAGGTGTTCCCGGTGGAGGCGCAGATGACGGCCTGCGCGCCCTCCTCCTTGGCCCGGGTGATGGCCATGGTCATACCGCGGTCTTTGAAGGACCCGGTGGGGTTGGCGCCCTCGACCTTGAGGTACACCTCGCAGCCCGTGCGCTCGGAGAGGACCTGCGCCGCGACGAGCGGCGTACCGCCCTCGCCGAGCGAGACGACGGGGGTCGTGTCGCTCACCGGCAGCCGGTCCCGGTACTCCTCGATGATCCCGCGCCACTGGTGGGTGCCATTGGTCGTCATGGGTTCCTTACTCCCCTTCCACACGCATGATGCTGGCGACACCGCGTACGGTGTCGAGCTTGCGCAACGCCTCGACGGTCCCGGAGAGGGCGGCGTCGGGCGCGCGGTGGGTGACGACGACAAGGGATGCCTCGCCGCCTCCGTCCCCTCGGCCCTGCTGGCGGACCGTGTCGATGGACACGCCGTGCTCGGCGAAGACCGTCGCGACCTGGGCGAGTACGCCCGGTTTGTCGGCCACGTCGAGGCTGATGTGGTACCGCGTCACCACCTCGCCCATGGGGCTCACGGGCAGCTGGGTGTACGCGGACTCGCCCGGCCCGGTGGACTCGGCGAGCTTGTTGCGGCAGACGGCGACGAGGTCGCCGAGGACTGCGGACGCGGTGGGCGCGCCGCCCGCGCCCGGACCGTAGAACATCAGCTGCCCGGCCGCCTCGGCCTCGACGAAGACCGCGTTGTACGCCTCGCGTACGGAGGCGAGCGGGTGGCTGAGCGGAATCATCGCCGGGTGGACGCGGGCGGTGACGGATTTCCCGTCGGCCGCGCGCTCACAGATGGCGAGGAGCTTGACCGTGCAGCCCATGCGCCTGGCGGAGACGATGTCGGAGGCGGTGACCTCGGTGAGGCCCTCGCGGTAGACGTCGTCGAGGCGTACGCGGGTGTGGAAGGCGATTCCGGCGAGGATGGCGGCCTTGGCGGCGGCGTCGAATCCCTCGACGTCGGCGGTCGGGTCGGCCTCGGCGTAGCCGAGCGCGGTGGCCTCGTCCAGCGCCTCGGAGTACCCGGCGCCGGAGCTGTCCATCTTGTCCAGGATGAAGTTCGTCGTTCCGTTGACGATGCCGATGACGCGGTTGACCTTGTCGCCGGCCAGGGACTCGCGCAACGGCCTGATCAGCGGGATCGCCCCGGCGACGGCGGCCTCGAAGTAGAGGTCCCGGCCATGCTCCTCGGCGGCGGCGTAGAGGGTCGCGCCGTCCTCGGCGAGGAGCGCCTTGTTGGCGGAGACGACGGACGCGCCGTGCTCGAAGGCGGTGGTGATGAGGGCGCGGGCGGGCTCGATGCCGCCGATGACCTCGATGACGACGTCGATGTCGCCGCGTTTGACGAGCGCCATGGCGTCGGTGGTGATCAGCGCGGGGTCGATGCCCTCACGGACTTTGGCGGGCCTGCGGACGGCGACCCCGGCGAGCTCCACGGGGGCGCCGATGCGGGCGGCGAGGTCGGCGGCGTGCGTCGTCATGATGCGCGCCACCTCTGAGCCGACCACACCACAGCCCAGCAGCGCTGCCTTCAGCGGACGCGTACGCATCATCCGACCTCGTTTCCCTTACATCCCGTGCATCAACGGTGTGGACCAGTCTCACTCACCGGACGGGAGTTTCTATCCCCCGTCCGGCATGCGAGACATCTATCTCAACTATCCGACGTCGAGACGCAGGAGATCTTCCTCCGTCTCACGCCGGACGATCACGCGCGCTCCGCCGTCCTTGACGGCGACGACGGGCGGGCGCAGGGCGTGGTTGTAGTTGCTGGCCATGGAGCGGCAGTACGCGCCGGTGGCGGGCACGGCGAGCAGATCGCCGGGCGCGAGGTCGGCGGGGAGGAAGGCGTCCTTGACGACGATGTCGCCGCTCTCGCAATGCTTGCCGACGACGCGGGCGAGCATCGGCTCGGCCTCGGAGGTCCGCGAGACGAGCGAGACGCTGTACTCGGCGTCGTACAGGGCGGTACGGATGTTGTCCGACATGCCGCCGTCGACGGAGACGTAGGTACGCAGGCCTTCGAGCGGCTTGATGGTGCCGACCTCGTAGAGGGTGAAGGCGGTGGGCCCGACGATGGCGCGCCCCGGCTCGACGGAGATGCGCGGGGTGGTCAGGCCGGCGGACTCACACTCACGGGTGACGATGTCGTGGAGCGCCTTGGCGATGTCGTGGGGCTCGCGGGGGTCGTCCTCGGAGGTGTACGCGATGCCGAGGCCGCCGCCGAGATCGATCTCGGGCAGCTCGATGCCGTGCTCGTCGCGTACGTCGGCGAGGAGCTGCACGACGCGGCGCGCGGACACCTCGAATCCGGCCATGTCGAAGATCTGCGAGCCGATGTGCGAGTGAATCCCGATGAGTTCCAGACCGTCGAGGCTGAGGGCGCGCCGTACGGCTTCGGCGGCCTCACCGCCCGCGAGGGCGATGCCGAACTTCTGGTCCTCGTGGGCGGTGGCGATGAATTCGTGGGTGTGGGCCTCGACGCCGACGGTCACCCGGATCTGGACGCGCTGGCGCTTGCCCTGGCTCTGGGCGATGTGCGCGACCCGGACGATCTCCTGGAACGAGTCGAGGACGATCCGGCCGACGCCTACGCGTACGGCGCGCTCGATCTCCGCGGTGCTCTTGTTGTTGCCGTGGAAGGCGATGCGCTCGGCGGGCATTCCGGCGTCGAGGGCGGTGGTCAGCTCCCCGCCGGAACACACATCGAGATTCAGTCCTTCTTCGTGGATCCACTTGACGACGGCGCGGGAGAGGAAGGCCTTGCCCGCGTAGAAGACGTCGGCGTCCTTGCCGAAGGCGTCGGCCCAGGCGCGGCAGCGGGCGCGGAAGTCGCTCTCGTCGAGGAAGAAGGCGGGCGTGCCGAACTCCTCGGCGAGCCGCGTCACTTCGATCCCGCCGACGGCGACGACGCCGTCCTCGCTCCGGGTGACCGTGCGGGCCCAGACCTTCTCGTCGAGGACGTTGAGGTCGGAGGGCGGGGCGGCGTAGTGGCCCTCGTGCAGGTCGGCGTGGCGGGGCCCGGCGGGGTGTGCGGAACGGCTCATGGTCTTGTTTCTCTGTCTCTCTCGTGCTCTCAGAGGTATTCGGGTGCGCTGATGCCGAGCAGGGACAGGCCACCGGCGAGCACCGTCCCGGCGGCTTCGGCGAGGGCGAGCCGGGCACGGTGGGCGGCCATGGGTTTCCCGCTGGGCAGCACGGAGGGCTGGAAGGCGAGAAAGGCGTCGGCGGTCAGGTCCAGATGCCGGGCGAGGCGGTCGGGGGCGCGGTGGCGGGCGGCGGCGAGGAGGACGGCGGGGTAGTCACCGATCGCGGCGGTGAGGTCCGGGGCGTCCGCGGGTATTTCCGGGGCGGGACTCAGGCCGAGCTGGGCAGCGGCGCGAGTCAGGGCGTGCGTACGGGAGAAGGCGTAGCGGACCTTGAAGAGGGGGTTGCTCTCACGCTGCACGAGGAAGGCGGCGGCGTCGCGAGGCCGGTCGTGGGCGGCGGCGGAGAGGAGAGCCCAGCGGCCGGCGTCGGATCCGTACTGCTGGATGGGATCCTGCCCGGTCGCGGGTACGGCCCGCAGCGTCTGGTGTGCGTCGGCCTGTATATCGGCGACGGCCCCCTGGGTGCGCAGCAGCTGTACGACGGTGTGGGTGAGGACCCGGACGCGCGGTTCGTCGCCGGGCGCGAAGGTGACCCGTACGCCGTCGAGGGCGGTCCCGTGCCCGTACTGCGCGCCTCGCGCCCGTACGGCACGGACGAGGGAGCTTTCGGCGTCCGGCCGGAGGGTGAAGTTCAAAAACCCGGGCCCGGTGATCTCGACCCGCTCGATCCCGGGATCTTTGTCGACACGGTCCCGCAGTATCTCGGCGACCGCTCTGGGCTGCTGCCCGGCGGGCCCGGCGAGGCGGAGCGCGACATTGGTGGCGTAGTCCCCGCGGCCGCCGGGGCGCGGGCGCTCCACGCTGACGCTCGCGGGCACGGGCGCCTGGAGCACGCCGTCCTCCACCGCACGGCACACGGCGTGCAGCACGGTACGGGAGAGATCGGCGGGGGTCACGGGACAAGCGTAGGGGAGAGAGGGGGGCCCTTAGCGAACCGGTTTCGCAATGCGGTCAGCCCCGCGCGCTTTCGGCCCGCCCGGCGCCCTGCCTGCCCTGCCTGCCCTGCCTGCCTTGCCTGCCCTCGACGGGCGGCATGGCGCCGGGCGGGCCTTCGCGGTGGGTCAGCCGCCGTACGAGGCGGACCAGCTCGGCGGGCTCGAAGGGCTTGGCGAGGAAGGCGTCGACGCCGGCGGCGAGGCCGCTCTCCACCTCGTACTGCGTACAGGCGCTGATGATCGCGACGGGGAGCTGACTGGTCCGCGGATCGGCGCGCAGGCGGGCGGCGGTACGCAGCCCGTCGAGGCGGGGCATGACGACGTCCAGGGTGATCAGATCGGGACAGACGTGATGCACGACATCCAGACACTCGGCACCATCGGCCGCGGTCACGACCTCGAAGCCCTCCAGCTCGAGGTTGACCCTGATCAGCTGCCGAATCACCCGGTTGTCGTCGACAACGAGCACTCGGCCGGACGCGCCTGACACAACTCGAGAGTAGGTCGGCAAGTGGGGCTGCGTCCGGGTTTTGCCTACTTCCACCCTGTGGGGGCGACGCGGGGCCACGGAAGGCGGAGCCGGTGGGGGTGGGCGTTGACCTGCGGGGGCGTGGGGTGGGGCGGGGCGGTGGTGGGGGTTGCCCCGCTGAGCTGCTGCGGGAGCCCTGCGGGAGGGGTCTTCGGGAGGTCTGCGGGAGGTCTGCGGGGCACAGAAATACCTGTTCCTGGCGACCCGGTGGGAGCTGGTAGTGTTCTATCCATCGCCGCAAGAGCGCGGCGAAACGCCTCCGTAGCTCAGGGGATAGAGCGTCGGCCTCCGGAGCCGTGTGCGCAGGTTCGAATCCTGCCGGGGGCACCCACAACATGGGAATGAGATCGGGGATTATGTCCCGGTTTCTGAACTTGGGTGCCATGATCGGGTGCACGTACTTTGGTACGGGCACCCGATTTTTTGTTCCCTGTGTCCAGCCCACGGGTGACGCGCGTCAGTTCGTCAACCATGTGGCCCGGGATCGTCACCCGTAGCGCGAGTTCTTCGCGAGATCGGCTGTAGCGGACTTCCAGGTCAAAGGCGTCTTAGAGCTGTCGCTGCTTCTCTTCGGGCACGCGGGCGAGGTCCACGTCCAGATCCGGGAGCGCGTCGAGCAGGGCGGCGTCGCCGCGCCTGGCCGCGGGCTCCGGATTTTCGAGCCGGGCCAGGAGGCGGGCCAGCTGCTCGGACAGGGCCTTCCGCTGCCCGCCCAGAGTTGCGTGCTCCATGCGAATGCCATCACGGAATGCCCGCTCGTGTTCCGGGTCGGCTTCCTCACCGAGCCCGTAGTCGCCCATGCCTTCGGCGAGGGCTCGGATGAGGCGGCTCTGGCGTTGCTCGATGGCCGCGACGGCCTGCTTGAGAGCGTCGCGTTCCCTGGCGGTGCGCTCAGCCGAGTCGTCGGCGTTCGTCGCGGTTTCGAGGGCCGCGGCGAGATGGGTACGGCGGTCAGGGCCGAAGACGCGGGTGGCGAAGAAGCGCGAGACGGAATCAAGCAAGGTCTCCTCGCGGATCCACAGGCTCTTGGGGTGGGCGGCGAACCAGGGTCTGTCGTGGTGCTCGTTCGGGTCCGGCTGGCCGCGTAGTACGAGATCTCGTGGCGGCTCTTGCCGTACATACGGCGGTCGCACAGGTCGCAGGTGACGTACGACCGCAGGCTGTAGGAGCGCTGCGTATCCGGATGGCTGTTCTTCCCGGGCGTGGTGCGCGAACCCTGGCGCTTCTTGGACATGACAGAGACCGCGTCGAAAAGCTCTCGAGTGTCAAGCGGTTCATGGGTGGGCTGGGGCGACCACACCCAGTCCTTGGGGTCGTTGTTACGGCCACCCTTCTTGGTCGCACGGCGGTTCCATACCTGTTAACCGGTGTACTTCGGGTTTCTGAGGATCTCGCGTACGGCGGATCCGCTCCAGCGGCCGAGGGCGGCGTCGGGACGGGTCGGTTCCGGGGTCGGGTATGCGGCCAGGTCGAGGTCGAGATTGAGGCGGTCGGCGATGGCGTCGTAGCCGAGCTTGTCCAGTCCTCGGAGGTGGAAGATGACGGTGACGGCCGGAGAGCGGGCGGGGTCGGGGACGAGCCTGTGCTTGGTGCGACCTTCGGCGCGCCGGGCCGGGACCGGGTGCGGGACCTTCTCGGCCAGGTAGCCGTACGGCGGCTTGCGGGTGTTCCAGCCCTGTCGCGTGTGCTCGACGAAGCCGTCCCAGGACAGCTCCAGCATCTGTAGGACGTACCACTCGGAGACGGCCTGCTTGACGCGTCGGGTGAGGGTCGGGGTGGCGCGCTTGGCGCCGCGACCGGTGACGATCGGCTCGTCGGCGGCGCACAGGGCGACTCCAGCCTGTTCCGAGCTCGTACTCGATCTTGGTGCCGAAGTACGTACGGCGAGCGACGCGCTCAATGGGCTCGCAGATGACGGCCGCGAAGCGCCGGTCAGGACACTGAGCCTCTTCAAGGAGATCGGAGATACTGCCGTCGCGTGGGATGGGGATGTTGAACCGCCGGTGCGCCAGCGAGCGGCCGCGGTTGTCCAGCTCCTTGCGGCCGGACTCCACGTCGTAGAAGTGGGCGACGATGACCCAGCCGGGTGGCAAGGCGGCTCGGGCATTGCGGAGCTGCCGTGGGAGGGACAGCGTGGGGTCCTGGGCATCCTCCGTGGAGGTACGGCCGAGCCAGGCCACCGGGACGCTGACCGGAACGGCGGCCGCGTCGGGGATGCTGTTCGTGGACCAAGGCCGGCGGAACCTGCGCAGGTTCGTCCCCTGGGGGGCCTCCGACAGCGCAGCGCTCCCTCAGACACGACGCCCCCCGAGAACGTTGACGGCGCTTTACTGAACCTCTTTCATCCTGGGGTACAGGGGTGAAATGGCCTGGTGGGCGGAGGTCGTGACAGGACAGGGCCCTTCGTCGTTGGCGTGGTGATCTCACCCATCACACCGGCGACCGAGGGGTCCTGTTGGACGTCCCGTACGAGCTCGTCGAGCATGTCTTCTGGCTCATCTACGCTCGAAGGCGTGAACTCCGGGCATTTTGGCGGAAGTTGAGCTGCTTCAAGCAGGCCCTGCTCACCCTGGCGCATCTGCGTAAGAACGAAACATATCGGCAGGTCGGCGCCGGATTCGGAGTGTCCGAGGCAACCGCCTGGCGCTACGTCCACCAGGGCTCACCCCCGACCTGACCGCAGCACGAGCCCACGGCATCGTCCAGGCGTGCCTGACCCGGCAGATCCTCGTGCTCGCGGACCGGGCCTATCAGGGAGCCGGCGCCACCGTTCGCACCCCCTACTACGACCACCGCGAACAGCACGAGCACTACCAGGAGTTCAACCGTGATCACGCCGGCTGCGGGCTCGCTGAAAACCTGGCGACTGCTCCGGCGGGCCAGATGCTCCACCCGCCGCATCGGCACTATCGTCCAGGCCGTCCACACCCTCCTGACCTGCACGTATTCAGGATAGAAGGTTCAGTGCTCGCAGAGGGAGAATTCTCGTTCGTAGAGCTGCTCGTTGTGTTCGTCGACGAAGAACTTGCGTTCCTGCATGAGTTGTTCGCGGTAGTTCTTGGCCTGTTCAAGCGTCATGGTCGAGGTGTCGGACCATGGTTGTTGCGGTGGCACATCGGATGTCGAGACGATCTTTTCCGACGGGTCGACCAGGAAGAACGCGAGAATTTTGCGATATCCCGGGCGGGTGGGGGCCGTGAGGCGGAATGAGCCGACGCGGTGTTGCAGGATGTTCGGGAACGCCAGGCAGCGGCCCGCTGGGGTCGATGTCGATCCCAGCATCTGGTTCAGTGCGTCTTCGTCCTCCAGGCCGTAGACCTCACGCAGGCCGTTGTCGTCGTTCTGTTCGTAGGACGGGTCGTCGAGTGCCGCCCGGAAACTCAGCCGGCTTTCGGTGATGTTCTCGCTGTCCCAGTAGTAGATGGCGGTCGAGACGATCCGCTCGTTCATCATCCCCTCGACATGCCAGGAACCTCCGGGGTACTCGGGCTTGTCCGGGGTGAGATGAATGGTGGCGAGCTTGACGATGACCTGGAGACGGCGGCCGCGCAGGTCGACTCGGGCGGATTCATCGGGCAACTCGGGCGGGGTGAAGGCCGGGGCATCCGGGATGGCCGGACGGCGGTTTTCCCACCAGCCGTCCTGGGCCTCTTCCCATGCACGGAGGGCTTCTGCGTGGGCCCCATCATCACTGTAGGAGGATTTGTCCGGATACTCCGGCTCCGAGTCGTACCATCCGTAAGGATCGGCCTCGATCCGCAGGGGCCGCGGATGGCGCAGATCGGTGAGCACATTCTCCAGCAGCGGGCGCAAGTGCGCGAACAAGTCTGGCAGGACAAAGGCTAGTTCGCGATGAGTCTCGGGGTGGACGTTGTTGACGTACGAACGGAAGGCGACATCGCCGTCGTCACTGACGTCGACGTCCGTGGGTAGCCACTGGAATTTCTCCGAGAATTCGTACCTCGAGTAGCGGTCCGTCGGGTTCTGCCAAGCCCGCTCGGGTGCACCGCTCACCTCTCTCACCAGGCAGAACAGTGAGGGATGAACCAGATCCAGTACCTGGCCGTCGGATCCGGGATGCCAGTCATGTTCTGCGTCGGGGACCTGTTCCAGAACCCGAACCGCCTCGCGCAGCCGGGATCTGAGCTTGTCGTCGACCAGTGTGTCCGACTGCCACACCCCGTCGACGGCGGACACCTCGACGCCGGTTCGTCCGTCCCGCAGCGCGGCGTAATGCAGGAGTTCGGCAAGCACGTAGCGAACCTGCGCTTCGGTGAGGCCCTGGGCGACCGCTTCTTGCGTCCACCTGACGACGATGTCGGCATCGTTTATCTTGTCGAACCACCCCGGCTTCGCCCGAATGTGTGAGCTGCACTGCATCATCTGAAGTTCCCGCAGCGTTCGGGGTGTCGCGAACGATATGGAACGGGAAGCATGAAAGGGCAGCGGGAAAGCAGACAGGCCAGTCAATTCTCTTGGTCCTTACAGTCGGTGTGCGGTGGCGGGAAGGATACTTCAGCAGACTGACACCGCAGCCGTGGTCCCTGTCATCGCTGGTCCTGGAGCCAGGGCTTCGACGTAGTCGCGTGATGTCCGGTTCGCGCTCATCCGAGGCCGAGGAGCGCGAGGGGGAGGCGGGGGTTGCAGACGTTGCGGCGTAGGCCGGCCGTGATGTTCTTCACTCCGGCCGTGCGGAGGGCCCCGATGGCGAGTCTTGGAGCTTGAGTGGGTCTGGCTGCAGTCGGCCTGTCACACCGTCACAGATAGTGAAAGCAGGGCGAGTCGGGCCCTGGACACAGGAAGCCCGCGGCCGTGGGTGATCACGTCTGTTCTCTACGCAGCTTGATCACCTGGACACATCCGCTTGGACGGCAGTGAGCAGGGCCTGCTTGAAGCAGCTCAACTTCCGTCAGGGCAACCGGATTTCACGCCTTCGAGCGTAGATGAGCCAGGAGACATGCTCGACGAGCTCGTACGGGACGTCGAGCATGTTTCCTGGTTGCTGTACGAGCACCGCCTGACACATAGCACCCACTGGCGCAAGCTCGGTTGCTTCAAGCAGGCACTGCCCACTCTCGTCCACCTGCGCAAAGGGCCACCGCCTGGCGGTACGTCGACGAGACTTTGGACATCCTGGCCTCCTGGGCGCCCGGCCTCCACGAAGCCCTCACCGGCCTCTGTGAGGTCGACCACGTCATCGTTGACGGCACCCCGATCCCCACTGACCGAATCCGCGCGGACGAGCCGTACTACTCGCAGAAGCACCGCAAGCACGGAATGAACGTGCAGGTCATCGCCGCCCCGGACGGCAACCCGTCTGGGCTGCACGCCGACCGTACGCAGTTGCAGCCGCATGTCAGCGCAAAGCAAACGTACCGTCGCAGTTGGCCGCGATCCGGTAAATCATTCGGGGCTTCACTCATACGAGCCTGGTCTGGCCGTGCGTTGTTTCCGGCTCTGCCCGCGTGACCATGCTCGACAAGCCAGGTCCCAGCACCAGAGCCCAGGACAGAAGCTCTGGGCAGGGCGTACACAGGGTGAGGACAGGGTGAGGTCCTATGCATCTGACTCCACATGAGCAAGAGCGCCTGATGATCCATCTGGCGGCGGACGTCGCCGAGAAACGCCGGGCACGGGGAGTGCGGCTCAACTACCCCGAGGTGGTGGCGCTGTTGACCGTGCATGTCCTTGAAGGGGCCCGGGACGGCCGCACCGTCGCCGAGCTCATGTCGTCCGGGCGCAAGCTGCTGTCCCGGGAGGAGGTCATGGAAGGCGTCCCCGAGATGATCAAGGACATCCAGGCGGAGGCCACATTCCCCGACGGCACGAAACTTGTCAGCATCCGCGATCCCTTCCCGGAGGCGGGCGAGGACGAAGACGAGAGGCTCGTCTCCCCTGGGAAGATCGATTACTCCGCGAAGAAGAGCGACGAGTTCGTACCCTTCAACGAGGGGCGTGAGGTCACCTCCCTGACCGTCTGCAATCCGTGCGACCGCCCCATCCAGGTCGGTTCCCACTACCACTTCGCCGAGGCCAACTCCGGGCTGACGTTCGACCGTGCCGCCGCCTGGGGCAAGCGTCTGCACATCCCGGCCGGCAGCTCCGTACGCTTCGAGCCCAACATCTCCAAAGAGGTCGAGCTCGTCCCCATCGAGGGCAGGCGCGTGGTCCACGGCCTGCGCAACAAGGTCAAGGGCCGGCCCCGCAAAATCAACGGCTCACTCGACAACACCGACGGCTGGTTCGGGAAGGCCGGAGGCAAGGCCAATGGCTGAGCATGCCGAGCGTCCCGGGCGCCCTGAAGCCGCCCAAGTCCCCAAGCCCTCCGACCCCCTGACGCGTCCCGAGTACGCGGACCGGTTCGGCCCGACGACCCGTGACCGTATCCGCCTCGCCGACACAGATCTGCGGATCAGGATCGAGGACGACTGGGCGGGCGGCCCCGGGCGCAGCGGAAACGAGATGGTCTTCGGCGGCGGCAAGGTGATCCGCGAATCGATGGGCCAGTCCGCCGCGCCGCGCATCCCGGCTGCGGCCGACGGCGTCAAGCCCCCCGACACCGTGATCACCGGTGCCGTCATCCTGGACCACTGGGGCATCGTCAAGGCCGATGTCGCCATCCGCGACGGCCACATCGCCGCGCTCGGCAAGGCGTACAACGACGAGACCATGAACCCCATCCACGAAGGGGCCGGCAGCCACAACGGCATCGGCCCGGTCCCCACGGATTTCGTCGTCGGTCCTGACACCGAGGTCATCTCGGGCAACGGGAGGATCCTCACCGCCGGCGGGGTCGACACACACGTCCACTTCATCTGCCCCGAGCAGGTGGGTGAGGCGCTGGCCTCGGGCGTGACCACGCTCATCGGCGGCGGTACGGGACCGGCTGACGGCAGCACCGCCACCACCGTCACACCCGGCTCCTGGCACCTCGCCCGGACCTTCGAGGCGCTGGACTCCTTCCCGGTCAACATCGGGCTGCTCGGCAAGGGCGCCACCATGTCGATGAAATCCATGAAGGACCAGGTGGACGCGGGCGCGATCGGCCTCAAGATCCACGAGGACTGGGGCGCCACCCCCGCCGTCCTCAAGAAGTGTCTGAAAGTCTGCCGGCGGACCGGTGTCCAGGCCGCGCTCCACGCCGACTCGTTGAACGAGGCGGGCTTCGTCGCCGACACCATCGACGCCATCGGCAAGAAGCAGTCCATCCACGTCTTCCATGTCGAGGGCGCGGGCGGCGGTCATGCCCCCGACATGATCAAGATGGTCAGCGAGCCGAATGTCCTGCCCGCCTCCACCAATCCCACCCGGCCCCTGACCGTCAACACGGTCAAGGAGCACCTCGACATGGTGATCATCTGCCACCATCTCAACCCGGAGATCAAGGAGGATCTGGCCTTCGCGGACTCCCGCATCCGGCCCTCCACAATGGCCGCAGAGGACATCCTGCACGACCTGGGCGCCATCTCCATCATGTCTTCCGACGCCCAGGCCATGGGCCGCATCGGCGAGATGATCATGCGCACCTGGCAGACCGCGCACGTCATGAAGGTCCGGCGGGGCTTCCTTGAGGGCGACAAACCGGAGGACGACTGGCCGGAGTGCGGCAGGCCCGAGGACGCACAGCTGGTGGGAGCCGACAACAAGCGTGCCCGGCGGTACGTCGCGAAGTACACCGTCAACCCGGCCATCGCCCACGGAATCGACTATGTGGTCGGGTCCGTGGAGCCCGGAAAGCTGGCCGACCTGGTGCTGTGGGAGCCGAAGTTCTTCGGAGTCAAGCCACACCGGGTGATCAAGGGCGGGCAGATCGCGTACGCGCAGGTGGGCGACCCCAACGCGTCCATCACCACCCCGCAGCCTGTCCTGCCCCGCGCCGTATGGGGGTCCACGGGCCTGGCGCCCCGCTCCATCTCGTTCAACTTCGTCACCAAGCGGGCCATCAAGAAGGGGCTGGCCAAACGGCTCGCGCTGGGCAAGCGGTTCAAGCCCATCAGCAACACCCGTGGCGTCTTCAAGAAGCATATGAAGGAGAACAACGCCACTCCCGACGTCACCATCGATCCCGACACCTACGAGGTGATTGTCGGGGGCGCGAAGGTGGAGGACGTGACGGCGTGCGTCGATGGCCAGGTCGTCGAGCGGAACTATCCGAGCGAACTGCCCATGGCCCAGCGGTACTTCCTCTTCTGAGCTATCGAAGGAGGCCGGGCTGATGAGCCGCGCCGCACTGTTGGTCCTGGCTGATGGCCGCTTCCCCGCCGGAGGGCACGCGCACTCCGGTGGCGCCGAAGCGGCCGTGGCCGCGGGCCGCATCAAGGACGCGGATTCGCTGGAGGAATTCTGCCGGGGGCGGCTGCACACCACGGGCCTGGTCGCGGCGGCGCTGGCCGCCGCGGCCACCGCCGGCTGTGATCCGCTGGCGCTCGACGGTGCCGCCGACGCCCGCACTCCGGCGCCGGCGCTCCGTACCACTGCCCGCAGGCTGGGGCGGCAGCTGATGCGGGCGGCCCGCGCGACCTGGCCGTCGGCCGAGCTGGACGCGCTGGCCGCGGCCCGGCCGCAGGGCGTGCACCAGCCGGTGGTACTGGGCCTGGCCGCGCGGTCGGCCGGGCTGGGGCCACTGGATGCCGCGTATGCGGTGGCGTACGAAACCGTCAGCGGCCCGGCCGCGGCGGCGGTCCGGCTGCTGAGCCTGGACCCCTTCGACGCCACCGCGGTCCTGGCCCGCCTCGCACCCGACCTCGACCGGACCGCCGCCGCAGCCGCCGCGGCCACCGAACGTATCCCCGAGGAGGGCATCGACGCGCTGCCGGCCGCTTCCGCGCCGCTGCTGGACATCACCGCGCAGCAGCACGCCGCCTGGCCGGTACGCCTCTTCGCCTCCTGACCACCACACGCTGCGAAAGATCCGGAGTCTGTATGCACCTCGACCACGGGGAGATGTTCCCCGAACGCCACACCCACAGCGCCGACGCCGTGCGCCCCGACGGTGCCCGGCGTGCCCTGCGCATCGGCCTCGGCGGGCCTGTCGGCTCGGGCAAGACGGCCACCGTCGCCGCCCTGTGCCGGGCCCTGCGCGATCAGCTGTCCATCGCCGTGGTCACCAACGACATCTACACCCGCGAGGACGCCGAGTTCCTGCTCCGTAACGCCGTACTTCCCCCCGAGCGCATCGCCGCGGTGGAGACGGGCGCCTGCCCGCACACCGCGATCCGCGACGACATCTCCGCCAACCTCGAAGCCGTCGAGGACCTGGAGGAAAACGTCGGCCCGCTCGACCTGATCCTGGTCGAGTCCGGCGGCGACAACCTCACCGCCACCTTCTCCAAGGGCCTGGTCGACGCCCAGATCTTCATCATCGACGTCGCGGGCGGCGACGACATCCCCCGCAAGGGCGGCCCCGGCGTCACCACCGCCGACCTCCTCGTCATCAACAAGACCGACCTCGCCCCCTACGTCGGCTCCGACCTCGGCCGCATGGCCCGCGACGCCAAAGAACAACGCGGCCCACTCCCCGTAGCCCTCACCTCCCTCAAGGACGAGAACGGAATCGGCCCGGTCACCGACTGGGTGCGCGCGCGGCTCGCCGCCTGGACCGCATGAGCGTCCACGCCACCGCCCGTATCGTCGCCGTCGCCAAGGACGTCACCACCACCCTGCCCGTCCTCGACGGCGACGGGCCCTTCGAACTGCGGCGGCTGCGTTCACGCGGAGGCGAAGCGCGGGTGTGCGTCGTCGGCGCCATGAGCGCGCCCCTCGGCGGCGACCGGCTACGCATCGAAGCCACCGCCCAGCAGGGCGCGGCCCTGCACATCACCTCCGCCGCCGCGACCCTCGCCCTTCGCGGCCCGACGTCCGAGCACGCCACCTATGACGTGCGGCTGACCGTAGGAGAGCACGCACAGCTCCACTGGCTCCCCAAGCCCCTGATCAGCGCCGCGGGCAGCGATCTGCGCCAGACCTGGACCGTGGACCTCGCCCGCACCGCACGGCTCGTACTGCGCGAGGAACAGATCCTGGGGCGTACGGGGGAGCCACCGGGCCATGTGATGTCCCGCCTCACGGTGCGACGCGGCGGGCGCACGCTGCTCGACCAACAGGCCGAGTACGGTCCGGGGGCACCCGGCTGGGACGGACCGGCGGTCCTCGCCGGGAACCGGGCGGTCGGCCAGCTCCTGATCGTCGACCCGTCCTTCGAGGACACGCCTCCGGAGGCTCAACTGCTCGGCGGCTCCTCGGAGGACTCGGAAGACGGCCAAGCCGCGCTGACACCACTGGCCGGCTCCGGCACACTGCTCACCGCTGTGGCCCCGGACGGCCTTCGCCTGCGTCACCTTCTCGACGCGGCACGGGCCCCCTCTCATCGCCCCGTCCCGTCTCGACGATGACGACACCCGCGGCGCCGGCGGCGGTAGGGTCCGCCGGGTGAGTGAGTACCAGTACTACGAGTTCGTGGCCGTGGACCGCCCGCTGGACAGCGCCCAGCAGGCGCAGGTCCGGGCGCTGTCCACGCGGGCTCGGATCACCGCGACCAGCTTCACCAACGACTACCAGTGGGGCAACTTCCGCGGAGACCCGCGGCGCCTGGTCGAGCTGTACTACGACGCCCACCTGTACGTCACCAACTGGGGCACCCACCAAGTGATGCTCCGGCTCCCCAAAAAGCTGCTCGACCTGCGCACCGTGCAGCCGTACCTGCTCGACGAACACACCGAGGCCTGGACCACCGGTACCCACCTGATCGTCGATCTGCGCAGCGATGACGAAGGCGGCGACTGGGACGAGACCGCCGAGGACGCCTTGGCCGTCATCGTCGGCGTACGCGCCGAACTCACCGGCGGGGACCTACGGGCCCTGTACCTGGCCTGGCTCTCCGCGCTCGCCGCCTGGGAACGTGAGGACGACGACGAAGAGGAATTCCGGAGCGTCCTGGAACCCCCGGTCCCGGCCGGCCTCGCCGAGCTCACCGCACCCCAGCGGGCACTGGCCGACTTCCTGCGTGTCGACCCGGATCTGCTCGCCGTGGCCGCCGAGGCAAGCGCCGCGGCAGCAGCCCAGCCGCCACCGAGCACGAAGCGCGAGCTGGCACCACTCGTCGCCGCCCTGCCGGAGAAGGACAAGAACGCCTTCTTGCTACGCCTCGCCCTCGGCCAGGACCCCCACCTGTCCACCGATCTGCTCCACCGCCTGCTCGGCGCGCCGGCACCGGCCACCCTCCCGGGCCGACGCTCGGCAGCGCTGCTTCTGGACGCCGCCCACAAACGCCGCGAGAACCGCAAACAGCACGCCCTGCGGCAGGCCGCCCAGGAAGCGGCCCGCCGTGAACGCGCAGAAGCCGCAGTACGAGAGCAGCGCCTGGCCTCTCTGGCCGAGCAGGGCGAAGCCGCCTGGCAGCGCGTCGAATCCCTCATCGATGCCAAGAGGGCGGCCGAGTACGACATGGCCGTCGCGCTGCTCCAGGACCTCCACGAAATCAGCACGCGCGCCGGACTCAGCCAGGAGTTCGGCAGCCGCCTGCACCTCCTGCGTGAACAGCATTACCGGAAGCCCGCCTTCATTCGGCGCCTCGACCACGGCAACCTCCCTCGCTGACCACCTTCAGCCGATCAGCGGCGGCTGTCCCTGCGATCCCGGCGATCTGTAAGCGGGGAAGACACACGCCCGTTCACGGTGATCACGAAGAAGGACGGCAGCCAGTTCGTCCAGGTGGAGGTCCCGGTGCGGAGGGCGGTCAGTGCGTCGAGGTGGCGGCCAGTACCGCAGCCGTACACGTGCGGGACTCGAAGGCCGTTACCGGGCCGGTGTTGACCGTGTCCCAGGGCTCTCGCATGTCCGCCACTCGTCCGGCTCCCATTACGGATGACCGGTTGCGACCGGCGCAGGGGCTGCTGGATCTGCTGCGCTCGCTCGACCCGCAGTCCTGAGAGAGCAGTTACCCGACACGTACGCGGACCCGGCCGGCATTCTGATCACCGGGCGCCGCGGCGGGAGACTCCCTGGCTGAATTCCGTCCTTTACCACCCGTACGGCGCATGAGCGGTACACCCAGCATGTGTCAAGGGCAACAGCCGAGCCATGGCACTTCCGGTTTCCTTTCCCATCAGTCACAACAGCCCATACTCTGCCCCCATCTCCCTTCATTTACGTGGGCTGTTCAGCACCGCGTCGCAAAGAGAACAGGCGGCAGAGGACATGGAGCCACTGGATCCCGAGGATCCTGAGCAACTGGGTCCATACCGTCTTGTCGCCAAGCTCGGGGCCGGGGGCATGGGTCAGGTCTTCCTGGGCACGGACCATCGGGGGGACACCGTTGCCATCAAGGCCATCCGGCCGGAACTGGCAGCGAACAAGAACTTCCGGATTCGCTTCCGCCGCGAGGTGGACGCGGCCCGAGCCGTCGGCGGCGTCTTCACGGCGGCCGTCGTGGACGCTGATCCGGAAGGCTCCGTTCCGTGGCTCGCCACCGAGCACATACTCGGCCCGACCCTGGCCGACGCGGTCATGAACCACGGACCCCTGCCTGCGGAATCGGCGCTGGCGCTGGGCGCCGGCCTTGCCGAGGCGCTGATCGCCGTGCACTCGGCGGGGCTGGTGCACCGCGACCTCAAACCGACCAATGTGCTGCTGTCGGCCAACGGCCCGCGCGTCATCGATTTCGGCATCGTCCAGGCCACCGACGGTTACGAACTCACCCAGTCGGGGGTGCTCCTCGGCTCCCCCCTGTACATGTGCCCCGAGCACGCGACCGGTGCTCCGATGGGACCGGCGTCGGATGTCTTCTGTCTGGGTTCGGTGCTCGCCTTCGCCACCACCGGGCGTTCACCGTTCAGTGGCTCCTCGGCGGCCGCGTTGCTTTACCAGGTGGTGCACGGCAGGCCGGATCTGTCAGGGGTGCCCGACCCGCTGGACAAGATCATCGGGTTCTGTCTCAACAAGACCCCCGACGAGCGGCCCACCCCGAACTGGTTGTCGGCGACGTGTCTGCCCAGTGGCGCGGACCAGATGAACTGGGAGGGTTGGCTGCCGGAATCCGTGACCGCCGCCATCGCCTGGCACACGGCGGATCTGATGGATCTGCAAGAGCTGATCTCCGTACAGGGCCTGGCTTCTGACGGGGTGCGCCGAGACCCCCGACTGCCGGTGGGACCGTATGCGGCCGAGGGCGCCGAAAGCACGGCCGGGGGCCGGAGTGGGGGCGGGGGAATCCCGGCCGCCACCATGGCCATTGGCGGTGGCACGCGCGGCCGACCGGCCCAAGGCTGTGTCAAGGAACGGACCGGCCCGAACAGTGTCACTCTCCCCACGGAGCCGGAACCCGAGCACACCGCCGTGCCTCAGGGGCCGCCCCCGACCCGCCACGCCTCCCGCGGGCGGCGTGCGCGCGCCGCCGACCGGTCCGTACCTTCCCGGCGCACGGTTTTCAAGGCCGCCATGTCGCTGGGCGCTGTCGCCACCGTCGGCGGTGGCGCCGCTCTGCTGCTCTCCTCCCTGGGTGAGAAAGCAACCGGCGCGGCGGTGCCGAAACCGCTCGGCCCAGCTCCCACCCCGTTCTGGACCCACCGCAGCGACCCTCTCCTTCCCGCGCCGGCCGCCTTCAACGCCGGAACAGCGCTGGTGAAGACCAGGGCGGGCAATCTGGTGTGCCTCGACCTCAAGGACGGCACCCGGCCCAAGTGGACCTATCGCGGCATCAGCCAGTCCCCGACCCCCGCGTTCCTTGTCTCAGATGCCCTGGTCGCCCTTGGCAACGGATCGACCGTGATCGGCGTCGACCCGTCCACAGGCACCGAGCGGTTCTCGCTGGACTTCGGAGCCGACTTCCAATTCGACACACTGCTCGGCAAAATCAAGGACAACTCAGTTTCCATCCTGGGCCGCCGCTTCGAACGCGCAGCCGGTCAGCGGGCCACCTCGACGGATGTCGTCCTCGGTACGGATCTCCGGACGCGCCGTGCACAGGTCATCCCCATCAATGCCGAGGATCGCGGGCTCGACGTGAAACCCGTCATCGTGCGCGACCGCTTGGTCTTCATCGACGGGCTGAACAACGTCGCGGCCGCCACCACCGACAGAGGGGGCTTTGCCTGGCGCCATCCGATCGGCCCCGGGTCCCGGCCGGCCCCGGTGGCGCTCGGCCCGACCGTGTTCGCCGTCGGCCGTGACCTCGTCGCCGTGGACGCCGCGTCCGGACAACTGCGCTGGCGGGTGACGGGAGACGCCGGATTCGCCTCGATCGCCGCGGCGGGCAGCACGATCTACTGCACCACCACGACCCCGTACGGCGTGCAGGCCTTCAACGCCGCCGACGGCTCCCGGAGCTGGTTCTGCAGAACTCCCCCGCTGGATCTCAACGGCACCCTGGCCGCGTGCCCTCACGCGGTCTTCGTCCCGGCCCTGGAGAACAGGGACGGTTTCTACGCGATCGACGCCAAGCGGGGCAGGCTGCTGTGGAACTTCACGGACGGCCAGGACACCGGCGTCAACGCCTGGCAACTCTCCACCGACACCGCCGAGCACCTCATCGCGCAGCACTTCGACCGGACCTACGCCCTGCCGATCCCGTGAGGTCCTGAAACCCGCCGCGCGGACCCGGCCGGTTGTCAGTGGTCGGCGGTGAGCTGTCCCGCGAGCTTGTCGTGCATTTCGGCGCTGGGCTTGTTGAGGCCGACGATGGTGACCTTCTTGCCGCGCTTCTTGTACTTGGTCTCGATGGCGTCCAGGGCGGCGACCGACGAGGCGTCCCAGATGTGCGCGTCGGTGAGGTCGATCACGACGTCGTCCGGGTCGTCCTTGTAGTCGAACTGGTGGACGAGGTCGTTGGACGAGGCGAAGAAGAGCTCGCCGGTGACCGCGTAGACGACCTGGTTGCCGTCCGGGTCGACCACTCCGGTGACCTGGGCCATGTGCGCGACGCGCTTCGCGAAGATGACCATGGCGGTGATCGAGCCGAGAACGACGCCGATGGCGAGGTTGTGGGTGGCGACCACCGCGGCGACGGTGACGACCATGACCGTGGTCTCGCCGAGCGGCATGCGCTGGAGCGTCCTGGGGTGGATGGAGTGCCAGTCGAAGGTGCCCACCGAGACCAGGATCATGACGGCGACCAGGGCTGCCATCGGGATGTCGGAGACGATCGGGCCGAAGACGATGCACAGGACCATCAGGAAAGCACCGGCGAGGAACGTGGACAGCCGGGTGCGGGCGCCGGATGTCTTTACGTTGATCATGGTCTGGCCGATCATGGCGCAGCCGCCCATGCCGCCGAAGAAGCCGGTGACGATGTTGGCGATGCCCTGGCCGATGGACTCGCGGGTCTTGTTGGAGTGGGTGTCGGTGATGTCGTCGACCAGCTTGGCGGTCATCAGCGATTCCATCAGCCCCACCAGCGCGAAGGCGAAGGCGTAGGGGGCGATGGTGGTCAGCGTCTCCAGCGTGTAGGGCACGTCCGGCAGGCCCGGCACCGGCAGCGAGGAGGGCAGGTCGCCCCGGTCGCCGACGTTGGGCACCGCGATGCCCGCGGCGACGGTGATCGCGGTCAGGATGACGATCGAGACCAGCGGGGCCGGGACCACGGTGGTGATCTTCGGGAAGAACACCATGAGCGCCAGGCCGCCGGCGATCAGCGGGTAAACGGCCCAGGGCACGTCGCGTATCTCGGGCACCTGGGCCATGAAGATCAGGACGGCGAGGGCGTTGACGAAGCCCACCATGACGCTGCGCGGCACGAACCGCATCAGCTTGGCCACGCCCAGCGCGCCCAGGGAGATCTGGATGACGCCGCCGAGGATGACGGCCGCGATCAGATGGCCGAGGCCGTACTCGTTGTTGAGCGGGGCGATGACCAGCGCTATGGCCCCGGTGGCGGCGGAGATCATCGCCTTGCGGCCGCCGACGACGGAGATCACCACGGCCATGGTGAACGACGCGAACAGGCCGATCGCCGGATCGACCCCGGCGATGATCGAGAACGAGATCGCCTCGGGGATCAGCGCCAGCGCCACGACCAGGCCGGCCAGCACCTCCGTACGGAAGACCTTCGGGGAGGCGAGCCAGTCGGGCTTGCCTGTGTGCTTCGACAAACGGGCACGCAGCTTGGGGCCTGCGGACAGCGGTGTGGACATGCGACCGTTTCTGTTCGGGCGCACACATCCACCTGCCGGATGCACACGCGTCGTACTCCACTCCACACAGGGCGCGGAATCCCTGGCGGCCCGGCCTCAACGGGGGCCATGCCGGATGGAGTGGCAGCCGCGGTGGCTGCCGGTCGGGCATCATTGCCCGGAAGTCCGCGGGTGGAGAGGGGGCCCAATCGGGGCCGCGCGCTCTGGCGAGGCTGCCCTGCCGCGCCTCAACAGCGTGGCCGCCCTCATCAAAGACTCTACCCTGACGTGAGGGCAGCGTCTGGAGCACTTCACATGTTCCAAGGACAGCGAACGCAGAAGGAGAACGCGCGGCGATGACAGAGCGGCAGATGCAGATCGGTGAGGTGGCCGAGCGGACCGGTCTGTCGCTGCGCACGATCCGGCACTACGAGGAAGTCGGCCTCGTCACCCCCTCCGCCCGCAGCAAGGGCGGCTTCCGCCTCTACACCGACGCCGACGTCGAGCGCCTGATGGTCATCCGCCGTATGAAGCCGCTGGACTTCTCCCTGGAGGAGATGCGGGACCTGCTGGAGATCACCGACCGCATCGCGGCGACGGACGACCCCGCCGCCGACGAGGAGAAGGACCGGCTGCGCCAGCGTCTGGACTCCTACCGCAAGGTGGCCGACGCCCGCTGCGAGACCCTGCGTGCCCAGCTCATGGCCGCCGAGGACTTCGCCACCACACTCCGCCGCAGGCTGGGCACCGAGAACTGACAACGGCGCGCGCGCCGCTTGCCGTGTCAGCCCGGCTGGTCCGGCTCTACTCGTGTGCCGCCAAGAGGTGTTCGAGGAGAGCGTCGGGGAACTCGCGCTCGAAGGAGTTGGCCTGCCAGCGGTCCGTGAAGAGTGCGAGCTGAGCCTTGTCGCGGATACGGGTCAGTGCCTCGCCCTTGACCAGCCGGGACCGGTTGAGCGCCGCCGCGCCCGCCGCGTCAGTGGCCCGCGCCAGGTGGTAGGGCAGGGCCTCCAGCCGTACGGGGGCGGAGAACTCGCCTTCCATACGCGCGGTGACGACATCGAACTGCATGGGCCCCACCGCCGCGAGTACGGGCGCCTGGTCCCCGCGCACATCGGACACCAGAACCTGGACCACGCCCTCCTCGTCCAACTGCGTAATGCCGCGCCGGAATTGCTTGGAGCGGCTGAAATCCACCGGGCGTACGACCGCGAAGTGCTCGGGAGCGAACGTCGGCAGCGGCGGGAACAGGGCGGGCAGTCCCTCGTAGAGCGTGTCGCCCACGCGCAGGGCCGCCGCGTTGACCAGGCCGACCACATCACCCGGGTAGGCGGTCTCCACCATGGAGCGGTCCTGGCCGAAGACACTGTGCGCGTACTTGGTCGAGAACGACCGGCCGGAAGCGGCGCGCGTGACGGTCGCGCCCCGCTGGAAGACACCCGAGCACACCCGCAGAAAAGCGATCCGGTCGCGGTGCGCGGGGTCCATGTTCGCCTGGACCTTGAACACCAGCCCGGAGAAGGGAGCGTCGACGGGGCGGCTGCCGCCGCCCTCCAGCTCGCGCGCGCCGGGGGGCGGGGCGAGGTCGACGACGGCGTCGAGCAGCAGCCGTACGCCGATGTTGGAGATCGCGGAGCCGAAAAAGACCGGCGTGGACGTGCCCGCCAGGAACGAGGGCCGGTCGAATTCGGCCCCCTCCGCCTGTAGGAGCGCGAGCTCTTCCGCGGCCTGTTCCCAGTCGGTTCCTTCTTCGGCGGCTGCCTGCTCGACCGGGATCGGCTCCTCGACAGCCTCGTGTGTCCCTCCGGGCACCCGGGTGAAGCGCAGCATCCGGTCGGGCTCGCGTGCGTCGACCAGGCCGCGCATATAGCCGGCGGTGCCGACGGGCCAGGTGACGGGAGTGGGCTTGAGCCGGAACTCCCGCTCGATCTCATCGAGCAGCTCCAGCGCCTCACGCCCCGGGCGGTCCCACTTGTTGATGAATGTGATCACCGGGATCCCGCGGTGGCGGCAGACGTCGAAGAGCTTGCGGGTCTGCTCCTCAAGACCCTTGGCCGCGTCTATGAGCATCACCGCGCAGTCCACCGCCGCCAGCACCCGGTAAGTGTCCTCGGAGAAGTCGGCGTGCCCCGGGGTGTCCAGGAGGTTGAGTACGCAGTCGCGGTAGGCGAACTGCAGCACCGCCGACGTAACGGAGATGCCGCGGGCCTTCTCCATCTCCATCCAGTCCGAGGCCACCCCGCGCCGCCCGGACTTGCCGTGCACCGCGCCCGCCTCGGTGATCGCCTGCGCGTGCAGCGCGAGGGCCTCGGTCAGCGTCGACTTGCCCGCATCCGGGTGGCTGATCACCGCGAACGTACGCCTTCGGCCCGCCTCACTCGCCGCACGCCCACCGCCCGGCGCGATCACCGGGCCGCCTTCGAGACGGCGACCGGCGCATCCAGCAGCTGGGCGAGATGCCCGTGCAGCGAGCGGGCGAACTCCTCCGCCGCCCCCAGCTCCCGGCGCAGGTCCTCACACCGCGCATCGACTCGCACCCAGTACTTCCGCAACTTCGCCACCAATTCCTCGTACGCCTGATCATCGGTCCCGGGCAGTGGGCCGCCTGTGTCGGGCAGCTGGTCCAGCACATCCAGCAGCGCCCGTACGTCCTCCAGGGAGAAGCCGAGCGGCTTCATCCTGCGTACCAGCGCCAGGCGGCGCACCTCGGCTTCCGTGTAGAGCCGGAATCCGCCGAGGCTGCGTTCGCTGGGAGCCACCACTCCGACATGCTCATAGTGCCGGATTGTGCGCAGGGACAGTCCTGTGCGCTCGGACACCTCGCCGATCCGCATCAGCTTTCCGCCCACGGCTCCACCACCTCGCGTCGCCCCCGCTCGGCATCTTTGCCGCCCATAAACCTACCCTGACGTCAGGGTAGGTCGGCAATTGCGCGTCTCCCGGCGCCTACTGGCCGACCAGCCGGGGAGGCCAGGTAGGGAGCACCTAAAACTCTCCGGTAGCGTCATGGTATGAGTCATCCGCATCCCGAATTGAAAGCCGCCCCTCCGCTACCCAAGGGAGGGCTGAGGATTGTCGCCCTGGGCGGTCTGGGTGAGATCGGCCGCAATATGACCGTTTTCGAGCAT